>CAVKUD010000095.1:0-10924 GCA_963659315.1 Senegalimassilia sp. | reverse complement strand
GATGAAAGAATATCACTTGCGGAAGAGATAAGATATGCAATAAAAAACACTAGAGAAAAATTAAATTCTAATGATGTAATTATTATAGGTGATATGAATGAATCTCCATATGAAAAAGCTTGTTTAAGTGCAAAAGGATTTCATGTGTTACCTGCATTAAAGATGTCAGATAATAATTCTAGGATTATTTATGAAAAAGAATATGAAAAGATGTATAATCCAATGTGGAACTTATTTGGAGATTTTGAATATCACCCAGGAACATATTATAGAACAGATTCAAAAATGTGTAATCCTTGTTGGTACATGTTAGATCAGGTTATTATAAGTCAATCAATGATTCCATTTATGATTAGGGAAAAATTAAAAATAATAATAGAATGTAGGAATAAAACGTTATATACAAAAAATGGATATCCGAATTCAAATATAAGCGATCATTTTCCTATAGTGTGTGAATTTAATATTTAATAAAGGAGATAGACTATGAAAAAAGAAATATTTAAATTTGAACTAAAAGACACAGAATCACCAGAAGAGGTAATTGCCGAATGTGCAAAGGAAATTGAAGAATGTACGAATAATATGGTAATATGCAATGTTTTAGCATATGATGGAAAAACAACATCATATGTTAAAACAAATAGTGTGTTAGCAATGACCATGGCTGTAAATATGGAAGAAAAAGTAGATATTCAAGATTTTTTAGGCGAGCAGAGCAATGTTTAAAATAAATATGAAGTATTTTTATCAGTTCATGGATTAGAGTATTATAAATATCGAATGATGTTTTTGAATTATGGTGCAATTGCTTATCCAGTTCGAGTTGTACTAAATGAGGATATAGCTGAAGCATATAATGGAAAGAAACAATATATATATATGATGTTGAGTCAATGGATGAACTGAAATGTATGTTTGAAACAATTATAAATACTGATTATTTTACTGAATTAATTCAAAGCTTAATATATGAATCAATGAGGCAGGCTAGAAAGAATAAGCAAGAATAATCCAAATGTATATAATAAAACACAGGATAATGTTAAAGTTATATTAAAAAATGTGAGTTTTACAATATATAAAGATTGATTTAATTGCAGAACGATAGAATTGTTGCAATTAAGAGGACATAAGATATGGGTAATAGAATTATTATAAAATCTATACGAATTAAAAACTTTAGAAGTATTAGAAATGAATTGATTGAAGCAAAAAATATGAATATTTTTGTCGGATTAAATGATGCGGGAAAGTCTAATGTTTTAAAAGCATTAAATTTGTTTTTTAATGGACAAACGGATTATGGGGTTATGTTTGATTTTAAAAAAGATTTTTCATACTATTTCCCGATAACAAGTCATGGAACTAAGGAAATTGTAATAGAAATAAAATTCCTTATACCTGATAGTTATAAGGAAAAAGGTATATTTACATGGAAAAAGGTGTGGAGGATTAATGATTATACAGATGAATTAATTACAAACGAAAAAGGAGAGAAACCATCAGAGAGGTCTAGAGTACCAGGAACACTTAAAAGAATAAGATATAGATATGTTCCAGCTGTAAAAAGTAAAGAATATTATAAATCATTATTGGCAGATTTATATTTTACTGTTTCAGCTGTTCTGGATAGTCCACTTGAGGACTCGGTAAATAATTTCTCAAAAGTATTACAGGAATATACAGCTCAAATAAGTAATCAGGTTAGTGAGAGAATACATATTAGTAGTAGATTATCTATACCTGAAAATTTGAGTGAACTATTTAAGACGCTAGAGTTTGAAACTGAGAATGCGGATATGGCAGGCTTAGTTGCATTAGAAAAAAGGGGAGATGGAATACAAGCTAGGCATATTCCTATTATACTAAAATATATAGCAGATGAGGATCAGAAAACTAGAAATCAAGGTTCAATGAAGGTCGCAACTATTTGGGGATTTGAGGAGCCTGAAAATGGTGTTGAGTTGTCGAAAGCTTTTGAAATGGCAAATGATTTTGAGGAATTTTCACAAGATATTCAAATGTTTATTACAACACATTCACCAGCTTTTTATATGAAAAATAATGATAAAGATGTACAAGTTATTTATGTAACACAGGGAGAAAAAACAGAGGGGTCAAAATTAAAATATGATTATTCTGCTGCAAATGTTGGAAAGTTTATGGGGCTTATGCCAATTGTTGCTCCATATATAGCAGAACAAGAAGAGAAAATTGCAAAATCAAAGAAGATACTGGAAGAAAATATGTTTATAGATGTTGCAACTGTAATGGTAGAAGGTAAAACAGATAAACAATATTTAGAGTTGGCGATTAAATTATATTCTGAAAAACTTTATAAAAAGTTACAAGATGAAACATTAAGAATATTCATCAAAGAAGGTGAGGGGGATGTAAGAAGTTAATGGATCTAGCATATGCTTGGATATATAGTGGAAATACGAGTAAAGCAATTGTTTTATTTGATAAGGATAAAGCAGGAATATCTGCAAAAAATGAACTTGTTGAGAGTACAATATATAGAAATAAAAGATCAACAGCAGCTATTCAGGTGAAATTTTTAGAGCCTTCAGATACGATAATTGATTTATATAAAAAGAATATTGATATATATTATGAAATTGAACATCTATTATCTACTAAGTGCTGGTTAAAATTGAAGGAAAAAGATTTTGTAGAACCTAGGGAATATGAAGAACTTAGCAGAGCTGTTATGAATGTTCTTACGAGAGAAAAAACCATTAATGCAGTTTTAGATGATTATGTTAAAAATGGTGACATTCGGGACACAATTGTAACATATAATCCGCATAAAGATAAAAAAGATAGAATATATAATTATGTTGAATCGTGTAAAAAAGATGAGCAGATAGAATATTTAAGTGGATTTAAGAGAACTATTGAATCACTTGAAAAAATTATTGGGCAATAATAGAAAAATTCTGAGATACTATCCTGAGATAATATAAGTATACAAAAACACCCCACAAAAGGACCAGCAAGCTAATTAGCCACCAAATCCTTTTGTGGGGTATTTTTTATGTTCGCAAAAAACGCATTATAGTCAACCTGAAAAATCTCCGCCAAAGCCACCAGCTCTGAGACACGAATATTATATGTGCCACATTCGATTTGTGAATAGCTGCTTCTGGAAATCTCAATGCCCTGTAGCTGCATGCGGGCAACAACCTGCTCCTGGGTGAGATGCGCCTGCTTGCGCAGAACTCGGATGTTGCTTCCGAGGGAAATATCTTGTCTGATTTTCTGTGCCATGAGTCTAACTCCAATATATTGATTTGCAATATATTCATTGCATTTATGTTGATTCTAGTTTGTTTTAGATATATAATTGCAATGTATAGATTGCAAAACTAAATTAACTGCAATTAATTACAGGGAATTATATGCAGTGACAAGCCAAAATAAACATGGTAAAGGAGATGGATTATGGCAGATATTAATTTGACAGCCCTTGGAATGAGCGGTTCGGGAAAGACATGCTTTTTAGTAGCGATGTATTATGCAATGAGTGCGGGAGTAAATGGTTATACATTGTCTATGGAAGATGCAGAAGATGATTATGAGCTGCGTACAAAATGGAAAAACATGAGTGAATTGACAGGGGATATAAGATTTCCGCAGGGAACAGATAAAAATGGCGATTACCTCTTTGACTTGGAATATGCTTATCAGACAATTAAGTCATTTCAATGGATGGACTACAGAGGTGGCAGCATTGAAAACCATGGAATAGATGACCCGAGTCAGTATGAGGAACTGATTCAGCGAATAAACGATTCTACATGCCTGTTTATTTTTGTAGATGGCGAAAAAATGGTTGGAGATGATAAGGACAAGGTAATAGTCAATGTGCGAGATAATTGCAGTAGCAACATAAATAATGTGATTTCTGTTTACAGAAAAACGAATAAACGTTTACCACAGATAGCAATAATCATCACAAAATATGATAAATGTAGAAATTGGGGAAAAGACGATATTTGCGATATAGTCACAGAAGCATTTTCACCACTATTCACTGCGGATGAGAGCAAAAATCAAGTGGCTATTATACCTGTTTCCATCGGAGAAAATATAGATGATAAAGAATATTCGGGAGCTTTAAAGCCTATCAATATTGAAAAACCATTATTCTATGCAATATTTAATGTGTTGAAGAAAGATTTGAGAAGGGTTAAAAAGACGCAGGAAGAGCTTGTACGTTTAAAAACATTAGCGGAAAAGAAATTGGAGGATAAGGAAGAGCAATTAAAAGAGCAAAACAAAAAGATACACATTGCGCAAAATTTAATTAATCCCAAGAAAAGAGCTGCGTTAGAAGCTGAAATCGAGAATACTAAAAAAGAGCTTGCTGATTTGGAAAATAAATTGGCAAATATCAATGAAGACGTGGCAAAGCATAAGAGATATGTGAGGAAAATACGAAGTGAATTGCGAGGTTTAATTGTGTATAGACAGGGTAAAAAATATGAAATAGTAGAAGGCGAGGAGTTAGATGAGTGAGATAAAAGCATCTGCGTTGATTTACTGCAGGACTTATTGCTGTGATTATGATACAGGTTTTTTGCTTAAACCAGACGATTTTAGTGATGTGGATGTGAACTGGGCAAAGGAATACATATTGTCGGCAACATCATATTGCGATAATTTCAATGGAATCCGTCAGGTTATTTTCGGAAATCAAAAATATCTGATATTCGGTATTGTAGGAGTGTTGGATAATCTGTTTGAAAAGTATGAGCCAGACAAGCAGGAGCTTAAGCAATACGCTACGGATAAGAATGGAAGAAATATAAAATGCTTTATCGGATATGTCTGCCATATGCAGGATAAGGAAATTGGTCAGAAGCCAGTCGTAGATGTCAGAAGCCTGATAAATATTTTTGAAGAGCATATTGCAAAGGATGAGGTATGGAAAAATAACAGCAGACTCAGGCTGACAGCTGCCTATGAATACAGCCTGGAAGTGGAAAAATTGACCAGCCACCAGATGCTTGGAGAACGTGAGCATGTGACAGGAGCGGGTGAAGACCAAAGCTTATTTGAAGCAATACTGGAGCAGATATCAGGAGCAGATTATCGTAAGCTAAGCTTATGCACGAATTTGTATAACGTAAAGATGATGCAGGATGAAAGATTCTCATATGTATCGGCTGAGGCATCCACTATAGAAAGATATAAAAAAAAACTAAGTGAAGCGGATGCGCCAGAGGAGTGTCAGGAGATAGTCAGCGCAGACGAGACCTGCAAATGTGAAGTCATAAGCGAAGAGACAGATACAAAGGGAAAGACAGGAATTATAGTTCTTGTAGTCACAATTATAGCAGTGATTATCATAGTATTCTTAATGCTGCTTTAACTTTGGAATATAAACTAATCAGGAGAAATGAGAATGGGAGATTTGTTTGAAAAATTTGGTGCTAATGCAGAGGTGAGCAATAGGAACCAGACAATAAATGAGCTGGCTAAATGTGAGAAAGCATATGGAGAGCTTATAAGAGAGTATAAGGATGAGTTTGAGTATGTGCAGAACAGCCTCAAGGAATTAAGGGAAGAGGAGCGAAAATTTTATAAAGAGGATTTGCCTGAGATTATTGATGTCATGAAAGCAGATGAGGTCAGGGAAGATGCTCGTCAAATCTGGGTGGATGAGCTGAAGAAAAATATGGAGAAGAGCTTTAAGATGAGTGAAGAGCTGTTGAATTCCCTGGCGATTAAACAGATGAAGGAGTTTAGGCAGGAAGCTGAAAAAATTATTAAAGAGGGAATTTGAAAATGGAAACACCAGAAAAAAAGGCAATTAGAGTTTCTTTGCGTGTCTATAGGGAATTACGTGAGAAATTATTGAAAGACACAATTAATAAGAATACGGATTTGTATTCGGGCTTACATAATAAAGAAGAAATCAGACCGACATATATTGGCATCTATGAAACCAGATGGATGGCAGAACATCTTGAATACTTTAAGGAGCTTGTGGAGAAAAAGGATTTGAGGGACAGGGTTTGTAAAGAATTGTTTGCCGAATCGTATTCTCAGTTTTTAAAAGAGAATGGTCATGTATATTGTGGAATGGATTTGACTATTGATATGCTGAAAAAATATCAGGGCATATTAGAGGAGATAATAGCTTCTTCTATATCATGGGAGCAGGGCTATGAGGAAATGTGCCTGCTTAATATAAAATTTGATGAAAAATACCGAATGATGAAGGAGGATAAGATAATATGAGCAATATTAAAGAGATAGCTAATATTTTACAGACTGGAATGGACATGGTGGGAGGTCTTGTAAAGGAAAAGTCACAGATAAAAATTGAACGGGCAAAATATGATATGGAAATGCAGAAAAAGAAGACTGAGTTTGGCTTGACAGCAGGCAAAAACGCAGTTGAGGCTGGTAAAGAAATAATTGTAAATACAGTAGAGGTAATGGTTGATAATCAGACTAAAAAGACAGATGCATTGGTAAAAAAGTCTGAAACAGATAATAAAATAAGGGAAGCTGTGGCAGAGACAGATAATGAGATAAAGCGCAATAAGGCAGATGAGGAACTGAATGAGCAAAGAATCAGATTTGAGAACGAAATGGAGGAATTAGCTAAGGATAGAGACCTGCAGCGAAGAAAAAATGTTTTAGAAGCCATTCAGAAGTATCAGATAGAAGTGACTAAAACAGTAAATGAAAGTATGATGCTTATGGCAGTCATGCCGGTAGATGTGCAAGAAAAAGTAGAGAATATGCTTAGGGAAGAAAGGGAAAGATATTTTAAACTACAAAGCGAATGGGCAGATGATGCAGAAGAAAAAATTGAGAGAATTGAAAAATCTTTTGCTAATAATGAGAGAATGAAAAACAGATTACAGGATTCAATATGGAATGAAGCAGAGAGAATGATACAGATGGCTACCAAGACCGTAGAGCGAATGGAAGAGGATGTAAAAAGAATAAATGATAATGCCATCAGATTCTCAGTAGAAGAGGTTGAAATTCTGGGAATGGAAATGCTGAATGGCAGAGAACAGTATCTCATTCAAACTGATAAATCAGAATAAGTATTAGTAGCAGAGGTGAGTTGCTTATGGAGATAAATGGAATTAGGGCAGAGGACAGCTGGATGAAAGGACGCTGTCCCTTTTGCTCAGAGAAAATAGGGCTTGTGGCAGGTATGAAGCGCAAGATAAAGAAGGTCTGCTACTGCCCTAAATGTCACGCAAGGATTGATGAACGTCATATAGTATACTAGCGGCTATTCTAAAAGATACATTAGAATAGCCGCTTATTTTATTTAGTATGTTTTTGCCCATAAATGTGCTAAAATTAAACCAAACCAATTTCGACAAAGTACGTTCATCATAATGAACATAGTCGAAATTGACGGGGAAATTACAATCGTGCTTCACACAAAGGAAGGTACTATCGGGATGAAAAAACTAGCAATCATTTCAGACGCATGGAAGCGCTGTGTCAACTATGTATGGGTACACGGCTGCCAAAAGTACATAAAAGAGCATAATCTTGATGTGGAGGTTGATGTATTTCACAGCTTTGGTAACCTGACAAAGGATGAATCCATCAATGCCGGTGAGTACAATATCATAAACCTCCCTGACCTGGGACAATATGATGGCATAGTGCTTGAAATCACCAATATTGAGATGGAGGATCAGTACAACAAAATTGTTGATAAGATACTTGAGTCAGGGACGCCAGCGGTGTCACTCCTTATCAAGATTCCGGGCATGTACAGGTGCGGTATAGACAATTACACCTCCATGAGCCAGATAGTGGAGCACTTAATCACAGAGCATGGGTGCAAAACTTTAAATTTCGTGGGCGGTCCTGTGGAAAACACCGAGAATATTTCCAGACGCCATGCCTATATGGATGTGTTGGAGAAGCACGGCATTGCAGTGGAACCGGAGCGGATTTTCGAGGGGGATTACGAGGTTGAAACTGGCATGAAAGCCTTTGGATATTTCAGGGACAGGAAGCTGCTGGCAGATGCCTTTGTGTGTGCGAATGAGAATATTGCTGTTGGCTTGTGCAATGAGGCTATGGAAGCAGGCTGGCGTGTGCCACAGGATTTTAAAATCACAGGCTTTGATGACTTTGACAAGGCGTCATATTTTGAGCCACGGATTACTACTGTGAGCTACAGCAGGGATGATATAGCCTATGAGGCAATGCACCTGCTTGACAATATCTGGCAGGGCAAAGAGGTGCCTGAGATTGTTTACTCAAGGGCAAAGCTTATATTTCAGGAGAGTTGTGGCTGCAAAAATGATAACCACAAGAGACGGAGCGACTATATCAAGGACAAGATTTTTGCAGATGTGAGATATAAGGACTTGTACAATGAGTCCATGGATATGAACAGAAGTCTCATAGGCTGTGACACCTATGAGCAGATGGGAGGGTACCTTGCCAGATGCCTGCAGGGACTTAAGTGTGACGAGATGTATCTGGTCATGAACCATGACATTGTGAAATCCCAGACAATCGATGACATAGAGGACATTCACGAGGAGAGAATCACAGAGGGATATCCAGATGAGATGGATGTGGTTTTCGCCTGCAAAAATGGTGACATAAAGTGTGACATCCCCATAGCTGAGGGAGAGCTTCTGCCTGACCTCTGGGAGCGCAGAACAGGAGATACAAGGCTTTTTGTTCCCCTGCACATCAGGGAGCGTGAGGTAGGATATTATGTCCTGGTCAACTGTGATTATATGATGGAAAATCAGTTTGTATTCGAGACTCTTAATTCTTTTTCAAAGGCGCTGGAGTATCTATACAATCGGATTGTCCTGCAAAGAACCAACCACAAGCTGTCACTTCTGTATATTCAGGATGCCTTGACAGGGCTTTACAATCGGACTGCCTACAACCAGCTGTTTGTACCCCTGTATGACAAGTGCATGGCTGCAAATGAACCGCTTGCTATCGTCTTTTTTGATGCAGACCATCTGAAATATGTCAATGACCAGTTTGGCCACGATATGGGAAATGAGGTTATTACAGGCGTTGCAAATGGCATCAGGCAGAGCTTTCCGTCAAGGGCTGTGGCTATGCGGTATGGAGGCGATGAGTTTGTGGTGCTTGTGCCGGAGTGTTCAGAGGCTGAGGCTGATGAGATAGTCAGAAAATTCCATGAGAATCTGGCAGCTGCTACAGCTTCAAAGAAGCTGCCTTTTGCAATCGAGGCTAGTGTGGGCTATGTGATTGCCAGGGATTCTTCTAAGGGGATTGACGAGTACATAAATGATGCAGATGATAAAATGTATCAGGAAAAAAAGAAGCGGAAGGCGCAGAGAACCTCTTAAATGCCTCGTTTATAGGTAAAAAAGGTGCAAAAAAATCTTAAATTTGCTTATAAAATATAGACATATAGGAAAAAGGTGCTAAAATAAAAAATGCAAAAATGAGGACGGAGGATAAAGAATGAAAAAGAAATCATCAATTATTACAAAACTGATTGTTCCGGTTGCCATTCTTGGATGTATCGCTATTGCAGCTGCAGGCGAGGGCTTATATTCCATGACCGCCATACAGGACGAGAGTGCCCAGATTTCAGGAAATGGTGTCAGAGCAACAATCTGCATGGACGAGATTAATCTGGCATTTGCCAATACCCAGAAGCTTACACTTGCCCTTTGCGCAGAGCCTAGCAAAGATTTGTATGAGTATGTTGCTTCCCAGCTGACAGAGTATCAGTCAGATGTGGCTTCTTATGAGGAAGAGCTTCTTGCAATGGATGATTATTTCACTGCTGATGATATTCAGCTGATGAACGATACTTTTGCCCTTATTACAGAGGCGCAGGGTACAACAGTGGAGCTTATGCAGACTGCTATGGGCGGAGACTCAGCAGCGGCTGTTTCAAAGGCTAATGATGTTATGCAGGAGTGGTCTACAAGTATTGGAGACAACATGGACGCACTTATTACCAGAAATGATGAGCTGGTAAAGGAAAACATTCAGGATCAGGATGACTTATACAATCGTAATCTTGCTATTTCCATGGTATTTATCGCAATTGCGGTTGTTGCATTTGGTGGAGTTATAGTAGTTGTTGTCAAGATGGTTGTTAAGCCACTTCAGAAGCAGACTAAGGAGCTTAGTGCTATTATTGACGAGATTGAGGCTGGACACGGAGATTTGACAAGACGTGTTACTGTCAAGTCCAATGATGAGATTGGCAAGTCAGGACAGGGCATCAACCACTTTATCGAAACCCTGCAGAATATCATGTCAAAGATTATTACAAACTCTAATGTGCTTGACGGAGTTGTGGGAAATGTGGCAAGCAGTGTTGCTTCTTCAAGTGACAGTGCCAATGATATTTCGGCAATTATGCAGGAGCTTTCTGCTACTATGGAGGAGGTGTCTGCTACTACAAATACTGTCAGCCAGCATACTGAGTCAGCTGAGCAGAAGGTTCAGGCTGTGGCAGACCAGACTACTGTTATGACACAGTACGCCCAGGAGATGAAGGTACGTGCGACAGAGATGGAGCGCAAGGCTACTGAGAACATGAACAATACCAATGCCATGATTGGTGAAATCACTGATGAGATGAACCTGGCACTTGAAAATTCAAAGAGTGTTGAAAAGGTAGAGCAGCTTACTGGTGACATCTTAAGCATTTCAAGCCAGACTAATCTGCTTGCACTTAATGCTTCTATCGAGGCTGCCCGTGCCGGCGAGGCTGGAAAAGGCTTTGCAGTTGTTGCAGATGAAATCAGACAGCTTGCAGATTCTTCACGTGAGACTGCAAATAACATCCAGACAATCAATGAGCAGGTTATCGAGGCTGTTCATGGACTGGTTGAGGCTTCAGAGAAGATTATTACATATATCAATGAAAACATCCTGCCAGACTACCAGCTGTTTGTAC
>CAVKUD010000094.1:0-11121 GCA_963659315.1 Senegalimassilia sp. | reverse complement strand
TTTACGGTTATTGTAGTGCCCACATTATAGGTGCTCTCTATATTGAGTCCGTACGCTCTGCCATAGTTAAGCTCAAGCCTCTGGTTTACGTTAAACAAGCCAAATCCGCCATCACTTCTGTCATCACTTACCAGACCGGATATAACATTTTTCAGATGCTCCACCTCTTCCTCTCTCATTCCGATTCCATTGTCAGATACGGTAAATACAATATTTTCCCCATCTCTTCTGCCATCAATCTGTATATGTCCCATGCCACGCTTGTTCTTGATGCCATGGTAGAGGGCATTTTCCACAATCGGCTGTAGGGTAAGTTTTAAAATACTGTTATCAAGGATTTCATCATCAAAATCTATATCATAAGACAGGATGTCCCTGTATCTGAATTTCTGGATTGACAGGTAGCTCTCAATATGCTCTCTCTCCTCAGCCACAGTGATATAATCCCTGCCCTTGCTTAAGGTAGTCCTGAAAAAACTGGATAGGGACGAAACCATTTTGACAACCTCTTCATCCTCTCCAGACTCAGCAAGCCAGATGATGTTATCCAGAGTATTATAGAGGAAATGGGGATTAATCTGCTCCTGCAAAAGCCTCAGCTCTGCCGCACGCAGGTTGATTTCCTCAACTCTTATATCATCAACAAGCTGGCCTATTTTCTTAATCATCTGGTTTACGCTTGTATTGAGCTTTTGTATCTCAACTATTGAGTTATCTCCCTTGGTACGGATTTCAAAATCGCCTTCTCCTGCTGTGGCAGCCACATCGCACAGCTCTGATATAGGTTCTGCAATATTTTTGGTAATCCTTCTGGCAAAAAATATCACGCTAACCAGGATCACTCCAAGCAGAAGGCTCATCACAAAAATCACACGCTGCACTTCCCTGTGTACACCCTGTCTCAGGCCCTCAAGGTTCTGGCTCTGCTCATAGATGTATTCCTGTATCTGCTCCTGTATCAGCTCTGTAAGGACTCTTACGTCCAAATCCAGCCTGTCCATATTTGTCTCATACATTCCTGGAACCAAAGCATCCTTTTCTATCTCCTCCACATGGGTTTCCAGTGTGTCAAGACAGGCAAGGATTCTGTCAAGCTTAGTCTTTGTAGAGTTATTCTCTGCCTCATCATACAGATTCTGAAAGACCTCTCTCGCCTCATCAATCATCCTCTGAGGCTCCTCGGTATCCACCAGCTCTTCTGCCCTGGCTGAGTTTACGACTATGATATACATTACATAGTCCACATCCTCTTTGAAATTAATGTTATATGTGTTAGCCTTTGTAATCTGCTCAACTATATTATCGTACTTGGACGACAGCGAATATGTAAGCACCAGCAGATATACCAGTAACGATGTCAATGGAATAACGCATAAAACTATCAAAATATTTAATCTGTTGCTGAGTGACACTCCCCTTTTTTTCATACCTTACTACCTCTGCTAGTTAGCTGCCCTGTATTCTCTAGGTGTCATGTTCTGATTCTTTTTAAACAGAGAACTGAAATAGTGTGAGTCATGATAGCCCACCTCAAAAGCAATATCGCTGGTTCTCATATTGGTGGTTCTAAGCAGAATTTTCGCATGCTCCATCCTCACATCTGTCAGATACTCTACAAATGTCTTGTTCATATTCTGCGCAAACATTGTGCTGAAATGGTTAGGGCTGACTCCCACATATTTTGCAACCATGTTGAGGGATATATCCTCGTTTGAATAATTCTCTTCTATGTAAGTGCAGGCTTTTTTGACCAGGTCCTCTTTTTTATCTGACACAGCCTCATCCCTGTAGTTCATAGCCCGCTTTATGCAGGATACTATATACTTTTTTGTAGGCTCTGTACCATTGTATATCTGTGAGAGATTCTCAGTATTTCCAAAGTCTTCCACCAGCTCTTCCTTGGAATAGCCCATTTCCTGCAGGGTGCCCATTATGATTATAGACATATCCATAATTACATACTGTCTGAAAAGTGTGGACTGCATGTTCCTTGTACCTATTTTTTCAAAATAGCTGTCTACAAACTGCTCGACCTCGCTCTTTAAGCCTGTCTCTATAAATTTTGACAGCCTGCCCGAATCAGCCTGAGACAAATTCATTGTCATAAAATCAACGGATGCATCTGCCGTTTCAAGCTCTTCCTTCTGGCAACGCACTGTCTGGTTTCTCTCTCTCAGATATCTGTGGGCAAAATGCTCATTTGCTTCCTTAAAGCACTTCTTTATATCTCCAATTCTCTCTACTGGATTGCCTATAACAGCATAGTACTCAAGCTTCTCACCTTTAAGAGCGTCCTTTAGCTTCCTCTCACACTGCTCTATGGTCTCATCAATCCTGCTGTCCTCTGTCTCCTTTATGAGAGCCGCATATTCCTCTTTGTTTTTCTCCACTGCAAATACCTGTGGAAATTCCTGTGCAATATCCTGTATGGTTTTCTCAACCCGCTCTCTTATATCCGTCTCTACGTCTATATCCGTGTCAAAGAAAAATTGTAGCAGGGCTATATTATAGCTGGGAGCCACAAATTCTATGCCGAATTTCTCTCCCTCCTCGTAAATCTGTGAGATAGAGAGTTCTCCGCCAGTGAGCTTTCTGAAAAATCCCAGCCTCTTGACCTTTGTCTTCTCCCACTCATCATTTGTACTGTCAGAAACCTGGCTTTTCCTTCTCTCCTCAAGGATAGAGGTCTCAACCTTATGCAGCACTTCTATAAGCTGTGCGCTGGTTATAGGCTTAAGCAGATATTCTGCCACACCTATGCTTATGGCTTCCTTTGCATATGCAAACTCATCATAGCCAGTCAGAAATATAATCTTTATATCTGGCATGTCCTTTTTTACAAGTCGGCTTAACTCTATTCCATCCATAAAAGGCATTTTGATGTCTGTAATCAAAATGTCGGGTCTGCTCTTTTGTATCAGAGGATAGGCAAGCTCTCCATCACTTGCATCTCCCACAAACTCAAAGCCTTCCTGTTCCCATGGAATATTTTTCTTTATGCCTTCCCGCATTACTATCTCATCTTCAACTAAAAAAACCTTAATCATAAATACCTTCCCAAAAAACACCAGACCGCAAGGTCTGGTGCTTGTAAATTCCTATCTAATCCTAAATCATTGTTCTGACTGTCTTTGGTTTATACCCTGCTTTTTCCAAAGCTTCCATTATCTGCTTTTTATGTTCCGTTCCAAAACATTCAAGTGTAATACGAAGTTCAACTGCTGCACTCCTGTTAGTGCTGACAAACTGGTTATGCTCAAGCTTTATAACATTTCCCTGCTGCTTTGCCAGTGTATCAGCAACCTTTGCAAGCTCACCTGGCTTGTCAGGCAGTAAAACTGACACTGTAAATATTCTGTCCCTGAAAATAAGTCCCTGCTGCACAACAGATGACATTGTGATAACATCCATGTTTCCACCACTTAAGATAGATACCACACGCTTGTCCTTCACATTCAGGTGCTTTAAGGCTGCAACAGTAAGAAGTCCTGAGTTCTCCACAACCATCTTGTGATTTTCTACCATGTCAAGGAAAGCTCCTATCAGCTCATCATCCTCAACTGTGATAATCTCATCCAGATTTTTCTGTATATATGGGAATATATTGCTGCCCGGTGTCTTAACAGCTGTTCCATCTGCGATTGTGTTGACAGTCTTGAGTGTTGTCACCTTGCCCTTCTTGAAGCTCTCCTGCATGCAGTTAGCTCCTGCAGGTTCCACACCGATGACCTTAATCTTTGGATTGAGAAGCTTTGCAAGTGTAGATACACCTGTTGCAAGTCCGCCTCCACCGATTGGTACCAGTATATACTCTACAAGAGGGAGCTCCTTAAATATCTCCATTGCAATAGTTCCCTGTCCTGTCGCAACAGCCAGATCATCAAATGGATGGATAAATGTATATCCATTCTGCTCTGCAAGCTCATAAGCCTTGGCACATGCCTCGTCATATACATCTCCGTAGAGCACAACCTCAGCACCATAGCTCTTGGTACGGTTTACCTTGATAAGTGGTGTTGTGGTAGGCATAACTATTACTGCCTTGCAGCCATAACACTTTGCTGCATAGGCAACACCCTGGGCATGGTTTCCTGCTGATGCTGTGATAAGTCCCTTGCTCCGCTCCTCATCAGTCAATGTGCTGATTTTATAATAAGCACCTCTCACCTTATATGCTCCTGTAAACTGCATATTTTCTGGCTTTAAATATACTTTGTTTCCAGTCTGCTCACTGAAATAATCACTGTAGACCAGCTTAGTCTCAAGAGTGACCTCTTTTACCTTTTCACTGGCTTCCTCAAATTTGTCAAGTGTTAACATAATCTATTCCCTTCCCTGCTGCAAAAATATTAATTGTTCATATTTTATTACAATAGACAAATATCTGCAATACCTACTCTTGTGTATCAAACAATGCATTTACAAACTCATCTGAGTCAAACTTCTGCAAATCGTCTATAGTTTCCCCCACTCCGATATATTTTACCGGGACAGAAAGCTCAGACTGGATAGCTACCGCTATGCCTCCCTTGGCTGTTCCATCCATCTTGGTGAGGACAATTCCTGAGATTTTTGCCACATCAGAAAATTCCTTTGCCTGTACCAGGGCATTCTGTCCTGTTGTGGCATCCAATACCACAAGTGTCTCCTTATAGGCGTCAGGATATTCGTTCTCAAGAATCTTATTGATTTTGCCAAGCTCATTCATTAAATTTTTCTTGTTGTGGAGACGTCCTGCTGTATCTACTAAGAGCACATCAGCATTTCTCGCCTTTGCCGCAGCTGTTGCATCATAGACAACAGAGCCTGGGTCTGCTCCCTCTGCTCCGCCTATCATGTCAACACCAGAGCGGTCTGCCCACTCCTTAAGCTGATCTCCTGCCGCAGCCCTGAAGGTGTCAGCTCCTGCTATTACAACCCTCTTGCCCTGGCTTTTTAGCTTGCCTGCAAGCTTTCCTACTGTGGTTGTCTTGCCGACGCCATTTACACCGATTACCAGCACTACTGATTTTTCGTTTTCAAATCTGTAGGCAGCGTCCTCAACTCTCATCTGCTCCTTGATACTGTCAATCAGAAGCTGCTTGCAGTCCATAGGCTCCTTGATATGCTGCTCCTTGACCTTGGCTCTTAAGTCATCAAGGATTGCCTCTGTAGCCCTGACTCCCAAATCTCCCATTATAAGGGTCTCCTCAAGCTCCTCATAGAAATCCTCGTCTATACTTGAGAAGCCTGAAAATATAGAGTCAATTCCTGATACAATGTTATCCCTTGTCTTGGTAAGTCCAGATACAAGTCTCTTGAAAAAGCCTACCTTTTCTGGTTTTTCTTCTGTATTTTCCTGCTCTGTATTAAATTCCTCTGACATATACATATCCTTCCTGCTTTAAGCATCAATTTATTCTGTTAAATCGTTTTCAATCAGGTTTACAGATACAAGAGTCGATACACCCTTCTCCTGCATTGTGATACCATAGAGTCTGTCTGCCGCTGTCATCGTGCCTCGTCTGTGGGTAATTACGATAAACTGGGTATTTTCTGTAAGCTTGTTTAAGTAGCTTGCAAATCTTGTGACATTTGAGTCATCAAGAGCTGCCTCAATCTCATCAAGTAGACAGAATGGCGATGGCTTTAAGGACTGGATAGCGAAAAGCAGTGCAATCGCTGTAAGTGCCTTCTCTCCACCTGATAGCTGCATCATGTTCTGCAGCTTCTTTCCTGGTGGCTGGGCTATGATTCTGATTCCACATTCCAGGATATCCTCTTCCTCCACCAGTTCAAGTGTGCCGTGTCCGCCTCCGAAAAGCATCTTAAAGGTCTTATCAAACTCTCTCTGAATCTCAGCAAACTTCTCTGTAAACTGTTTGCGCATACCTGCGTCCAGTTCCTCTATTATGCCCATGAGGGTCTGCTCTGCCTCAATTAAGTCATCATGCTGCCCCTTAAGGAACTGATATCTCTCAGATACCTCCTTGTACTCCTCGATAGCGTTTACATTTACGTCTCCGAGCTTTCTAATGTCATCCTTTATCTGGATTATAAGCTTCTTTAATGCACTTAAGTCAGTGTAGGCATCATTTTTAAGCTCAATAGCCGCATGTGGTGTAAGCTCGTACTCCTCCCACATATAGTTGGTCTGGTACTCCTCAGCCTCCTTGAGCTTTTCTCTCTGGCTGTTAAGTCTGAATATCTCCTTATCCAGATCATTGAGCTTCTTAGAGATTTCCTCCTGTTTCTGGAAAAAGCCTCTGTAGTCCTCATTCATCTTATCCTTTTTGGCAAGACTTTCCTTTAACTCATCATCAAGCTTTGTATTTGTGGACTGAGATGCAAGGATTGTCTTTTCAATCTCCTCGATGTCCTTCTGCTTCTTTTCCACATCTTCCTTGGCATGAGAAGCGTTTTCCACAAGAGTCACCCTCTCTGTGTCGAATTTCTCGATTTCAGCCTTTAATCTGTTGATATTTTCAACCACAAATTCTACAGTCTTTGTAACTCCTGCCAGCTCAAGATTGATTTGGGATACAGCATCCATTGCTTCCTGCTCCTTTGAGACATTTTCCTCAAGTACCTTCTGGAAGTCCTTTGCCTCCGCCTCAATCTCTGTCTCACGCTTCTTTGCGAACTCGATTTCATCTAATATCTTCTGCTTGTTGGAATTAATCTCAACAATCTGGCTCTCAATTTCCTCGCCTTCGCCCTTTAAGCCCTTAAATACATTTTCACTCTCTGTCCTCTGCTGGGTTGCTCTGTCCACATTGAGCCTTGCTGTATTCTGGGCTATGTATTTTTCCTGTAAAACAGCCTTGACAGCGACAATCTCCTCATCATTTAACGCCATGGCTGTGGCTATGTCATCCTTGCGGCGTTTTAAGTCCTCAAGCTTGTCTGATACTGCCTTTACCTTCTTTTCCAGCTCCTCTATCTCACGGTTTCTGGCTAAAAGATTTGAAGAATTTTTAAAGGCACCACCTGTCATCGAACCACCTGGTGCCAGATACTCACCTGACAGGGTTACAATGTGCAGTGAATAATGATTTTTCTTTGCCAGTGCTATTGCATTGTCGATATTGTCAACCACCAGGACTCGTCCCAATAGATAGGCTGCTATTTCATCATATTTAGGGTCACACTTTACCAGCCTGTTTGCAAGATTTATGACGCCCTTCTCGCTTAAGGCTGCCTCATTTTTAGGATTGCTTCTGGCACTCACACTGGTAAGTGGCAGGAAGGTAGCTCGTCCAAAATGATTTTCCTTAAGGTAGGCAATCATCTTCTTGGCAGTCTCTTCATCCTCTGTGACGATGTTCTGGATATTTCCAGCCAGAGCAGTCTCTATAGCTGTCTCATATTTTTTCTCCACCTGTAAGAGGTCTGATACAACACCACATATTCCCTTTTGGGAATTCTTGTGCTCCATGACCTTTCTGATACTGTTGCCATAGCCGTCATATCTCTCTGCTATATTCCTGAGGGATTCAAGCCTTGATTCCTGCTTATGGTACTCTGTCTGAGCCTCATCTATAAGCCTTGCATTCTCTTTAGTCTTAAATTTCCAGTCCTTATCCAGCTTGTCAAGCTCTGCTTCCTTTTTCTTAAGCCCGCTTATCTCAGCATCCACTGCCAGTAAGTTTTTCTGAGCCTCTTCAAGAGCATTGTTTAAGCCTGCCTCTCTGGTCTTTCTATCCAGAAGTCTCTTGTTTAACTCCGACTTACGGATATTAATCTGCTCAAGCATGGTATCATACTTCTGCTGTCTGGACTGGATAGATGCCTTGTTCTGGAGCAGCTTAATCAGCTCATTCTGACCATTTTCCATGCCAGTATTGCACCTTGCAATCTCTCCCTGGATTTGCTCAAGCTTCTCCTGGGCAGCCTTCCTGTGCTCCTCGATTTCAAGCACCTGGGCATCATATTCCTTTTTCTGTGCCTCATACTGCTCCATGGAAGCATTGCGTTCTGCCTTTTCACTGTCAATAGAGTCAAGGCGGCTCTGCAAGTGTTCATCTGTCATCTGGGCAGTATGAATCTGCTCCTTTAAGACCTGTATCTGGCTCTCAAGCTTCTGTCTTGTGGATGAGGTATTTGAGATATTTTCCCTGATGGAATTAATCTTCTCATCCATCTCCCTCATATTCTCGCCCAGAGTCTCATACTCGCTCTTTATATGCTCGTAGGAAGCATTTGCCTCCTTAAGCTCCTCGTCTGCTACTGTATATTTCTGCTCTACATCCTTCTGGGACTCTCTTATCCTCTCGGTCTCAAGCAAAAACATATTTACATCATAGGATTTTAACTCTTCTTTTTTCTTTAAATAGGTCTTAGCCTTCTCTGACTGTCTCTCAAGAGGTCCTACCTGTCTCTCAAGCTCAGCTAAGATGTCATTTACCCTGACCAGATTATCTCTCTCATTCTCAAGCTTTTTCTGGGCAGTGTTCTTTCTCTTTTTAAACTTTACGATACCAGCAGCCTCGTCAAACAGCTCCCTGCGCTCCTCAGGCTTACCATTCAGGATTCTGTCAATCTGACCCTGTCCGATAATTGAATAACCTTCTTTACCGATACCTGTATCATAAAAAAGCTCTGACACTTCCTTTAACCTGCAGGGTGTGCCATTAATCAAATACTCACTCTCGCCGGAACGATATACTCTTCTTGCAATAGTTACCTCCTCGTAATCAATCGCAAGCTTGTGATCCGAGTTATCTAATGTTATCGCAACATAGGCATAGCTTAAGGGCTTTCTGTTCTCTGTACCTGCAAAAATAACATCCTGCATAGATGCACCTCTAAGCTGCTTGGCACTCTGTTCTCCAAGCACCCATCTCACTGCATCTGCGACATTACTTTTTCCACTTCCATTCGGTCCAACGATACCAGTTATACCCTTATGAAAGTCAAATGTAATCTTGTTTGCAAATGACTTAAAACCATGTACTTCTAAACTCTTTAAATACATTCCTTACTCCTCAACTTTTTTAAGAATCAGAAGTGCCTTGTAGGCTGCCTCCTGTTCTGCGGCTTTCTTGGTATGTCCGGTGCCTGTGCTTATGACTTCATCATCCACACATACCTCAACGGAAAAGCTCTTATTGTGGTCAGGTCCACTCTCTCCTGTCAATCTGTAGGAAAGCTGCTTGTGCTCTCCCTGAACAAGCTCCTGCAATATAGTCTTGCTATCATAAAAGAGCTGCTTGTGCTCTATGTCTGTCATAATATATTTTAACACAAACTCTTTTGCATTAGCAAAACCACCATCTAAATATATGGCACCAATTACTGCCTCAAGCGCATCTGACAAAATAGATTTTCTCTTTCTACCGCCTGTATGGTCTTCTCCCTTTCCAAGATATATGTATTTGCCCAAATCCATTTCCTGGGTACACAAGGCCAGTGTAGGCTCACAGACAATACTTGCTCTGAGCTTGGTAAGCTCTCCCTCTGGCACATCTGTATAATTGTGATACAAGAACTCACTCGATACCACTTCAAGCACAGCATCTCCCAGAAACTCAAGTCTCTCATTGTCTGACAGCTTCTTCATATGCTTTTCATTTGCATATGAGCTGTGGGTAAGGGCTTGTCTCAACAGATTGATATTGTTAAATTCATAGCCTATCCTTGCCTGAAATTCTTTTAAATCAGCCATATTCTCTCCCTCAAAAAGTAAAAGCCCTTATACAAGGGCTTTTATCTTCAAACTTTCATTGCATCTTACTGGTTGACAGCGTTTTTAATCTGCTCAACCGCATCTCCAACAGTTACGATTTTCTCTGCTTCCTCGTTAGGAATCTCGATATCAAATTCTTCTTCAAGTCCCATAATAATCTGGAATACATCAAGAGAATCTGCTCCAAGATCATCAACGAATGTTGAGTCCATCTTTACTTCGCTCTCATCAACATTAAGAACTTCCACTATAATGTCTCTAAGTTTTTCAAATTCCATAATTGTTTCCTCTCTATCTTATTATATAATATTTTCTTTTATCTTATCGTTTATTGCATTCTCCTTGAACGCAACGCACTGATAAATAGCATTGGTTATTTCTTTTGCCTTGGAGCTTCCATGAGTCTTGACTACAAGACCATTAAGTCCAAGCAGTGGTGCTCCGCCATATTCGCTGGCATCAAAGGCTTTCAGTGTCTTTTTAAGGGCTGGCAGTGCAAGTGCTGCGCCTATTTTGCTCTTAAGAGTGCTCATAAGACCTTTCTTAATCACACCAACCAGTGTAGAGCTTAAGCCCTCGTATAGTTTAAGGATAACATTTCCCACAAAGGCTTCACAGACAATCACGTCCACCTCTCCCTTAGGAATATCCCTTGCTTCTATACTTCCCACAAAGTTGATTCCTGTACACTCTCTAAGCATTGGAAGAGTTTCCTTGACAAGAGCATTGCCCTTCTCGTCCTCTGCTCCAATATTTACAATTGCTACTCTGGGATTCTTAACACCTAATACATGTTCCATGTAAATAGAACCCATCTTTGCGAACTGAACCAGGTGGTCCGCTCTCGCATCAACATTAGCACCGCAATCTATAAGAAGTGACACTCCTTTTTCTGTAGGAATAAGAGGTGCAAGTGGTGGTCTCTGGATACCCTTTATCCTGCCAACTATAACCTGTCCTCCAACTAAAATAGCTCCTGAGCTGCCCGCCGAAACAAATGCATCTGCTTCTCTATTCTTAACCATATTCATTCCGACTACAATTGATGACTGTTTCTTTTTTCTGATTGCCTCAACTGGAGGCTCAGCCATCTCTATGACCTCTGGAGCATCTACTACTTCAATCCTTTCCTTAGGAAAAGAATACTGTGAAAGCTCTTTTGCAACCACATCCTCCTGCCCTACCAAAAAGATTTTGATATCATCTCTTCCTGATATAGCATCTACTGCACCCTTGACAATTTCAGCTGGTGCATTATCACCGCCCATTGCATCAAGTGCAACCTTAGTAAAAGTTTGCATAGATTACCTCCTTATGTACCTAATAGAGAATATACTATAAACAAGTCCATAAATCAATTAGAAATATTACAAATATTACAACAAAAGTAACAAAAGAGGGTTCTAAAATAAATGTTGGGGTAATGAATTATATTTGATATTCATTACTCCAAC
>CAVKUD010000093.1:0-11131 GCA_963659315.1 Senegalimassilia sp. | reverse complement strand
GCTCTGCTATACGCTCTACCTCTGTAGCTGCAACTACTGCACAGCCTGCCGGGAATACACAGTGGATTGCACCAAATTCCTTACATGCTCTCTCTGTGTTTGGTCCCATTCCGCCTTTTCCTACGATTACTCTGACTCCTGTTTCCTTTGTGAACTCGTACTCGAATTTTTCCATTCTCATAGATGTTGTTGGTCCTACTGATACCATCTCGTAGTCATCATCTGTTCCCTCGATTTTTCTAACGATAGGGCCTGCATGGAAAATAGCCTTGTCCTTTATATCATAAGGAAGCTCTCTGCCATACTCCACAAGTCTGCGGTGCGCTACATCTCGACATGTCATCAAGTCTCCGTCCAGCCATACAATATCTCCGATTTTAATATCCTTTAAGTCTTCCCTGCTCACAGGTGTTACCAATACCTTTTTATCGCCTCTGATTTCAACCATTACAAATACCTCCTTAATTGAACTTCCATGTTGAATGTGTATCACATTTTACGTTCAGGTCTTTATCTATCACAATGTGTCCTCTTCTGTGTGACCAGCAGCCTACGTTTACTGCTACGCCGATTGTAGATGGATGGCGGGCTGTGTTCTCAATATTTACACCCATTACTGAGTATTTTCCGCCCATTCCCTGTGGTCCAAGTCCAATCTCGTTGATTCCGTCCTCCAAGAGCTTCTCCATTTTAGCTGCATTTGCATTATCGTTGTGTGAGCCGATTGGTCTCATGAGGGCTTTCTTTGAGTTAAGGGCTGCTGTCTCTACTGATGTTCCCACACCTACTCCTACAAGAAGCGGAGGACATGCGTTAAGTCCGTATGTTGTCATCTGGTCTAATACAAAATCAGTGATTCCTTCATAACCTGCGCCTGGCATAAGTACCATTGCTTTTCCTGGAAGTGTACATCCGCCGCCTGCCATGTAAGCATAAATCTCACAGCTGTCACTGTTTGGAACGATATCCCACCATACTGTAGGTGTTCCCTTTCCTACGTTTTTCTTGGTGTTGTACTCATCAAAGGTCTGGACTGAATTGTGTCTAAGTGGTGTTGCAAAGGTTGCCTGAACCACTGCATCTGTGAGTAAGTCCTCTAACTCATTTATGTAAGGGAAATTTGTTCCACACTTTAACCAGAACTGCAATACTCCTGTATCCTGACAGCTTGGGCGGTCTAATTCCACTGCAAGTCCCTGATTTTTGGTCATTGTCTCATATAATACTTTTGGAAGTGCTGCATCCTCTTTTGCTGCAAGCTCTTCTAATTTTGCGACAACGTCATCTGGTAATTTCTTTCCAATATGACCTACAAAATCTGCAATCATATCTGTTAATTTCTTTAATTCCTGCTCTTTCATATCATCTACCTCCAAATATTATTTAATAAAACGGGAAAAGAATTGGTAACAAAATCATACATAATACAAATGATACAAGGATTAATGGCAGTCCTGATTTCACATAATCCTTAAATTTGTATCCGCCAAGTCCTACTACCATCGTGTTTGCCGGCATGCCAATCGGTGTTGCATAAGCACATGAGCCAGCGATTACTGTTGCTATTACTACTGCTCTTGGATTTGCTCCAAGGCTGTTTGCCAGAGATACTGCAATCGGTACCATAAGGGCTGTGGTTGCTGTATTTGACATAAAGTTTGTAAGTAAGCATGTAACTATAAAAATCACAAGAAGCAAGATAATTGGATTTGGATTTTCTCCTAATATTCCAACGATTTTATCTGCTATCAGAAGTCCTGCTCCTGTCTCATCCAGAGCGCTTGCCAGTGCAAGTGAGCCTCCGAATAAGAGCACTACCTTTAAATCGATTGACTTTAAGGCATCTTTTTCTGAGATAACTCCTGTAAGTACTAAAACACAGGCTCCGATACATGCAGATACATGAATGGCAATTCCTATCTGTTCCTCAAAAATCATTGCCAGGATAACTAATACAAGTACAACAAGTGATACTACTTGTTTCCACTTTGGCACATCCGCAAATTCATCCTTGCTCTCTGCCTGACCCAGCTTATCTCCTGTCCCCTCTGGCAGAAAGTGATAGCCGATAAATACAAAATATAAAATTCCTGCAACAAGCATTGGGATTCCAATTGGTGCATACATGAAGAAGCTTGTCTTGTATCCCAAATCCTGCAAAGCACTAACTCCCATCAGGTTTCCAGGTGCTCCTATGATTGATAAGTTTCCTCCCAGTGCTGCTGCAAACACAAGTGGCATAAGCAGGCGGCTTCTTGAGTATCCCGACTCATCTGCTATTCCACACACTACTGGAATGAGTACTGCTGCTGTTCCTGTGTTTGACAAAAATCCTGACATTACTCCAACAATTACCATTATGGCAACTATAAGGATACGCTCCGTCTTTGCAAATTTTGTGACCACGCCGCCTATCTTATTTGCCATTCCTGTCTCAAACAGTGCCTGACCTACCACGAACATTCCCACGCACAAGATAACGTT
Source organism: Senegalimassilia sp. (assembly GCA_963659315.1). Taxonomy (GTDB): domain Bacteria; phylum Bacillota; class Clostridia; order Lachnospirales; family Lachnospiraceae; genus Roseburia. The sequence continues at coordinate 8,647 of CAVKUD010000093.1, read as the reverse complement.
GCTGTTCACATATCCCTTAAAAGTTGTTGCTGTGTCTAAAACTCCCGTAACGTTTAACCCTATGGCTACAATCGTCGCCGTTAATCCCAAAGGGATTTTTTCAAGTACAAAACTAACTATCGCAAATATCAAAAATAGAATTGTAATAGTTGATCCTGACATTTCATCTCCTCCTTTTTGCTCTCTTTAACCGGCCGATTAATTTGTAGTTCTTTATTTGATAATTTGATTCTATAACGATTAACGTCATTTGTCTAATTAATGATTTTTAGTTTACCATAAATATTTTTTATGGTATTCTTGTCTTATAAATTATCAGTTAAAGCAAAATAATAGGGAGGATAAATCCACTATGACACTTACACAGCTTAAGTATTTCTGCGAGACCTGCCGCTGTCACAGCATTACAGGAGCCGCAAACGAACTCTACGTCACCCAGCCTGCCATATCCCTTGCAATTAAGGAGCTTGAGGCAGAATTTGACATTACTTTATTTACGAGAATAAACAACAAGCTATCCCTCACCGAGGATGGTGCCCGCTTCTATGAGCGTGCCAGCTATATCCTGCAATACTGCAATGACATGCAGTTTGAGCTTAGCGGTCTGGGGAAAAACAAACAGCCCATGAGAGTCGGGATTCCTCCTATATTAAGCAGTATATTTTTTCCTGGCATGCTGGACGCATATCAGAATGAATATCCAGATTATCATGTAACTCTGATTGAGTATGGCTCTGTCCGTGCCTGTAAGATGATTATGGATGAGCAGCTTGACCTGGCTCTGGTAAACATGGAGATGTACAATATCGACCAGTTGGACAGCCAGATTCTGCTTCATGACCAGCTGGTCTTCTGCGCCGCCAAAAACCACCATCTTGCAGACAGGAAAACTGTAAACCCAGAGGATTTTGACAATGAAAATATCATTCTTTTCAACAAGGACTCTGTGCAGAATGCCCTGCTCCGCTCTCGCTTTGAATCCCATGGTGTCACACCAAATATCATCATGCAGGGCAGCCAGCTCTACACTATTATTAATTTTCTGCGCACTGGAAATGTGGGCTGCTTCCTCTACAGCAGCACTATGGCAGGTCTGTTAAAATTTAAGGCTATCCCTCTTGACCCACCAATTAAAACCGACATAGGCATAGTGTGGAAAAAGGGGCGCCACCTCTCTACCCAGATGCAGAGCTTTATCCAGTTCGCCACAAAGTACTACAATTAATACAAACATCCTCTTGACACAAGTCCGATTTCGTACTACACTGGCTCAAGTACGAAATCGGACTCAGGAGGCTTTTATGACAAAAAACACAGTCCACATCAGTCCTGCCTTGCAGGAATTTAACCGTATTTTTAAGGAATTTAATATGATTTACAGGGATGCAGCCCTTAAGCTTGGGCTTTCAAACAGTGTCTTTGATATTTTCTACACCATCTGTGAATCTGGTGACTGCTGCACCCAGAAGTATATCTGCGATGCAACCTTTATCCCCAAGCAGACCGTCCATTCTGCCATTCAAAAGCTTGAGAAAAATGGTCTGGTGGAGCTAAAGCCTGGCAAGGGACGAAGCGTCAATATCTGCCTGACCCCTCTTGGCGAGGAAGAGCTGCACACTTTAATCGACCCGATTTTTGAACTGGAAAATGCAGTCTTTGAGAGCATGTCGGCAAGCGATACAAAGAAAATGCTGGAATTAAACAACAGATACCTTTCCAGCCTGCGGGAGCAGTTCTCAAGGCTTTGATTTTTACTTTTAGATTTTATTTATTGAGGTGAACTATGCAAATTCAATTATCAGAACATTTTACTTACAAAAAACTATTACGATTTGTTTTGCCATCAATCGTCATGATGATTTTTACTTCTATCTACAGTGTCGTGGATGGCTTATTCGTATCTAACTACGTCGGTAAGACAGCCCTGGCTTCAATCAACCTGATTCTGCCACTCCTTATGGCAATTTCAGCCCTGGGCTTTATGATTGGAACAGGAGGAAGCGCCTTAGTAGGAAAGACTCTGGGTGAGGGCAAGAAAGAGCTTGCAAATGAGTATTTCTCAATGCTTGTATATGTTACAGCAATATTTGGCGTGATTTTTTCATTGCTGGGTGCCTTATTTGTCCCTAATGTTGCAAGGTTTCTGGGAGCTTCTGGTGAGCTCCTTGACAACTGCATACTCTACGGCAGGCTCTGTTTTATCTCCATGCCATTTTTCATGCTGCAAAATGTATTCCAGAGTTTTTTCGTGACAGCAGAAAAACCAAAGCTTGGACTGGCTGTTATTATCTCTGCCGGCGTCACAAATATGTTTCTGGACTGGCTCTTTGTAGGAACTTTAGGCTTTGGCTTAAAGGGTGCCGCTATTGCAACTGTCTGCGGTGAGATTTTGGGTGGTTCCTTTCCTATATTTTACTTTGCGAGGAAAAACTCAAGCCTGCTTAAGCTTGGCAGAACGCATTTCCGCAAGGACGTTTTGCTTAAAACCTGTGTAAATGGTTCATCTGAGCTTATGACCAATCTTTCAAGCTCTGTTGTAAGCTCACTCTACAATGTACAGCTTATGAAGATAGCTGGCGAAAACGGTGTGGCTGCCTACGGCACAATCATGTATGTAAACTTTGTATTTATCGCTATATTCTTTGGATATTCCATCGGAAGTGCCCCTGTTATCAGCTACAACTATGGCGCTGGCAATCATGCTGAGCTTAAAAATATGTTTAAGAAGAGCTTTAGCCTTATCGCAGTCTGGGGAGTATGCCTGGCTGTTGCAGCCCAGCTTCTGGCTGTGCCATTTTCAAAATTCTTTGTAGGCTACGACAAGGAACTGCTTGCCATGACAATCCACGGCTTCAGGATTTACTCGCTGGCATACTTAATCAATGGCTTTAATATTTTTGGTTCAAGCTTCTTTACAGCCTTAAATAACGGCGTGATTTCTGCGGTGATTTCATTTATGAGAACACTGGTATTTCAGATTGGAGCAATACTTATTCTGCCAGTCTTCCTTGATATAAACGGTATCTGGAGTGCAATTATTGTGGCTGAGGCTCTGACCTTGTGCGTCACACTTTTCTTTATAATAAGAAAGAGAAATTACTATCATTATTGCTAATGTATAAAATTTATGTAAAACCGCATGATTTATTATATCTACCAAGATACTTATGTGTTATAATCGACATAGCACTAAAGTATCAGACGTGAAAGGAGTTTTTACAGTGGATATTAAAATTTCAGAAAACATTAAATACATTGGCTGCGATGACACTGACATCGATTTATTCGAGAGCCAGTACGTCGTGCCAGAGGGAGTATCATACAATTCTTATCTGATTTTAGACGAGAAAACCTGTCTGATGGACACAGTAGACCCTAGAAAAACAGTGGAATGGGAGGATAATTTAAGAGCAGCCTTAGGTGGCAGAAAGCTTGATTATCTCGTCATCTCCCACATGGAGCCAGACCACGCAGGCAGCATTGCCAAAATCGTTGAGCTTCATCCAGAGGTAACACTTGTGGGAAACGCCAAAACTTTCCCTATGTTACAGCAGTTTGTAAGCTTTGACGTTGATAAAACTGCCAAAATCGTTGTAGCAGAAGGTGATAAGCTTGAGCTTGGCTCACACACTCTCACCTTTGTAATGGCACCTATGGTTCACTGGCCAGAGGTTATGGTTTCCTACGAGAGCTCAGAAAAGATTCTTTTCTCAGCAGATGGTTTTGGAAAATTCGGTACCCTCTCTCTTACCCAGGATGCTGACTGGGCTTGCGAGGCAAGACGTTATTACTTTAATATTGTTGGAAAATACGGTATGCAGGTACAGGCTTTACTGAAAAAGGCTGCTGCTCTTGACATCAAGACTATCTGCCCGCTCCACGGACCTGTCCTGACTGGTGATTTGACACCTTACTTAAGTCTCTATGACACATGGAGCAAATATGAGCCAGAGAGTAAGGGTGTGCTTGTAGCTTATGCTTCAATTCACGGAAACACAGCTGGTGCTGCCAAGATGCTTGGAAATATGCTTAAGGATGCTGGTGTGGAAAAGGTCGTGATAAGTGACCTTGCAAGAGAAGATATGGCAGAGGTTATCGAAGATGCTTTCCGCTATGACAGAATGGTGCTCTGCGCTGCAAGCTATGACGGTGGCGTCTTCCCTTGCATGCATGATTTCCTGAGTCATTTGCAGATGAAGGGTTATAAGAATCGTACTATCGGTATGCTGGAAAATGGTACATGGGGACCTACTGCTGCCAGAACTATGAAGGGGCTTATTGAGCCTATGAAGGACATCACTCTGGTTGAGCCTGTTGTGACTATACGCTCTACTATGAAGGATGGGGATTTGCCTGCTATGAAGGAGCTGGCGGAGGCTATTGCGAAGGCTTAGGATGGTAATGGCTTAAATTATTTAGTCCATAACTCGGGCTTCCCTTTTTAGGTTGTGTAAAATCGGGGAGTGTACAGTGTATTTGCCAGAAAAAATATGAAATTAGCCACGGGACTTAATCGAGGATAGGATTACTGTTATTTGCAGCGGTTTCTCCGTTTCCTTGACTGCTGAAGCCCGTGGCAGTTCATATTGTTTTCTGTCAAACAACTGTACACTCCCCGATTTGTTTTATGCTTATATGGGAAGCCCGAGTTATTCATCTAAATTTTATAAGTTACTTTATAAGCTGCTTTACAGTATTTCAACTGTTAGCTGTATCAATTTACATTATTCTATTATCTTCTTTGTGCATACATTTCAGATTAGTTATAGCTAACCAATCATATTATGATTTAGCGTCGTTCCTGCACCATCATCAGGAAGGTTATCAATAGCAATGCGCATGATACCCAGATTGCTTTCATTCCCCATGCAAGTGAGCATATTCCTCCTACTCCTGCTCCGATTGCGAATATCAGGATTATGCCGTAATAGTGCATGGCTTTTTTGAGTGCCCCTTTCTGGTGGTCTCTGATATAGATTGACAGGCTTTCTGTGCCGCTTCTTAGGTTTCCGATACACATGGTGCTGGCATAGCCGTAGCCATTGACCTTTCTGAAGGTCTGCACCTGCATCGAGCAGGCAAAGGATACCATCATGGTGGCTATCATGTTATAGTCTTTTGGTATAAATCCAACCACGAGAAGCAGGACTATCTCTATGATTACTATTATCTGCCGCCAGTGGATTCTCTTTGCGAATTTATACTTATGTCCTATCTGCTCTGCCACCAGTACTCCCATGGCAAAGGCTATGATTGGAAAGAGGTAGCTTATGGCTGTTCTCCATTCTCCCATGAGAAAGTGCTGGCTCATAAGCACCACGTTTCCTGTCTGGGCATTTGAAAATACATGGTCTCTCACGTTGTATGTGTATGCATCCTGAAAGCCTCCCGACAGGGCTAATATACTGCTTAGCAAAAATGTCTCTGAGGTCTGTCTCTTCTGCTTTTTGATAGAGTTCATATCCATAATGATTTATGCATCTCCATTCATTTCTATTCTGATTCGTATGCGTAATTGTCACATACGTCTGTCCCCCCAACTACATTTTATATGAATTAAATCGTGGCAATCATGAATATCGATTAATATGTACACGAATACGCCTCTTTAAAACCGCTGGCTCAAGGGGAGCAAATATCAGGTCTTCTATGACACCTGACTCTACTGCTAATTGTATCTGCTCCAGATTGCCCTCTTGGCAGATTGCTGTTATAGGCTTTGATTTTGCCACCTCATCATTTCTGATTTGTTTCCAGACGAGCTTTCCAAAGTCATCACATTCTGATACGTCAACAAAGCAGCCCTTTACAGAATCTGCGTCCTCTTCAAGTCTGGTCTTAAATTCATCAAAGCTAGATACAGCCTTTAATTCAAACATGTTTGGCAGTTCAAAGGTCAATGTACTTGTCACATTTCTGGAATTTGACCATGCCACTACCTCATTTAGTCCCTCTGGTAACTGGCATGTCTCTCCATATACTGTAAATCTGCCCTTTCCTGCCTTCTTTGAATCAAATAAGGCTTCATCCGCTCTCGTGAACAACGCTTCGTATGTCTCATTTTTTTCTGAAAAAGCCACCCCGACACTTATAGAAATCACATTTGGAATAGACAGATTTTCCTTATCTCTTATCACACCAACCAGCTTATCAGCCTTCTCAATCACATGGTCACGGGATGCCACCCTTGGCACCATCACCAGAAATTCATCCCCACCGATTCGTCCGATTATGTCAGCATCATCAAAGGTAGATGTGAGCACGCCTGCTACTACCGTGATTACGTGGTCGCCCACCTTATGTCCCAGATTGTCATTGACGGATTTAAAATTGTCAATATCCACAAGCATAAGGGTATGCTCTTCCTCTGCATATGTCTCAAGCATATCTTTGATAAACTTTTCAGTGGTTGCCTTGTTTAACAGATTGGTCATCTCATCTATCTGAGATTTCTGCCGCCATTCGTTCTGCTCACTTAGAGCCATCTGCAAATGGCGCACTGTACTTATCGTGTTATTGATACGTGTGATTGCTATTCTGGCATCCACAGGTTTGATTATATAGTCATGTGCTCCCAGCTCAAATGCCTGGGTCTGAAATTCAATGGACTGGCTGGTTGACAGCACAATCACAGGAATCTTCTTAAAATCTTCCATATTCTGACGTCTTTTAAGTACCTCAAAGCCGTCCATCTCTGGCATAACCAGGTCTAAAAGCACGATGTCGATTTCATTCATATGCTCTTCGACTACGCTCAGACACTCCTTTCCATCTGCTGCCTCAAGGACATTAAAGTGTTCCTCCAGTGTAGCCTTTAAAACAGTCCGATGAAATCTCGAATCATCTACAATAAGTACAGTTTCTCTCATTTGTTGTTCCATAATCCCCATATTTCCTTAATCTACTTTATCTGTAAGAGGTTAGATTGTTTTTAATTCATACTCTCTTGTTCCAAGACCTATCTCCTCAGCATGAGCAAGACATGACTCCCACTCTGTATCTGGATGTGTCATTGTAAAATGGTCATGGCTGTGCTCATGATGGTCACATTTCTCCATGTTGTCAGCAAGTACACTTCCTGCTGTGACAGGCATTTTATTGCAGAGGTCTGCACATGCCTGGTCTAAGGCTACAGGGTCAAATGACGCCAGCATACCTACATTTGGAATGATTGGAATATCATTCTCTGCATGACAGTCACAGTTAGGTGATACATCACAGATAAGCGATACATGGAAGCAAGGTCTGTCCTTGCACACTGCATAGCTGTACTCTGCAATCTTGTAGTTTAACATCTTAATCGAATCGCTGAAGTTTGCTGATATAACATTCTTTGGACATACAGCCAGACAGCGTCCGCAGCCCACACATTTATCCTGATTGATTGAAGCCTTGCCATCAGTCACAACCGGTGCTCCATGGGCACATATTCTGCTGCAGGCTCCACAGCCTACACAGCCGCTCTGGTCTACATGTGGCTTGCCATCACAGTGCTGCTCCATCTTGCCGGCTCTTGAGCCACAGCCCATACCGATATTTTTGAGGGCTCCACCAAATCCAGCCATCTCGTGTCCCTTGAAATGGGTGAGTGAGATAAATACATCTGCATCCATGACAGCCTGTCCGATTTTTGCTTCCTTTACATAAGGAAGATTGATTGGGACAATCTGCTCATCTGTTCCCTTTAAGCCATCTCCGATGATTACATGGCAGCCTGTCTGTAATGGTGAAAATCCATTTACATAGGCTGTATCAAGATGGTCAAGTGCATTCTTTCTGCTTCCTACATACAAGGTGTTACAGTCTGTGAGAAATGGCTTGCCTCCAAGCTCCTTGACATAATCAGCCACAACTTTTGCATAGTTAGGTCTTAAAAATGCAAGGTTCCCATACTCACCGAAATGAATCTTAATCGCTGCATACTTGTCTGTAAAATCAATGTCTTCAAAGCCAGCCTGCTTCATGAGTCTGTGAAGCTTCTGAAGCAGGTTCTCTGAACCTGTTGTCTTAAATGTTGTAAAATATACCTTTGATTTCTCCATTGTGTAACCTCTCTCTCTTTATAAACCTAATTAATTTTATAACAATAATTCATTCTATGCAAATAATTCTCCCTTTTTCTTTCAATGAGTACTGGTATATTAAAAGAAACCATAGTATAATGGTACTATGTTAGCTATACAAAGGAGGATAGTTTTATGAAATTCAAAAAGATTAAAACTAAGATGCTGGCATCCATACTGCCAGTGATTGCCATTGCACTTGTTGCAATAACTGCTATTTCAGCTTTTTCCTGCCTTAACATGGTTAATTCTAAGGTAGAAGAAAGCATGAACGCTACACTTGACGCCCAGGCTGGGTCGATTGACCAGGATTTGGAGATTGTCAAAACTACCGCCGCAACACTCTCAAGTACAGTTGCAGCAAGCTACAAGACTATGACACTTACTGATTATGAGAAGCTGCTGGCAGATGTTATCGCCCAGAACGATATGGTAAACGGCAGCGGTATCTGGTTTGCCCCTAATGTATATGACCCAGACGAGAAATATGTGGGTCCATATGTGTATAAGGATGGAGATCAGACAGTCGTCACATATGATTACAGCAATGCTGATTATGATTACTTTTCACAGGACTACTACAC
>CAVKUD010000092.1:0-11198 GCA_963659315.1 Senegalimassilia sp. | reverse complement strand
TGGTGGTGAAACGTATAATATACGTCAAAATCCGCCAAAAACAACCGATATTCTGGTATATATATACAAAACGAGCTTTAGTTGTTTGTGAAATGTATATAAAATACATGAAAAATCAAAAAGATGTGTTTACAATTAAAAGTTGAAGTGATATATATATACTTGTAATGTAAAACGTTTAATAAAAACGATAAACGATTATGTATGGGAGGAAAAGAAAATGAGAAGAAAAAAAGCAATGGCGCTTGTCCTTGGTGCATCCCTTATAATGGGAACACTTGTAGGATGTGGAAGTGGAAATGGAGCAGCAAGCAATAGCTCTGGTGGGGACACACAGACAGCAAGTGCTGATTCAGGCAAGGAAAAGATTGAGGGAGCTACAGACCTTGAGTTCTGGACATTCGTAGAGCTTCACGGTAACTTCTATGAGGAGATGGCTGCTAAGTGGAACGAGGAAAACCCAGATGAGCAGATTAACGTAAATGTAAACGTTATGCCATATGATGATATGCACAACAAACTCCAGATTGCTCTGACATCTGGTGAGGGTGCTCCTGATTTCGTAGATATCGAGCAGGGTAAATTCGCAAACTTCACACAGGGTACACCAGCACTTATGGATTTGACAGATGCAGCATCTGAGTATACATCAACAGGTGATATCGTACAGTCAAGACTTGACCTTTACAGCAAGGACGGAGCACTTTACGGAATCCCAACACACGTTGGAGCAACAGTAGCCTTCTACAACACAGAGCTTCTTGAGGATGCAGGAATTGATTATACAACAATCAAGACATGGGATGACTTCAAGGAGGCTGGAAGCAAGTACTATGAAGCAACAGGAAAGTGTTTAGGAACAGCTGATACAAAGGCACTTTGGACAGAGAACCTTCTCCTTGCAGAGCTTGGCGGAGAGTACACAGATGGAGATACAGTTACAGTAAACTCACCTGAGATGAACGAAGCAGTAGGTATCTTAAAAGACCTCTATGACGCAAATGCAATCGGAACAGTTCCAGGAGGCAATCCAGATACAGAGGAAGCATATGGAGCATTCAACAATGGTGATTTCGCCTGCGCAATTATGCCAATGTGGCAGATGTCAAGATACACAAGCTACATGCCAGACCTTGCAGGCAAGATTGCAATCGCACCAGCACCAGTTGTAGACAATACAAAGGCTAAGTCAGTAGGTGGCGGTGGAACAGGTACTGCTGTAGTAGCTGACAGTGAGAACGCAGAGCTTGCAGCTAAATTCGTTGCATACGCTAAGTTATCAACAGAGGGAGCTACAGAAATCTGGAATCTCCTTGGATTTGATCCATGTAACAAGTCTGTATGGTCAGACTCATCAGTTACAGACAACCCAGATAACATTTATGTACAGTACTTCCAGAACAACCCATTTGATGTACTTAAGGAGATTGAAGATGGAATCGCAGGACTTGATTCTCATGCATCATCATCTTATCCATCAATCAACACAGAGTTCACAACTGTTACATTAAATGATATCTTTGAGAACGGTGTAGATGTTAAGACAGCATTAGACAATGCACAGGCTGATTTGGAGAACGAGTTAGGACAGTAAGATAATTAGATAGCTGAAATAACTAAATATAAGCAAAGGTAAGGGGAGCAGATGTAAGTTATCTGTTCCCCTTATTCATGCTAAAGTGTATTAATGTCAAAAACGTAACAATATCAAAGTATATTAATGCTATGTATAATAGTATCAGAGTGTACAAGAAAAGCTGCCAATGGCAGCTTTTCTGTGTATTATCATATAGTAGTAATATATAATAATTGGTTTTAAACATTTTGAAATATCAGTATGTTAGTTTAAATAAGCATTATACAACTCAGGATTTACAACCTCCTGTATCTGCTCATACACACCCTGGGCAGCCTCTCTCATCTCAGCCCGCTCATCATCAGTCAAACTGATGATTTCCGTTCCGCTTGCCTCGATAGTAGCAATCTTATCTGAAATTCTCGAATCAGACTGCTCTCTGGCGTATGCCAGGGCTGTGTTTGCAGCTTCTGTCATAATCTCCTGCTCATCTTCAGATAAATCCTGGAAAAACTCATCATTTACAATGAGGGTAATCAGGTGGGGCAGATGGTTTGTCTCAATCACATAGTCCTGCTGTTCATAGAGATTATTGCTTACGATAACCTCGTAAGGGTTTTCCTGGGCATCGATTGTGTGCTGCTGTAAACCGATATAGACCTCGCTGAAGCTCATAGGTGTAGGACTGGCTCCGATTGATTTCCAGAAGGCTATATGATAAGGATTTTCCATGGTTCTTATCTTCTGCCCCTTGAAATCAGTAAAGCTGTTTACCTTTTTATTGGTGGACATAACTCTAAATCCCTGGTCAGCAATCGCCAAAAGGTGATAGCCGCCATCAGTGTAGACATCACTCACCAGACTGTAAAATTCAGGGTCATCTAACTTGTCACGACAGTCATCAAGAGAATCAAACACACAGGGCAGGTCAAAAACCGCAAGGTCTGGCATGAAAGTAACCTGTGGTGCTGTGTTCTGGACTACAAATGGTATATCGCCGTCAGCACAGGTTTCCAGCAAATCCCTGTCTCCTCCCAGAGTGGAATTGGCATAGACCTGAATAAGCATTTTACCATCGCTGAGCCGGTTTACCTCGTCTGCGAATTTTTCCGCAAAAAGCTGGGTTACAGTATCTTCCGGGCTGGCAGTGGCAAGAGGCCAGGCATAGCGCTGTACCTCATCCTCTGAGCTGCCGCATCCGGTGAACAGGAATGCAGAAAGGGTAAGCCCGCCTACAAGTCCTGCCATTAGAATCTTGTTAATTTTCATCTTGTTTCCTCCTGAACTATAACAGACATAACGATATTGCCGGGATAAAGGTAATTAGGAGCAGGGCAAGAAGGAAAAGTCCTATCATTGCCATTGACTTTTTCGCTATATCCATAACTGGCACATCGGTAAGTGAGCTTGCTACGAACAAGTTGACACCAATAGGTGGTGTGACAAAACCGATGGCAAGGTTTACAACCATTATTACACCAAATTGGATTGGACTCATGCCGATTGCCTCTACAATAGGAAGCAGAATCGGTGTCAGGATTAAAATGGCAGGTGTTGTATCCATAACCATTCCCACAATCAGCAGGAAGAGGTTGAGAATCAGGAGAATTACAACCGGGCTGTGGAAGTTAGCCAGTATAAACTCGCTGACAGACTGTGGTACCTGCATGAGGGTAAGAACCCTTGAAAATGCAGTTGATGCTGCCAGAATGAATAAAATCGGTGTAAAGGTCTTGACTGCCTCTACCAGTATGCCCCATATATCCTTTATATGTATGCTTCTGTAGATAAAAAGGCTGACAATCAGGGCATAAAATACAGAGATTACAGCTGCCTCAGTAGGTGAAGCGATGCCAGAATAAATACATCCCAGTATGATAATAGGACTGAGCAGGGCAAAGAAGCTCTCCTTTAAGACTGTGAGCAGTCCCTTTTTGTGGAGGGCATTTACCTCAGCAGCGATTTTTTCCTTGTCCTCTCCGTGCTTTTTGCAATAGTAGACAGCAAAGAGCATCAGAAGCAGACCAATCATAAGACCTGGAATGATACCAGCCAGGAACAAATCGCTGACAGATGCGCCGGATGCCATGCCGTACATGATAAAAGGTATGCTAGGCGGGATAATAACACCAAGTCCTCCGGCAACAGCAACTATGGCAGTGGCAAAGGTCAGCTCGTAGCCAAGTGATGTAAGTATTGGAATTGTCATACTGCCCACCGCCGCAACAGTGGCAGGTGCTGAGCCTGAAATTGCACCATAGAAGAGACAGGTGACAATCACTGCACAAGGCATTCCTGCTGTAAATTTACCCAGAAAATAGGCAAAGACATCAAATAATTTCTTTGAAATACCACCCTTTGCCATGATGATGCCTGACAGGACAAACATTGGCACTGCAAGCAGCGGAAAAGAATCAAGTCCGCCAAACATGGCTCTAATCAGATATTTGGCACTTACTGTAAAGGATGGGTCAAATATTGAAGGCAGCACTGATGCGATACCCAGAGAGATAGACACTGGGATAGCAATAACAAGAGCGACTACAAATATTATAAATAAAACAACTACTGGCATCAGTTTTCCTCCTCTGTAATATCGGTATTGGCATCAATAAATGACTCCGGGGTATTGCGCTCAGGATGTGCCGGGTCGAATACGTTTTCTCCCCTTGCTATGCGGAATTCAATTATCCAGCGCTGCAGGATGCGGAAAGCAACCAGCACAAAGGAGACAAAAGGCGCTGCCTGAATATAGTACATAGGGATGCCGCAGGCAGGTGAAACCTGTCCACTTTCAACTGCTGACATCATGTATGAGAATGCAAAAGGAATCATATACACAAAGAAAATGAATTCAAAGGTATGATTTACAACCTTAAATATAGCTCTTCCACGACGTGGAAATATAGCAACGAATTGTTCGATTTTGATAGACAGACATTTCTTACTGCAATAGCTGACGCTTAGGAAACCGCTCCAGATAAAGAGATATCTTGTCAGCTCCTCTGACCAGGACAGTGACATGCCAAGAACATAGCGGCAGAAAACCTGTATGCCCATAATCAGGGTCATAGCAATCAGGCACATGACAATAATAAATTCTTCCAGTTTGTCATCCAACCAGTGAAGTATTTTCTTCATGAGAACCCCCTTAAGATTAGTAATATTTTAGTGATATAAAAAATAAAGCCAGCCACACTTGCAGCTTTCTGCAAGGGACTGGCTCTTACAATATATTTTACATTGCGTCGTGGAGAAGCGCAAGTACAGTATTCAAATCCTCTGCACCCATCTGTCCAGGAGCTGATGCTTTACCAACAGCACCGAAGGTCATAGATGAACCGAAAACCTCACCGCAGAGACGGCTGATAACACCAGTTCCAGCCATTGACATTGTAATGATTGGACGGTCTGCATAGTCATTTGCCATTTCCTCTGTTGCAGCAAGAAGTGTTAATACATCCTTCTTGTTCTGAGGCATAACAGCGATTTTTGGAATATCAGCACCCATATCCTGCATCTTGCGGAGACGGTAGATAATATCTGACTTTGCAGGTGTCTTGTGGAAGTCATGGTTAGATGCAATGACCTTTACACCAGCTGCATGAGCCTTTTCAATGATAGTAGAGACTACATCATCTCCTGTGAAAATCTCTACATCTACGAAATCTACATAGCCTGTCTGGGCTGCCTTTACGTTTAAGTCGATGTAATCAGCGTCAGAGATTGACTTTTCTCCGCCTTCCTTTGAAGTACGGAAAGTCATAAGCAGAGGCTTGTCTCCGAGAATGTCACGAAGCTCCTTTAAGACTTCCTCAACCTTGGCAAAATCAAAAACTCCCTCAAACCAGTCAACACGCCACTCTACAACATCATAGGTAACAGATGCGAAAGAACGGGCTGCGTCAAGGATTTCCTCCTTGGTTACTCCTACGATAGGAATGATAATCTTTGGTGCTCCTGCACCGATTTCAATATTTCTGACTTTTACAGTATTCATATCTCTTATTCCTTTCAAAATCCAGTTTTCTAGTTTTCCTTTGCAAGCTCAACCATTTTCTTGTAACGGATGTTTACATAAGCTCCGAGAAGCACACCGATTGCTGTAAGTACAATGTTCATTGTCATAACTGCTGATGGTGTCATCTTAGATGCAGCTGTAAGGATTGTGTAGTTACAAAGTGATGAAGCAATCATTACCAGGGCGGTTACAGTTCCCTTAATCTTAGGGAAGAGCATGTTACATACAGATGTTGCAATCTGAAGAAGTCCGCCTGCGCCAGCCCATCCAATGAGGAAGGCACCTACAATCATAAGTGTCTGTGTCTGACCAACAAGAACAACGATAAGTGTTACCAGACAAATTACAGGATAGATTACGATAAAACGTACATCCTTGATTTTTCTTGTTAAAAATGCTGTCACGATTAAGGCAAGGAAGGTTCCTACAGAGTAAGCTGTCTGCATGATAGAAGGATTAGCCCAGCCTACATTTTCCTTGGCAAAGTTTTGAGCACAGTTTAACCATAACTGGAATGTACCAGTACATGTGAAACCAATGAGAATCATTGCGATTGACTCAAGTGAAAAATGTGTATGCTTTAAGCTGTCGATAAGTCCCTCTTTCTTGCCTTCTGCCTTTGCATCTCCGTCTGGGAGAGGGAAAAGCAATACAAGAACGAAAAGTACAATGTAAATGATACCACAGCCAATGAAAAGTGGATTGTATGATGTAAGTCCAGCAGCAGTTGTGGTAACAGCAACGCCAAGTACAAATGGAAGAATCATCTGTGCTATAGCGATGAAGAATTTGATTCCCATTGTTGCAACACCAGGAGCCTTGTAGATAATCTCTGCTACTGCAGGGTAGATACCTGTATCAAGGAAGGAGTTTGCGATACCACCGACGATGGCACAGATGTATGCGATTGTATATCCACCGTTTGTTCCTGCGTTAAATGCAAGGGCAAGACCAATCAGGTATATAGCATAGGAACAGCTTCCGATGGCTGTTGAAATACGGCGGCCTAACTTATCAGAAAGTGGTCCGGCAAATGGAAGGGCAATCAGACGTCCTAATCCCAATGCTGCTGAAATAGCTGTGATTGCCATGGCCTCTACGCCCCATGCTGTTGCCAGGGCATCTTTGATGACAGCCTGTCCTAAGATAGAGCACCCTACACCATGGATAAAGTAGTTCAAGTACAGAATCAAGGCACTTGGTAAGTATTTTTTGTTCATAATCTTCTCCTTTTAATTAGTAAGATGTTTGGTTTCTTTTTCGTTTCGTCACAAACAAAAAGATGGTTTTGGTTCGTACTTTGTCTAAATTTTAACAAAGCTTTTATGATAATATTTTAACAAGTGGAAAACTTAGCGTCTAATGCTTATCATGTAGAAAAATAATGCAATAAATGTATCAATAAGGTATAATTTTGTTAGGAATATACAGCATAAGTTAAAATATTAAAAAATAGAGAGCGAAAATTATACATATTTCATAAAGAGAGCGGGTATAAGCATGACACTTAATCAATTAATTTATTTTCAGAAGGTGGCTACACTGGAAAACTATCATCAGGCAGCGGAGGCTCTGTATGTATCCCAGCCGTCACTCAGCAGGTCTATGGCAGCTCTGGAGACTGAGCTTGGAATTACCTTATTTAAAAAGGATGGAAGAGGTGTGGTACTTACCAAGGCAGGACACCTGTTTCTGGAACATGCCAACAAGATAATTGCAGACTGCGATGTGGCTGTGGATAAGATGCAGGAATTATCCAGCAACGGTGGAGAAATTGACATAGGTTATGTATTTCCTCTGGCGGGGCACTATATACCTCATAAGGTACGACGCTTCCTGGAGAATAAGGATAACGAAAAGGTTGTGTTTAATTTCTGGCAGAACCACACGCCTGCTATTGCAGAAAAGGTAAAATCAGGAGAGCTGGATATAGGCTTTGGAGGCTGTCTGGAAAAGGATGACCTGGAATACTTTCCGCTTATAAATCAGGAAATGGTTGTCATAACTCCAATAGAGCATGAATTATCTGGACTGGAAGAAATCTCCCTGGAGGAGCTGTGCCAGTATCCGATTATCGGCTATGACAGAAACTCATGGATGGGAAGCCACCTGAGGAGCCTCTATAAAAAATATGCAGTAAATCCCAGCATAGTAGTGGAATGTCCTGACGAGTATTCAATAGTAGCCCTGGTAAGGGAAAACTTTGGTGTGGCACTCATGCCCCGGACTGATATACTGGATAACCACCCAGGAGTATTAATCCATGGAATCAGAGATTTAAACATAAGCCATCAGATATTTATGTTTTGGCGAAAGGACGCATATCATCTGCCAGCCGTTGAAAGATTTATTTCTTATATGAAGGAACAGGCTGACGTAGCAAATGATAGCGTGAGTGTATCAAAAGTTTACTTGAAAGATATTGTTAATTATTAGTCAAAGGGTTTATCATAAAGCTGTCACAAACAAAGGATGTCGTTCAAACATAATAAAATTTTAAAGGAGAAGTATTTGATGAAAACAAATTATCCAAAGATTTTTGAACCAATCACGGTAAAGCGGACGACAATCAAGAACCGTATTGCCATGACACCAATGGGAACAAACTATGGTGAGACAAGCGGTGAGATGAGTAACCGTCACATGAACTATTATTCCCTTCGTGCTAAGGGAGGCGTTGGACTTATTATTTTAGAGAATGCCAATGTGGAGTATCCAGTTGGTTCCAACGGCACAAGTCAGATTCGTATTGACCATGACAGCTTTATGCCACGTTACTATCAGTTAGTAGAGAAATTACACAAGAGTGGTGCTACTGTCGCTATTCAGATTAACCACGCAGGAGCTTCTGCATCCAGTGCCCGTACAGGTATGGAGACAGTATCTTCTTCAAATGTGCCTACAAAGGCAGGCGGAGAGATTCCTCGTCCAATGACAAAGGAAGAAATCCTTACTACAGTACGCAAGTATGGAGAGGCTGCAAAGCGTGTACAGGCTATTGGATTTGATGCCATAGAGATTCACTGTGGACATTCATACCTGATGAGCCAGTTTATTTCACCATATTATAATAAGAGAACAGACGAATTCGGCGGCTCTGTAGAAAACCGTCTTCGTTTCCCAAGAATGGTACTTGAGGAGGTTCGTAAAAATGTAGGACCTTGGTTCCCAATCATCGTCCGTATTTCTGCTGAGGAGAGAGTTCCTGGTGGAAACAGCCTTGAGGACACATTAGAGTACCTTGAGTATCTGGATGAATTTGTGGATATGTATGACGTATCCTGCGGACTTAATCCTTCATTACAGTATCAGATTGATTCCAATTTCCTGCCAGACGGCTGGAGATCATATATGGCAAGAGCTGTAAAGGATAAGTTTAAGAAGCCTGTTATCAATGCTGGAAACTACAGAGATCCAAAGGTAGTAGAAAAGGTACTTGAGAGCGGAGATGTAGATATCGTCGGCATGGGTCGTGGACTTATTGCTGAGCCAAACTGGGTTAACAAGGTTGCAGAGGGTGAAGAGGATATCCTCCGCAAGTGTATTTCCTGCAACGTAGGATGTGCCGGCAACCGTATCGGTGTTAACCGTCCAATCCGTTGTACAGTAAACCCAGCAGTACCAGAGGGAGATATATATAAGAAGTTAAACGTCAACAAGAACTGCAACGTAGTAGTTGTTGGTGGCGGAACAGCAGGACTTGAAGCTGCATGTACAGCAGCAGAGGTAGGCTGTAATGTATTCGTATTAGAGAAAAGCGATCACCTTGGCGGTCTTTCATCATTTATATCAGACATACCAAGCAAGAGCAGAATGAAAGACTTCCCTAAGTATTTGGAGGCAAGAGCTGCAAGATTAAATAACCTCTATATATTCTTAAATACAGAGGCAAATGTAGAGATAATTAAGAAGTTTAAGCCTGACATCGTAGTAAATGCAACAGGTTCTGTACCACTTGTTCCTCCTATTACAGGATTAAAGGAGAACATTGCGGCAGGAAACGTAGCTACAATTTTTGATATGATTAATAACTTAAAGGCAGGCAAGTACCCAGATGAATTCTGCAAGGACAAGGAGGTTGTCGTTGTAGGAGGAGGCTCAGTAGGACTTGATGTAGTAGAGTACTTTGCACCAAGAGGAGCAAAATGTACTATCATCGATATGCTTCCACAGATTGGTATGCTGGCTGACCCTATTACAAAATGCTCTATGAGAGAGACTCATGACAAGTATGGAGTAAAGGAATATGTCAACACTGCTTTACAGGAAGTAAAGGAGAATGCTTTCACAGTTAAGCTTCCAGATG
Source organism: Senegalimassilia sp. (assembly GCA_963659315.1). Taxonomy (GTDB): domain Bacteria; phylum Bacillota; class Clostridia; order Lachnospirales; family Lachnospiraceae; genus Roseburia. The sequence continues at coordinate 1,295 of CAVKUD010000092.1, read as the reverse complement.
GAGAAATCAAAGACATCACATTTGACCTTGGTTTCAACTGTCTGGGTATGCGTGCAAACAACCCAATTCTGGACGAGCTTAATGAGGCCTTTGCTGATACAGAGACATATGTTTATCCAATCGGTGATTCTGTTCGTGCCCGCCGTATTATGGAAGGCACAATGGAAGGACGTGCAATCTTAAACGTATTAGAGGCAAGAGGATTTTTGGATTTGTCTTTGATTGAAGAATAGACCGAAAGCAACTTGTTGAAACATATAAATTTTGTAGAGAAAGAACGAGGTAATTATCATGCCAAACATTACAGGACATACAGAGTTAGTAGGATTAATGGCATACCCAATCCGCCATAGCCAGTCACCATCAACACACAATCTTGCATACGACAAAAACGGAGATGATGTAGTACAGCTTGCATTTGAAGTAGACAATGATTCACTTCCAGCAGCAGTAGAGAGTATCCGTGCATTAAAGATGCTCGGCTCAAACATCTCAATGCCAAATAAGACAGTTGTTCATAAATACCTTGATGAGGTAGACGAGGCAGCAAGACTTTGTGGAGCTATCAATACAGTTGTAAATACAAGAGACGCAGAAGGTCATGTAACTGGAAAATTAAAGGGTTACAATACTGACGGTATGGGATACTGGCAGGGAATCAAGGAAGAGGGCATCGATTTCAAGGGAATGAAGATGGTCTTAATCGGAACTGGTGGAGCTGCAACTGCAATCGCAGTACGTGGAGCACTTGACGGAATTGCTGAAATGCATATCTTCAACATCAAGGACAAGTTCTACGCAAGAGGCGAGGAAATCGTTGAGACAATCAACAAGAATACAGGATGTAAGGCTACAATGAATGACCTTGCAGACAAGGATCTCTTAAAGAAGCTTATGCAGGAGGCTGATATCTTCTGCGACGCAACAGGTGTTGGTATGCATCCACTTGAGGATTTATCAAACATCCCTGACCCATCATTCTTCCGCAAGGACTTAATTGTAACTGATACAGTTTACGCTCCTCGTGAGACAGTTATGATGAAGCAGGCAAAGGAAGCAGGCTGTGACCGTGTATACAACGGAATGAGCATGATGCTTTTCCAGGCACTTATCGCAATCGAGCTTTACACAGGAAAGTCTACACCTGTAGATTATATGAAAGAAAAATTAGGCATCTAATGTAAGTCTAATTATGAAGAAAAGAGAACAGCATCAGTCCGATGTTGTTCAGACTGTAGACAAAAGCTCTGAGAAGTTTAACCTTTTCAGAGCTTTTTCCTTAAAATTATCAATGC
>CAVKUD010000091.1:0-11227 GCA_963659315.1 Senegalimassilia sp. | reverse complement strand
CCCCTGCTCAAAGGCTTAAAGAGCACAAGGCATATGACAAAGTTTGACAGGCAATGTACTATGTCAAAGGGAATCCCTGACCCCCACCATGCAAATGCCAGAGCATTTTTTGCCACCTCAATCGTGGCTATCATCATGCCTGTTATGGCTATATCCTTTGCTGTGATTTTAACCCTACTCTTCATACACTGTATATACTAATCCGTATACGTCACCGTCAGAAACTGGCTGTTTATCTGCGCTGTAATTGCCATACTCTCCATTCACATAGATTGACCAGCAGGCACCATCTGCTGTATAGTCCGCAGTGAGACCATTGACAGTGTCGATATAGAGACCATAGTCTCCCTCTGTGCCCTCGACTGTCAGACCATCCACTTCATCAAAGACCTCTCCCAGATATTCTGCATCTGTTTTGGTCTCATAGCTTGTGATTTTGCCCTCATTGTCTGTGACCTCTATTGTGACAGTCTTAGAGCCTTGGTTTGCCTTTGGTTTTGCTATTACATATACAACTGCAAATATTGCAATAATTGCAACAAGTACTGCAATTCCTATTATTATCTTTTTGTTTGATTTATTTGTTTGGCTTGTTGTCTGTGTCATTTTTTCTCCTTAATTGTTCTTACTGACTTTCTTATTATCTCCAACCTGTTCCGCACTGGAAATATATTTATCTACTGGATAAAATATCCTCAATCTTTCTCCCCTGATTTCACATAAGAGATTTCCTCATATGGAATTTCTATCTTTAAGAGCTCCTCAATAGTATGCTTCTCGTCCTTGCTAAGCTCGCCATTATAGTGTATAAAGACCACCAGTCTCTGTACCTCGTCATCTTCCTCATAATCCCAGGTGTCCAGATATCCAACATCCAGGCTCTCAAACTGCGGGCATATGATGTCAAGCTCCTTGCTGAGTCTGCCAACATCATAAAACTGGGCATCATGCTCATATACTGCTGTGCTCTTCTGCATCTCCTGGCGCACCAGTGAGCCAGCCAGGATAATACTTGGAATAATAAAAATAACTGTACTCACTGTCACCCTTCTCATAAGCTTCCGTCTGACCTCAGGACTTAGCTTGATTTTGGCTGGAATCTTCATGATAAGGAGCATGATAGTGCTTGTAAGTGCTATAAAATAAGTATTTATCAGGAATAAATACATAGCTCCCAGAAAATAATGCAGCGAGCCGACTGCCAGACCATATCCAGCTGTACAAAGCGGCGGCATCAGGGCTGTAGCGATTGCCACACCTGGTATCACGTTTGACTTTTCCTTACGGGTAGTTCCTATAATTCCTGCCAGACCACCGAAGCAGGCAATCAGCACATCCCATATGGTAGGGGTTGTCCTTGCCAAAAGCTCAGATGTCGCAGTTGTAATAGGGCTGATTGAAAAATACAGGGTAGATGTCACAAGACACACTATAACCTCAAAGGTAAGCCCCAAAAATGAGTTCCTAATCTGCTTCAAGTCTCCTGTGGCAAAGCCGTAGCCTATAGCCATGATACAGCCCATAAGTGGGGATATAAGCATGGCACCTATGATTACCGCTGTCGAATTCATGTTCAATCCGATAGATGCGATAAAAATCGCAAGCACAAGAATTACAAGGTTTGTACCCCTCACCTCTCCTGCACTTAATATTCTCTCCTCAATTTCCTCATATGATGCAGTATCTCCATGAATACTGAAAGCTCTTTTTAATACATCCTTTGACTTTAGTCGTTCCATTTCATTTCTCCTAAGTTCATCTGTCTGATATACTCGTCAGAAAAATATTCATCTGATGATAACTCTATATATTTCATGTTTTTTGCAATTTCGTCAAGTCTTTTTTCTACATTTGCCGATGTGGCGGCAATAATTGCCCCCTCTGCTGCGGCATTGCCTATCGCCCTGGTCTTATCCACAAGCTCTGTCGGTATCATTCCAATTCCTGCGGCACTATGCTTATCCAGCACACTTCCAAAGCCTCCTGCAATAAATACCTGGTCTATATCGTGGCATTTCAGATTTCGGGAACGCATAAGCACAGCGATTCCTGCTGCAACAGCCCCCTTTGCAAGCTGGAGCTTCCTGATGTCATCCTGGGTGATATACACCTCATCTGTCAGGAATATGCAGTCATTTTCCTCCTCATCATCCCCCAGATACCTGTGGTACTTGTATGGCACCTCCCGATGGGTCTTTATCCTGCCTGTCTCATCAATAAGTCCAAGCTGTAAAAAGACATACAGGGCATCAATTAACCCAGAGCCACATATGCCCTTTGCCACTGCTTTTTGCCCATCAGCCTCGCTGGCTCCGATGACATGAATACAAATCTCATCATTTTCTATCCAGACTCTTGATATAGCCCCTGAAACAGCAGACATTCCAAGCTCTATCTCAGCTCCCTCAAAGGCTGGTCCTGCCGCCGTGGCACAGCACACATAATCATTTTCCCTGCCTAGAACCATTTCGCCGTTTGTACCGATGTCCAGAAGGAGCATCTCTTCTTTTTTATCCCGCCCTTTTGCACACTGTATACAATCTGTCGTCTTGCATACATCTATATACAGCATATCCGAGGTGATGTCCCCACCTACATATCCAGATACTGCGGGCATAATATAGATTGATTCTACATTTGTAAAGCCCAGTTCCATACCTGTATAACTCCGTCCAAAATAGTCCTGGGGCACAAAGGGAGCCCTGCCTATTGATTCTGGCGAAAGCCCTGTAAAAAGGTGGCACATAACAGTATTTCCAGCTATCACAAGTTCTTTTATATGCTCATTCTCCCTGCCGCACTGACTCAGACATTCATCTATCATCTGCTGTATCTGTCCTGTGATTGCATTTTTCATTTCCACAAGCTTGCCACTTTTTGCTGCCTCTATTCTGGAAATCACATCAGCGCCATAGCTCCTCTGGGCATTTGGGCAGGCTGTGGTATAGAGCACACTCCCTGTCTCACAATCTACAAGGTGGCATGCCACAGTTGTGGTTCCAATATCACAGGCTGCGGCAAGCCCTGCCCGCCTGCCAGCATATGCTTCCTGCAGGCTGTTGGTCAGCTTTTCCCTGTCTATTGCAGGATTCAGGGCAGAATCAACTATTGCCATGTCATTTTCACTGTATTGGTCAGGCAGAATTATGGTCATTCCCTCCACATATTCTGTCTGACATGCCAGAACCTGTTTTCTTATTTTATTTTTGCCATTTGCATCATAGACAACTGTGACCCTGCACTTTCCACAGGTGCCCTTGCCTCCACATGGAGAGGGTATATTGTCTATATTTTTGCTTCTCAGATATTCAAGTATGTTCATAATTTTGTATTTGCCGATTCCTTCTGTCAAACTCTGCTATCTCGGGATAACTATACAGTCATATCGTATTGCCTTGCCATTTATGGAATAGCCCGGCTTCACATCCGCAAGATATGGTCCCTTTAAAGGGCGCTTTATCACTACTCTTCTCGGCTTCATATTTAAGGCAGCATCGAGCAAATCCCGCTCATCTGTGCATGGCTTCTCCAGCTGCTGCAGGAGCTGGAATTTGCGCTTCACCAATGCGCTTTTCTGTCTGGCTGGAAACATAGGGTCTAAAAGCACCACATCCGGCTCTATGTCAAGCCCTGCCATAAGCTCTATGCTGTTGCCCTCTGTAAAGTGCATGCGTGATACAGCCTCACTTAATTCAGGAATATCTGCCGCCCGTCTTAGTGCATCCTTCAACAGGGCAGCGATTACATGGTCATACTCAAACAGATACACCTCAAAGCCCGCTGCCGCCAGAATCATGGAATCCTCTCCCATCCCTGCTGTGGCATCAATGAGTACAGGATGCTCTACTCCCTTTATCCTGGATGCCTTTACCAGAAACTCTCTCTGTAGATTTGAGGTCTTAAGCCTTGGCATAAGACTTGTGAAATCGCCCTTTAGCTGTAATCTGCCGTCCGTAAGCACAAGGCAGTCATCCTCCTGTACCAGGAATAGCTGCTCCCCCGGCTGCTCAATTATTTTTGCTTCATCTATATTCATGAACTACCTCTGTTGTCGTAAAATCATAATTTAAACTGTTCAATTCCGTCAAAATCAACCTCGTCTATAAGTCTTTCCAGCTCCTGCACCGCCTGTGCCTCAGCATCGGAAAGCTCCATGTCCCTAATTGATTTTAGGATTTTTTCTGCGGTTGGAATATCATACTCCGCTGCGGCAGACTTTATCTTTTCCACATACTGGGCAAGACTCATATCCGACTGGTCAGTGCCTGCCTCATCTCCCTGCTTTTTATCGGCAATAGCTCTTTCTATATTATCAAGCAGGCTTGTAAAATCTGCCTCAAAACTGCTCTGATTTGCCATTATATAGGCTGTATCTTCCTTTCTGCCAGCCATCTCAAGCTCTTTTGCAGCATCACCGCAGGCGTCTGCCCCGATATTATAGCACATTCCCTTTACTGCGTGGATTTCTATTACATACTCCTTTATATCTGTGTTCATTTTTTCCCGCATGGTCTGTAGATACTCTCTGCCAGTCTCCACAGTCAGAGCCAGTATGTCTATATAGTCAGACAGCTGTCCACCACAATGTACAAGCCCTGCGCTCATATCAAGCCCATCTATGCTGTTTATTCCATTAAGCTTGTCTGCATATATGCGATTTTGCTCCTGATTTGCTGACTCATCAGCTATATCCGAATGTCCTGCACTATCCACTCTTGAGATTCTCTCCTGTGGAATAAATCTGCACAGTACATCTTCCAGGTGCTCAAACTCTATAGGCTTCTTGATATACTCATCAAAGCCCTCAGCCATAAGTTCTTCCCTTGCCCCCTTTACAGCATTTGCAGTAAGGGCAATAATCCTGCCCTCACCTCCATGAGCATAATAAGCCGATAGCTTTCTAATCTCCTTCATTGCCTGTATTCCATCCATTTCAGGCATCATCTGATCCATGATTACAAGGTCAAAATTCTGCTCCCTGCACAGCTCAATTGCCTTTGCACCACTGTCAACTGTAGTGACATCCAGACCATAGCACTCCAGACTTTTCCTTATAACCTTGAGATTGACATAGTTATCATCCACAACGAGAACGTTGGTATCAGATATATACAAGTCACCAATATTTGATTTCTGGTAGGAATGAGTCTTAAAATCAAACTCTCCTATAGGCTCAGAATCAACTACCCTCTGTGGAATCTTTATTGTGAAAACAGAGCCTTCGCCAAACCTGCTGTCTACATCTATGCTGCCCTGCATGAGGTTCACATAGCCCTTTACAATGGAAAGTCCAAGACCTGTACCCTCTATGCCCTCGTGCAGCTTCCTATTTACCTGCTCAAAGGCATCAAAGATGAGAGACTTATCCTCCTCCTTTATGCCTCTTCCAGAGTCAGCCACCTTAAATACTATATTTATCTCTGATTCGTCGTCAGATATATCTTTTCCAACAATCAGCTTAATATATCCCATATCTGTATATTTTACTGCATTGTTTAAAACATTTATGAGGATTTCCTGAACCCTGGTCTGGTCTCCATATACCTTGAACGGCATCTGAGGGTCACACTCAATATCAAATCTCAGGCTCTTATTGTCTGCAAGAGGTAAAATCTGGACTACTACATTTTGCAGCATTTCCCTGAAATTGTATTCTCCCAGCACAAGCTCCATCTTACCCGACTCAATCTTTGATATGTCAAGAATGTCATTGATGATGGCTAAAAGTCCATATGAAGAATCCCTGATGTCTGTCACGTAGTCCAAAAGTTCCTGCCTGTCCATATCCTGCTTTAAAATAATCTCAGAAAATCCCACAATGGCATTCATAGGAGTTCTTATTTCATGGGACATATTGGCAAGGAAGGTACTCTTTGCCTGATTTGATATATCAGCTGTCTCTCTGGCTTCCTTCAGCTCATTTATGTATTTTACACGCTCCGACATGTCCTTAATCATGGCGATATAACCTATCACATCGCCATATTTGTCATTTATGGCACTTACAGACAGATTACATGGCGCATTATCAGCCTTCTTGGTACACTCTATGCTTATGGAATTGTTGCCGTCAATAACTCCATTGTCAAAATCCGCATTAAAGAAATCCGTCACCTTCTGACTGGTATACTCATTTGGGTCTGTGTTTATCCCAAGGTATTGATTTGCCGCCTCATTGGATATATGCAGCCTGTGTTCCTTGTCAAAGACTACAACAGGCACAGCCAGTGAGCGATATATGTACTCTGACATATTTGAGACATTGAGCTCATTCCTCTTTATCCTTATCATTGCATAATACAGGATGATGATTCCCCAGAACTGGGTCACATTGCTGCCCGGCAGTGCTGGCAGTCCAAGGGCAGGAAATATCATATCAAGAACTGTACCAAGCAGAATCAGGGATGTAATAATAAGGAAATATCTGCCAAAAATACACACTCTCCTGAGCTTTGAAAAACAAATCATATGTATTATTACAGCCACTATGTTTGCTGACACCAGCAGGAAGTAGCCTGTATACAGATTGTTGACTATTCCAGGTGCAAACTTGTATGTCATTCCAAACTCTGACATAAAGTAGTCTGTGTGGTTTGGATCTATGGAAAGCGCATAAATCGGCCAACCACAGTTTGATATTATATTTAGAAAAATTCTGATGGGTTTTCTAATCTCAGAGATTCTGCAAATAATTCCCTGTACAGAAACCATATATAGAAATGTGCCAAACACCGCAAAGCTGCGCCAGAAATGGGCAGGCTCCGTCTCTGTCTGTATGAAAAACATACCAAAGCCAAAGCTCCATATCACACTGGCGATTGATACTATGCCAAATAGATAATCCTCTGCCTGTCTTCTGTCTTTTCTTGACATGCCGGACACGAGTATTACCATGGTACATATGCTGTTGAATATGAGTAAAATTGAAAATAGGTATTTCATGTTGTTTTCCTTATCCTGGGTAGATATTCGCTTCGACGTGCTCAGCCCGTCTCATTGTTTACGCTAATTATAACACCTAAAGATTATTGCATAAAGAAAAAAAGCCCAATTGCTTGGACTTTTTAGGAGAAGGTATTTTTACTATGGGGATAGTAAAATTTATATAATGTATTGGGGGGTTTTTACAGTCATTATAATAGCATGGTTCCCACCATAAGTGTGTACAAACTTTACAATTTTTGCAATTTATTTTTATGCACTTTTCACAAGACGTTTTGTGATTTTACAAAAGTTCGGCAAATAAACGCATCAGAAGCTGACCAAATCTGAGAGTTGCCCCTCTTCCGTCCTTGTATTTCTGAGTCACTTCCCTGCACTCGCCAAAGGTTTTTTCAAAATCTGCCTTTACCTCCGCTACTGTATCACATTCCGCAAAAAAGCATCCGTTTTCAAAATGATGGTAGAGACTCCTGTAATCCAGATTGATGGTTCCGCAGGTTGCCATACAGTCGTCGGCTATGCTTACCTTGGCGTGGCAGAAGCCCGGCGTCCACTCGTAAATTCTCACTCCATCCTTGACCAGACCATGATAGAAGGATCGGGTCACGCTGTATACAAGCCTCTTGTCCGGTATGCCTGGTGTTATGATTCTCACATCCACGCCTCTCTTGGCTGCCAGTGACATGGCATGGGTCATCTCATCTGTGATTATCAGGTAGGGCGTCATAAACCAGCAATATTTCTCAGCCTTATTTATTATGCTGATGTATACAGACTCTCCCACCTGCTCGCCGTCCAGAGGGCTGTCTGCATATGGCTGCACATAGCCGCCCTGCTTTGCGCTGTAGTCTGTGTCTATCAGGTATTTGTCAAAGGTATTGTCATCTATATCCTTGCTCTTTATGGCATTCCACATCTCAAGAAAGGTCACTGTCAGTGATTTAACAGCATCACCCTCTATCCTGATTCCTGCATCCTTCCACTGCCCATATGGATTTGTCACATTAAAATACTCGTTTGCCAGATTGTAGCCGCCTGTATATCCCACCTTTCCATCAATAACAGTTATTTTCCTGTGATCCCTGTTATTTAAAAAGAAATTGAGTACCGGCATGACAGGGTTAAACACACGGCAGTTTATGCCCACCTTCTTGAGCTTTTTCACAAAATCCATATTTACAAAGCCAAAGGAGCCCATATCGTCATAGAATACCCGAACCTCAACGCCAGCCCGCACTCTCTCCTCAAGTACCTGCTGGATGCGTCCCCAGCTCTCCTTGTCCTCGATGGCATGGTATTCCATAAATATGAATTTTTGAGCCTTGGAAATATCCTCAAGCTGGGCATCCAGAGCCTTGGCTGCATCATCATAGTATTTGATGTCCGTATTCTTATACAGAGGGTAAAAAGAGTATTCTTTAATATAATAAGCTATATTTGCAGCCCTTGAGTTGGTCTCCCTGAGCTCCTCAAGCTTATCCTCGTTAGCCGGCAGCATGGGAAGCAGCTTCTTGTCTATCTCATCATACCGCTCTCTCACCCACCTCGTTACACCATTTAAACCCACCAGCAAATAGAGGGTGATGCCAACGACAGGCGCTGTCAAAATCAGAATAATCCAGGGCATCTTCATGGAAGAGGTCTTGTACTGGCTGTAAATTCCCAGAACCAGTATATCTGCCAGAAAATGAACTATCCAGGTCACAATCTCGCTATATTCGTACAGCTTTGTCATCAAAATAAAAATAAAGATAAGTTCAAGCAAAATCGAAATGCCGCAGGACACCACTCTCTTTATGCTGTTTTTAGTTTTTGCCTTTCCTTCGTATGTCCTTACTCTCAATTTACTCTCCTTCTATGCATCATGCTATTCTATCCGACGACAAATCCATCTATAATCTTCGCTGGATACATCGCAATACATAAAACCTGCCACCATCAAACCTGCCACTGGCAGCTTCTCTGGATGCATGGCAACTGGCAGCTTTTATTGCATACTTTAGTATCAACAAAACTCCGAATTTCTTCGGAGTTTTGAATGTCTTTTGTTGCTTTATTTTACTTTGCAACGGTTTTTGTGGTTTTCTTAGCTGTTGTGTTCTTTGTTGTTGCTTTCTTTATGGCTGTTGCCTTACTGCCTGTAGCTGCCTTAGCTTCTGTAGTCTTGCCTGAAGCTTTTTTAGTCGTTGTCTTCTTAGCAGTAGTCTTTTTTTCTGTAGTCTTTTTCGCTGTAGCCCTCTTTGCCGGTGCCTTGGCAGTCTCTTTTGCCTCTGCTGTTTTCTCAGGTGCTTTCTTTACAGCAATCTTTTTCAACAACAATGCTGCTCCAAGGTCTCCCTCTATCTGCACCTTATTGTCATTGTAAGCCTCGTCAATTCCGAGCTTGCCATCTAACATCTCAATTAAGATGTCCGAATTAACTGTGACAATAGCATTTCTGTCATAGTATTCATATGGCTGAATATCCACCTTGCCATCAGAAACCTCAATATAAAATGCTCCTTCACCTTCGCCTCTGACATTAAACTGAACTGCAAGATGACCTGTAACCTCTGTTGCGTCTGCCTTTGCATACACAATCAATGCTTTTCCAACTATCTCTTCGTAAGTCATTTTATTATCCTGTCCTTTCATGACTGGTTCATATGTTACTATAATAATAGCCTTTTCATGGGTTTAATGCAAATACTTTTTATATTTGAAAATATAATAAAAAAAATGGTCACTATCGGATTTTTTCCATATTTATAAATTAAAAACACGTCTCACCGATATGCTCTATGATATTCTGTACTTCGTCCTCTGTGAGTTCTTCCATCCACTCATTTTCTTCTTTACCATCAGCAGGAATCCCTACTTTTCTGACTATTATCTCACCAAACTTATCATCCCAGGTGGCACCAATCTCAAGCTCATAATAATACTTGTCCTTTGTCTCCTCCATAGTATAGTAGAAATCTGGTGTGGTGGTCATATCCCTGTTTTCCCACTCTGGTATAAAGATGTGGTTTTCTTCACTTCTGTAGCTTAATTCAAATTCCATGGGGTCTCCTTTATGCTGTAATCTGTGTTTGTTCTGTTATTTGCATTTGTGCTGCCTCCTGCGTTTGTGACGCTTCATGGGTTTGGACTTTTTTATGTTTTTTCTGTATTTTAAGTCCACCAAAATAGAGAATTTGGATTTTTCATAGTCAATTATCATTTTTATTTTCTAAAATTTTAAAGAAAAACAAAATTTCAGCTTATTTTAGTATCTAAAACAGCTATTTTTCTTAAAAAAATCCAAAAATGCACAAATCACCGCAATTCTTTGCTAACTATATTACCATATCTGCCAATCATGTGCTATGATAATGCGTAATAAGATATATATTACAACGGAATTGTGTTATCATGTCCAATGCGCATGATGAATGACATTTTATATTTCATAAATAATATCAGGGAGCTATTGCTTCCATATCAGAGGAGGATTAGCATGAGCGTTCAGGATACACTTGATTTATTATACAAAAAGGCAAAGGAAGATGACTCCCTTCGCCAAAAGCTCCTGTCCACAAGAGGTCAGGATAATTATGTCAAAAAATTCTGCCAGATTAGCACTGAGGCTGGCTGCCCTATAAGCGCCTTTGACCTCATCATGGCTGGTGAGGAATCCTATGCAGCCATGAGACGAAGCACCAATGGTGGCGGTGAAAACTCACCACTGCTGCAGGGTGAGGACGACTTATATGAGATGTTTTTGATTGAGCTGGAGGGCTAGTATATCCGCTTTTATTGCATTTTCATGATTTTATGAGTGAATTTTATTCATTCACAGCAATATTAACCAGGCGGTCAGCCACATCTTCTACCAAAAGAAATGCGCTTTCTGCCTTTTCACTTACGAGCTTCTGACTTCTTCCCTGTTCTACCACATGCCCTGTCTGTTCCCGTAAGTTTGAAACAAGCTCCTGCATTTGTTCTGAAGTATCTCCAAGCTTATGGGCAAAGTTTTCAGTCTCCTCACAGGCACTCAAAACCTGCATTGCCATCTCTTTTGATATAGTCTGCATTTTACCAATCTGCTCTGCCTCCTGCCTTGCACCTGAAATCTGGGAAAGTCCGTCTTCAATAGAGGTCACATTCTTCTTGTTTGCAGCCTGTACTTTTTGCAGTAATTCTCCTATATTTTCTATAATACCTTTGATTGACTCACTGGCTGTTTTAGAATTTTCAGCCAGTACCCTGACTTCTTCTGCCACAACCGCAAAGCCTTTTCCATGCTCCCCTGCTCTTGCAGCTT
>CAVKUD010000090.1:0-11280 GCA_963659315.1 Senegalimassilia sp. | reverse complement strand
AAGCTGATACAGAGGTGGCAACTACAGACCAGATTCTGCCTCTGGTAAAATATGAGCTGGGGCTCGCCTTCCTCCCTGAACCTATGGCAAGAGAAGCCATAGCAAACCACGAGATTGTGCAGATTCGTGTGCAGGAGGAAGTGCCAAAGAGGGATATATGTATGGTGTATGATTCTAAGAAACCGATGAGTGTGGCGGCGCAGAAGCTTAGGAAGCTGCTGGTGGGGGAAGCGTAGGGCTAGGTGTAGCTTATGCTTTTTAGCTATTAAAATTCTAATTTTTCGCCTATTCAACGGATTTTATAAAATCCTTTACATTTGATATAATGCTATGCTTTATTAAAACATCCGCTAGTATTCCAAATTTGTCGGTTGTTAATATAGCCCTCATATCACTCGTGCCTGATTTGCCATTTGGCAACATACTATTAGCTATATTGCACATTATCTGGATTACTGGATATTCTTTCAATAATCTCTGATCGAGTTCAAAAGCTGCTTCGTGAAACGAAAGTGTATTATTATCCATTTCCATAATTTTTTCTATCTCTTTTAAATCCTTACCAGCTTTAATATCATCCTTTGTACCTTTCAAATCAATAAATTTGTAAGCTTCATCAACCATATTTTTCCAAAAGTTTATCATCATATTTATCCTCCATTCAACAATATAGTCTATTATATTATTGATGGAATGTCGCTTTTTGTCGAAATTAGTACTTTAAATTGTATAATCACAAGAAAAATAACCTGTCATCCATTTTTCCTTCAGGTACAAATTCCCTGTTTTTGCATATTTTATCCGCATATCCAGTTGTAATCGGAAGCTTCATATTCTGTGTCGCCCCCACATGTAACTGCGACAGGTATAAAATCTGCTTAAGAATACATACTATAGATATATCACCACACTTCTTTTCAATTAATATGGGACTTGGTGAACCCTTTTTATTTTTCATTTCTGTAGTAACCAGATAAGCTTTGTTCTTATTATAAATGCAGTATCCCAATGTCGGGTTTATGATTTTATTGTCCTCTAACAAGAAAAGCTTTGAACTGATATTTTTTCTAACCTCAATAATACTGTACTCTATTCCTTTAGCACCAAAATACTGGCTATACCATTCATCATTTTCGTTGCTAAAACCATCTCTATGAATAACCACATTTTTTGGTGATTCTCCAAATTTGTCTTCATAAGAGAAGATAACCTGATCAAATATATCCTGTAATATCCTTGTAGTTATCTTTTCTCCCTGTTGCGGCATCATGGGTTTGTAGAAACCAAGTAATCTACCATATTTATCAAATACTACAGAACATGCAGGGTAATGAATCCCTCTCTCAACCGTAGCAACATCTAAGCCGACAAAGCAATCCACATTTCCAGGCATATCCTTTACAATCCACGGTATGCCACCTGTTTTTCCAAGTATTCCCAGTACAATATTATGAAAATAATACTTTGGTCTGGTGTCAGTAACTGCTGCAGTGGCAATTAATTCTGCAGTTTTCATGCTTATCATCTGAGATGGTATATCAGCTTTTGCCCATATTGCTTTAAATGGATTATATGGTCCATCATCATTCACTCCATCCGGAATAAGGGCTATCACAATATCGATTCCCTCAACCTTCTGTAATCTATTCGCCGCCCGCTTATAATCGGTCATATCCCCTAGCTCATATTCCTCCTGAATCATCGGACTTAACTGAATGTCAAGCAGCCCTGCAGTTATATACTCATCTTTATCCCCGTGATATTCCCCTTTCTTTACAAATGAATAAAGCTGGTTAACAACTGCTTTCATCAGCTCATAAGTATTCTTAGGGTAAATATATCCAATCCTTATTTTTCTATCTGGTTTCCGATAAAAGCCATAGTTAAATACCTTGTATTTATTGTCACATGGGATGACTTTATTTCTGCCACAAATTAATTCAGGTAAATCAACTCTTCCCTTTGTATATCCCATTTCTTCAACTGTACACGTTTCTGTACTAAATTCCAAATCTGACAAGTCCGAAAGTACACCTATATCTCTGATAAAATCTATATCCAAATCAACTCTGTCTGGCATGCTCCTTTTCACATATCCTTCTATCTGACGTGAAAACACAGGGTCTATCTGCCCTACCCTCTCTCTTGTCAGAACAGGCTTTAGTGCCTGTGGATAGTATGGATATAATTTTCCCATCTGTAATCTTACTTTTACAGCCCTTGTATCATCAGGGATTTTTTCTACCAGGCTCCCTTCTTTACGTTTAATATAATAAGCCTTGAGACTGTCTGCAAAATCAAGTGGGTCTGTAACTGTAAAATCACAGATTTCAACTAATGTACCTGTCTGCTTGTTATATGACCAATCATTTTTCACTTCCATTCCAATAAGATTAATACCCCTATCCAGATAATCACTCACTGTAAGCTTTGAAGTAAAAATACTTCCAGTATTGACTCGAATATAAGCTTTCCCATTATCCAGTATCTCAATCCAGAAGTCATATTTTCTCTCAAGATTTATCTCTTTATTCCGTGATACAAAAGTCTGAAAGCCCTGATCGGTCTTAATCCATTTACTTGTAATGCTGCTTTTGCATGAATATTTTCTATATTTGTCATATATAATAATTTTTTCCAGATTAAGTGTAATCAGATGTCTGATTAAGTCACAATATACTTTTCTATTGTCAAGTACCGACAGTTCTTCTAATCCAGTATATTCAAGGGTAAAATCTGCATTTGGAATATCCCCATCAATCTCCTCAGTGGTATATATACGCTTTCCATCCTCAAAAACTCCAACATGATAATAGTTTCTAAGCTTCCATGCAGCGCTCCTTATAATAGAAAATGTATTGTCAATTTTCTGGGCGTGAAGCTTATACACATGCAAGCTCGTTGGTCTTACAATATCTTTTGAAGGAAACATTTCCATCCGCAAATCCTTATTCATCTAAACCTCCATTCAAATGTATGTATTATTTTGATTTCATCTTACAGCACTACTTGTCGCACTAATGTGACAAGTGCATCAAAAAAAGAAGCCTTAGTGGCTTCCTTTTTAATTTTCAACTCATATTTTTTACTGCTTCTTTTAATTTAGTATCTAATTCATTTCTGAGCTGCTTCGGCTCTATCACTTTAAATAAATTTGCATATTGTAAAAACCAGCCTGTAAGAGTCACGCTGTTCATTTTGGAAAACACTGCAATACAGCTGCCATATGCCTGCTTTGTCACCCTTATTCCACTGCCTGCAAAATCATACAGGATTGCATTTGTCACCTGATTAGGCTCATACTCAACCTTAATCCTTATTGTTTCCCCAGAGAAATGATTTACGCTCTTTTTAATATACTCCTGAATATATAGCTCTGGATTCTGACCAATTTTTTCTTTTGCAGCAATCATCGGTTCATCTGACATTTCCAGATTTTCAATACGGTCTAGTCTATAGCTTGTTAACCCATCGTGGTTATCATGAGCACCTATAAGATAATAATTGTTATCAGACCAGTAAATGGTATACAGATTTAACGAATAAATTTTCCCACCACGTCTAAGGACTTTTTCCATATTATCATTAATCTCTGTATACTGAAATCTTATTTTTCTGTGCATGAACATCGATTCAAGCATTGTCTCTATATAGACACCAAATTTTGTATCTGTGTCCGCATTGCATGACACAGGCATCATCATATGGGTAAATCTGCTTCTGCCTCTTTTACTTGTAAGACCCAACAGTTTTTTTCTAATGCTCTTAGCTTCATCAAGCGACACGCACCTAGCTTGCTGAACCGCATCCATCATAACTTTAATTTCCCAGTCATCAAAAGTATGCCTGTCCATGTACCAGCCCAGCTTCTTATCCTTCGCCTGTTCAATCTGGTAGCCACAGGATTGAAGCATTTTTACATCTCGATATATTGAGCGGCGGTCTGTCTTTCCAATCATATATTCATTTTCAAGTATATCAATAATCTGAGTTGCATTAATAGGAGTCTTTGCGTCTGTCGTCTGAAGTATCTGCAATACTCTGATTACCTTTTCTTTGCGTTCTGTTGCCATAAGCTTATACTTTATATCTCTATTTCCAGTGAAAGCGGTGTGTGATCCTGTCTCTCTCCAGAGTCCAGCATACCAGATGCCAGAACCCTATCCTTGATGCGGTCACTTACCAGAAAATAATCAATTCTCCAGCCCGAATTATTGATTTTACTGGTCTTGACTCTCTGTGCCCACCAGGAATAGACATCCTTTACATCTCCATGAATATAGCGGAAGGTATCTACAAATCCCTTTGATAAGAGGTTTGTAAAACCCTCTCTCTCCTCATCTGTAAATCCAGGAGACATATGATTTCCTGCAGGGTTTGCAAGGTCTATCTCCTCATGCGCCACATTAAAATCGCCACATGCAATGACAGGCTTTATCTGGTCAAGTCCGCATAAATAATTGGCATACTGGATGTCCCACTCCTGTCTCTCCTTGAGACGCTTCAAGCCGTCTCCTGCATTAGGTGTATATACATTTACAAAGTAAAAATCCTCAAACTCTAAGGTAAGCAGCCTGCCCTCATCATCCATGGTATCTGGTGCCCCAATCCTCGGGCATGACTTCTCTGCCTCCATTCCATCCTTATACAGAATCATGGTTCCTGCATAGCCTTTTCTTGCTGGTGGCATAGAGCTGACCCACTCGATATGGTAGCCCGCAAAATATTTTTCCAACTCCTCTATATGTTTCTTTGAAGGACCTGTGGCTGGGAGCTTTGTCTCCTGTATTGCGACAAGGTCTGGATTTTCTGCCTTGATTGTCTCTAATACATTTCTGGATAATACTGCTCTTGCTGATTCGGATGTAAGGGCAGCATTGATGGAATCTATGTTCCATGAGATAAATTTTTTCATAGTATTATGTCCTTTTGTATTTTATTTGTAATCCTCTGACACAGCCATAAATTCACGTTTGCCACTGATATAATCTGCATATGCCAGTTCCGGATCCTTGCCTTTAAATACAGTGCAAAGTCCGCACATATCACAGTCTGCAATACACGGAAATGTGGACTTAATGTACTGTCGTCTCTCTTCTTCTGTAGATTTATCTATGTCTGGTGCTTTCATATTCTATTTTACCATTCCTGAATTGCTTCTGTATTCCTCATTTAGCTGTCTCAGCTCTTTCTCACCATTAATATATGGCTCATAAAAGGAATCTACCGAGCCACCACCCAGGTTGTCACAGCCGTTGCAAAAATCACAAGCACCACCACACTGGTTTAAGCCTTCCTGAACAATGCAGATACGTTCTTCTCTGGTGGTGTCTTTTATTAAGATGCTTTTTATTTCCATGATGGAGTGTCCTTTCTTATTTTAAATAAGATGGTTATATTATAATATACTATCCCACTCTTGCTTAAATTCTTCAAGGAAATTTTCCATAACCTCATGTCGGTGTGATGCGATTGCTTTTCCAGTTTTTGTATTCATCATATCTTTGAGCAATAGCAATTTTTCGTAAAAGTGATTGATACTTGTGGAATCTTGATTTTTCTGATAATCTTCTCTATTCATTTGAAGTTTCGGCTCTATCTCCGGGTCATAAATCTTTCTCCCCCTGCTGCCACCATATGCAAATGCTCTGGCAATTCCTATGGCACCAATAGCGTCAAGCCTGTCTGCATCCTGCACGCACTTTCCCTCTATGCTGTCAGGGATGACAGAATCCGTTCCTGCAAACGAGACTTCATCTATGATTTTGCATACCTTTTTAATCGTCTCAGCATCTATGCTGTTAGCTTTCATAAAATCAACTGCGTTTTGCTTAGTGGCATGAGTCTCTGGGAAAAGCTTAATGTCGTCCACGTCGTGTAAGAGGGCTGCTAGTTGAACTATGTTTAGGTCTGCGTTTTCCTGTTTGGCGATTTGAGTGGCGAGTTTGTATACTCTAAGGGTGTGGTAGTAGTCGTGACCACTGGAATCCTTTGAGAATATACATTTTATGAACTCATTCGCATTTTCTGTCATCTTTTCTCCTAATCTGTGTCTTAATAAATACTAAATATATTTTTATCAATAATTATTATATCATGAACAAAATCAGTTCATGATCAACATTCGTCGTTCGTCAATCATATAAGCATGTTGACTCACTTGCACTCATTATATCATAATTCTGCCAAACTATATTTCAACTTCCTTATCATATCGTTATAATCTTCCATGTTCTTTTTTACTCTATAATACATTTTTTCTGCAATTAATGTAGGCGGTTCGCTCTCATCAATGATTATCGGTATAATTGGTTTACTACATTCTTTCATGAAAACGCCTCGCCATTCAGCATTGCAAAAACATGATTCAAGATATTTTTTTGAAATAATCATTATTAGCAGATCCGCAGCATCCAGCCCTTACTTATTTCATCTGGTATGCTATGTCCCAATTTTAAGTCCCATAAATCAAACCATACATCATAATTTAATCTTTTTAAATCAGTGGCAAGATATAATGCAAATGTTTTGTCGGCTGATGAATGAGATATAAAAATCTTTTTTTCTCCCTTTGCTTGTAAATAAAATGTATCCTCATAAATTCTATTGATTAAACCTGAACAATATACATATTCTCCATATAAATCACATATTTCTTCATATGTATCAATCATAGCTTCAGGGTATTGTTGTCTTGCTCTCAATGTACCTATTTTATTTCCTAAATATGTTGTTCTTTCAATCAAATCATGCATTGTTATTTCATCTGATAAATTTGATTTTCTTATCCTTACACATGAATCTAATGTAGAAACCATATCTCCCCAATAAACATATGCATACTGACCTTCATCGTCATCATAACATCCTATCCTTCCCTTATACTTCCCTTTTATTATTTTTACTGGTCCATAATCCATTATAGCCTTCCTCCTTTTTCTTGCCTGATTTAATTTGGGTTGTACTACTTAGATTTTCTCACGAATAATCAGCCCTGTCAATAATTTATCGAATATACGTTCGTTTTTGTTGTTTAATCTCACCAGTTGTTCACATGTTAAATGCTTCAACCGCTATCATAAGCCTATACTTTACACATTAACTTTTTCTATAATAAGCTTGTAAGAAATTTTTTAATTGATAAGTCCAATGGGAATTCGAATATAGGTGTAATCTCAATTGCTACAATAGACAATAAATATTTTATAATTATGTAGATTTGACCTAAATATTCCACATAAGGAAAATACGAGCTACAATATCAATCCCTTTATAACGCTAAGATGAAAGACTCTTTTCTATAGCATCATAACTATATTTTTCTTGGTTGCTATTATCTTCTTTCTTTATTCCAAGATGTACAATTGCATTTTTATTTTGTGTATAAAACCAAATATCACAATCAATTTTTGTTGGTGTGTCTACATTTTTTTCAAAGTTAATTGCAACTAGATTTTCGATAATGTCGGGTATAAGGTAAAAATAGACAAACTTAGCTCTTATACTTTTAAATTTACTCTTGCTCATTTTTTCAAATCATTAAAGCTAAGACCCATGTCCTGTATAAAATTCCATCCCCTTGTCCCTTATAATTGTGCATATCTTTCTCCGCTTATGAAAAAAGACTCTGAATCCCTTCAGAGCCTATTCATGCAACTATATTTTATTCTGCTCATATTTAAACTCTTCGTAACGAAGAAATCAGGAGTTATATCCCAATTATATAAATAGCATATATGACAACTCTGCCATATCTACTAGTTTTCATTTGTTTACATTTACTTTAATTCTCCATTTCGGCTTATTACAAATTCAAACATATTTATATCGCTCTTCTATTCCATTCAAGTTGCACTGTTCCTCTTTTTAATAACATAAACTTTTCTTGTCTTATCGACCCTGTCCCTCTCTTATAAAAGGCTCCTTGATTTCTTTACTTAGCAACTGATCGTATGCCTCTACCTTACGAAATGTATTCCCCAGCATTTCTCGATTCCTGTATTCTCTAATAGCTTCCATATCAAACTCTGCATAAAAATCCCCTCAGTTTTATCGTCAGCCAGCAAAACTGTGTTATCAACACATTTCCCATTTTTATCCCAACAAATCGGGCTAAAAGCACAGGAGCATCCAGCATTATCCCCATTCGGATTTGCCATGGCAACTGCAAGCATATTCTCATATGCTCTGGTAGAAAGTGCCCTGATTCTTGGCAGCATGGAACCGCAGTCGTTTGGCACAAGAATAACTTCTGCCCCTTTTAGCATCAGTATTCTGGCGCTTTCTGGGTACTCTCTGTCGTAACAAATCATAATGCCTAATTGTATTCCTTCAAAATCACATACCTTAAACTCTTTTCCTGATTCAACATCTCTTTCATCTGCAAAATCACAGGTATGCACTTTAGAGTATTTCATTAATATATTGCCTGATTTATTGATGACAAAAGCTGAGTTCTGTGGCTGCTTATGACCCTTTGTAAATGCAGTGAGCACCAGACCTATCTTATATTTCTTAGCATACTCACATATTTTTGTAATTCTTATGTCATCATCTGCAATGCTTTTTTCGTATGACATGGGCAAATCATATCCTGTGACAAAACATTCTGGCAGCAGAAGAATATCTGCCCGATTTTCTGAGGCCTCTTTCATTGCTAAAATGATACTGTCGATGTTCTTATCTATTTGTGCGTTAAGGGGGCGTTTTTGTAGTATTGCAATTTTAAACATATTATTTAATCAGGCTCCTCCACTCTGCTTCTTTGAAACCTACAAGTACTGTATTTTCACCTATAAGCAATGGTCTCTTTACAAGCATTCCGTTGGTTGCAAGCAGCTTTAGTTGTTCGTCTTCGCTCATTGTCGGAAGCTTGTCCTTTAGTTTCATTTCCTTATATAGAAGTCCACTGGTATTAAAAAATCTCTTGAGCGGTAAACCACTTCCGGCATGCCATTCCTTTAATTCTTCGTAGGATGGGTTGTTTTCTGCAATATTGCGCTCTGTAAAGTTTATGTTTTGTTCTTCTAGCCATTTTTTTGCTTTTTGGCAGGTTGAACATTTGGGGTAACATATGAACTGCATATTTTTCCTCCTTTAATTCTAATTCTGATGTTACAAATCATTAATGTCAAATAAACTTCATAGTCAGTCTTTATTTACTTGATTCGTCTTCAGTTTCTATTGTGTCATTTATGCTTTCTATTGCCGTCTCACTATTTTGCATCACGATAGCATCATGTATACAATCTTCTACTAATCCCAATAAAATACTTGATAAAACTATAATAATAGCTTTTGTAATAAGAGGATGATTATCTGCGGCTTTATTTAACTGATTGTATAACCTTTTCTCCCAATCTGCTTCTTTTTTGATACACTGTATAATATTTTCCAATATATGGGCTATATCTTGTCTCTTCTTCTCAGATACTTCAGTTTCTATACTATCTCCACACTCATTAATCTCTATGATCACGTCACATGTTGCTTGTATGGCTTTTCTATCACTGCCTGCTTTGTCGAAAAATGATTTATATATTTCTATATTTTTGTTTTCATCCTTCGCATATTCCCTATAACAATCCCACTGTGTCTCAAAAGACATTTCTTTCATTTTATATAATAATTCATAGTACTTTTTTAAGTGATTAAGTTGTTCTTTTTTTCTTTCTTTTTTTTATTCGCTCTACGACTATCTCCATTTTCCTCTACCTGCCATGTTATACTGACTTTTGATAATACAAAAGGTACCCATTCAATTTTCTCATGAATAGGTACCTTTGTCAATTTATTTGTCGAACATCTATTCGATTTTACAAAGTCTCGCACGCTTTAGAAAGCTTCTTATTAGAATATTCTTATTTCCCTAAAAATTTCTATGACATTTCTACGACATTTTCTGTGACATTTCCCATCTTCATTATAAGCGTTACTTAAACCAAATTTGTACTTTTATTTAATTTAGTTTTTACATTCTCATGACTTCCACACATAGAGCTTTTACATTCATCAATACTCTATACCTCATTTTTATTCTATGAATATATACTTTCCCTTTCCTTTACCATTCACCGCTTTAACAACTTTCATGTCTCTAAGTTTTGTCATGACTGCTCTTGCTGTGGATGGTGAGCAATCAAGAATTTCTTTTGTGCCAAAAATCTGATTTTTCTCTATTTCATCATACACCTTAAGAATATTTGCCTTCGAAGGTTCATTATATTTTTGTTGCTCAATCGCCGACTTTATCATATCAACCGCCGATTTTTTATCGTCAATCGCCGACTTTTCTTCTCCAATCGCCGGCTTTTCTTCTCCAATCGCCGGCTTTTCTTCTCCAATCGCCGACTTTTGGTAATCAATCAACGACTTATTGACTGCAACATCCAATTTTTTTAATGAATCAGCGGTTTTTTCAATAATAGTTTTTCCAACTTTTGAATTATAAATAACCGCCTGCAACATAAAAGCATTTGTATGATAAATTGGATCTTTTAATCCAACCTGCTCTAACTCATTACACATACGATTAACACCTTCGCCAAATTCTTTTACAAATTTATAGTTCTTTAAAAACTCTGCAACCTTAGGGTTTCTGGAAAAATGTGTGAAACGTATATTGTCCTCTCTTGCAAGCCCCGAAAGTCTTCCTGGACTTTCAACTACTATATGATCATCAAACATTTTTATCTGAATATCCGTGCCAGTAATACTATAAGCACGATGAGTAACTGCATTTACAATCAATTCTTGTCTTACGAACTTAGGATATTCCTCATCTGTAACAAATGTTCCATCTGGTCCAAGATATGTTTTTTCTTTTACCTGCGTATCCAAATATTCAATTACCCCATTTATCATATTAAGCAGTGTGCCTTCAAAGATGACATCCTTAATTACATTCATTTCTGTTCCAAATTTTTCTTCTGTTCCCTCAAAACGTATAAAACGAATCCTTGCACGAGGAAAGAAATTTTGCGGATTTTTCCCAAATAACAAAATTGCAACGGTACTAATTTGAATCTCGCCATCCTTTTCTTTTATAAATCCTCTGTTTTCTTTGAGATACTCCAGTGGACTTTTCCCATAATCAATCTTATCTGTATAATTTTTTACAAAGTCCATATCTATATCATCTATCGTTGCATCAGGCACAGCCTTATCTTCAAAGTACCGTTCTCCCTTGTCATAATTAAGCTGAAGGCGTTCTTCAAAAGTCTGCAATTTAGATTTATCACCAACTCTTAAGAATACATCATCTGCCTGATTTGCATGCAC
>CAVKUD010000089.1:0-11344 GCA_963659315.1 Senegalimassilia sp. | reverse complement strand
GCCAAATAATATGTCTCTGCTTCTTTTAAAAATTTTACTACTCGTTCCATGATATAATCCTCCTGCTATTTACTTAAATAAATCCATGTCTGTTAATAATAGAATTATACCATCATTTACCCCCTTTTCAACAAACTCTCAACTCCTTTTTCTAAAATCCTTGTACATCTCATCCACATACACTATACTTAAATTGTGATATATTTTCTTTTCTGTTTTTGTTTTCAAAGCCATATTGAGAAATTTATTCTTCGTGTGGTAAACTTGAAGCAGATAGATTACGCAACTGAAACAAACCGTGCTAATCAGATTGATTACTGGGCACGTCTCTTCACCGCAACAACATGGGAGGAAATCAAAATGCTAGCAGAAAATAACAGTTTTATAGCTTCCGCATCGCAGTCCCTTTATGAATCAAATGCGGACGAGATTACAAGAGAGAAATGTCGTGCACGCGAGGATTATATCAGCCTTGAACAGGCTATTGTTCAAAAAGATGAAAGAAATGCGGCTTTAAGACAAATTCTAGCTCAAAAGGACGAAAGAAATGCTGTGCTAGAACAGGCTCTGGACGAAACAACAGCTCAACTTGAAGAATACAAACGCCGTTTTGGTACACTCTAATTTTAGTAATAATATAATCGCAGGAAATCGCCACTACCTCAAAAAGGTTGTGGCGATTTTATCCATTATAAAGCAGACTCCACAGGTCAAAACAGCCGATAAGGCAAAAGAAAAAACAAAATTGTCTACACTTTCCACTCCTGTCAAAGAAATAAAATACTGACACAGCACAACAATCGGAAAATGTGCAATATAAAATCCATAGGATAATCTCGCACAGCATCTGCTAGTTTTATTGCTATAATCCAAATATGTTTTCCCTAAACAAATCAAAGCTAAAATCCCTGCCACAAATGATATGTAATTACAAATATTATTTAGCAATTTGTAGTCTTCCAGATATACAAACAAAATAACATTCATAATTGATGCAAAAACAAATGTCACCATAAGCAGCCATTTATATTTTATAAGCCTTTCAACGAACTCCTGCTTACTGAACAGATAATATCCCAACAGGTATATGAAAAAATATGTCGGAATTTTTTTACCCCAAAGGACAATATCAAATGATGCAATTGCTAGAATAATAAGCACACCATTGATAATAAAAATTGCTTTTTCGTTTTTCCGAGTTAAATAATCTATGACCCTATTCGCACCACATCCCACGCAGGAAAAAACAAGCAGCACAGCAAGAAACCAAAAATGTCCAATTGTAAAACCACCATCATATCCTGTAAAATCCGTAAATTTTGTAAAAAATACAAAATAATGCTCAAAATAATTTCCTTCATATGCGTTATGGGATTTATCTGCAACAAAACTTAATATAGGACAGATGATTATAATTCCAAATAGCAATGGCAGCCCTAATCTTTTCAATCTTTCCTTTATGAAAACCATGCTGCTTCTTTTCTTTACTGAAAATGCCGCAGATATTCCTGCAAGCAAAAACATTAAGGGCATAAACCAGGGTGACATAAATACCACAATAGAAGCAATTGGATTGACGCTCTCAAAAAATATATAATTTGCCTCTCCCCATGTATTGTAAGCCATTGCCAAATGATATACCAGCACCAGCGAAACAGTCACAGTTCTTAAATTATCTATATAGTTAATCCGTGTTTTCATCGCATCATCCTATTTTCTCTGTAATAAGTTCCACCCACGCAGTCTCAAATCCCGCCCTTGCCGCAACATGCTGTGACGCAAGATTTGAAAAACTCGTACCATAATATGGCACAATTCCCTTTTGTAAAATATCATGTTTCAATATAGAAACCAATCCAGAAGCAATATGCCTTCCCTCAAATTCCCGTTCCACATTTATTCCAATCTGCCAGAAAACTGGACTGTCAGCGCTGGCTCCTGCCATTCCAACTATCTCATGATTTACGATTGCTGCAACTGCCAGTACATCAGGAGATTTTTCATCAAAACAAAACGCTTCGTCAAATCTGTCATCACCTTTAAAGGCAAGGATTTCTTTCTGATTGTATTTTCTTATTTCAATTCCATCCATTTTACAAATCTCATCATTTTGTGGAATAAAAAACGGATGGGCTGTTTTAATCCGATATCCCTCATTTGTTAAAATATTGTCAATCTCTCTGAAATTTGCAACATCCATAAACCAGCTTCCTGAATTATTGTAAAATTTCTGCCGGCATTTATCTATCACCTGCCTTTTCCCGGTAAAAACAAGCTTTCCATTTATCACAATTGCCTTTAAAATACACTCATCTGATTCTTCAAATTGTCT
The DNA here is from genome assembly GCA_963659315.1 of Senegalimassilia sp. Taxonomy (GTDB): domain Bacteria; phylum Bacillota; class Clostridia; order Lachnospirales; family Lachnospiraceae; genus Roseburia. The sequence continues at coordinate 9,012 of CAVKUD010000089.1, read as the reverse complement.
TCTTCCATCCAGTTTCTTATATTCAGTAAAATGATTATTGCTGTCCCTAATCTCTTCAACCGAGCAGCAATAATCTATTGCCAACTGTTTATACAATTTTTCTTTTACATCATTCATTCAAAATTCCTCCTCACTAGGATAAACTAATCATCCATTTTCGTCTCTTGAAAATAAGCAGTGAAACCACCAGCCTGAAAATTTCTTCCGTAGTAAGCAGGGCATACACACCTACAATTCCCCACTCAAACACATATGCAGCAAGAAAACAGAGTGGTATTCCTATTCCCCATGTACCAACAACATCAATAATCATCATAATTCTTGTATTACCGCCACTCCTTATGATGCCGCCGCCCAAAATCATATTCTCCACCTTAATCGGAGCATACAGGGCAAAGACAATCAGCAGAATTTTACCCAGCTCTTTTACATTATCATCTACACGATACAATCCTGTATATACTCCCGCAAACAATATGAGAAACGCTGCTACAATAACAGAACCAAGCAGTCCTGCATACATAATTTTCTTAGATTCTGAGTATGCCACATCATACTCTTTCTTTCCCAGCCTTTTTCCGACCATAACACCAGCCGCCGCAGACAAGCCACTCAAGGCTCCCACAATCAACCCCTGTATCGGGCAGGTAAGCGTGTAAGCTGCAAGATTATCTGTGCCCAGATGACCGTATACCGCCGACTCCACATTCTGACCAAGGCTCCACAAAAACTCACTGACCAGAATCGGCATAATCATTACAAAATAATCTTTAACTGTAATCTTATTAAAATGTATTGACATCACGGGTTTATCCCCATCTTTACTGATACAGATAAGGAAGCCGATAAAAATAAGCACTAAATTAAATATCTGTGAAATCAAGGTTGCTGTTGCTGCTCCTTTTATTCCCATAGCTTTAAATCCAAGTTTTCCAAATATCAGCACATAGTTAAGTCCTGTATTTACAGCCACTGCTCCAAAGCTTGCCAGAAATGGTATCGTGGCATGCTCTTTACAGCGCAGCCATGCAGATAGAATCATACTCACAGCCATCGGGACATATGAAAATGCTACGACCTTAAAATACACAGCGCCTGCCTTTATAATACTCACATCATTAGTATACAAGCCAATAATCTGCATTGGGAAAAAGCCTGATGTAAACAAAAATACAGAAGAAATCAAAATTCCAACCACAAGACTCACCCAGAAGCTGCTCCATGCCTCTTTCTCATCCTTCGCCCCTATAAACTGCGCAATTAATATTCCCGCAACCGTGCTTACCGCACCAATCACCACTGAAAAAATCAATGAATAATTTCCGCATAATCCTACTGCTGATATGTTTGTCTCGCCTAACTGTCCAATCATTATCTGGTCAATGATGGAAAATGACGCCTGCAGCATGCTTTGCAGGGTGACAGGTATTGCTATTTTACATAATGATTTCATAAACTCTGACATGATAATTACCTCGTACTTTCCCTTTTTAAGTGAAAAAGAGCCTGATAAAATATCAGACTCTTTTGTATTTAGTACACAACCTCTTCCAGCACCTCAAAATAATTCTCAAAGGTCTTCCTGCAGCAATAAGGGTTCTCAATCTCCACCCCATCCGTCACAAGCCCTGGTATAGAAAAAGCCATGGCAACCCTATGGTCATCATAGGTCTCAATTACAGCTGCCTTTGTCTGTCCTGGCATAATGTCAACCCCATCTTCATTTTCGTTGACATTTATTCCAAGCCCAGTCAGATTATGGCATATAGCATTTATTCTGTCACACTCCTGATACCTGATGTGGGATATGCCTCTTATCTCCACCTCGTCTGAGGCGAAGGGTGCGATTGCAGAAAGTGTAAGCGCCTGGTCTGAAAATGCAGACAAATCAAACCTGCCTCCCTTCAGCACACCGTCCACTGGTGGATTTACAATGATTCCATTCTCATCCTCTATGCACTCACAGCCCATTCGAGACAGTACATCAAGAAAAGCTATGTCCCCCTGTAAGCAGCCAGCCCTTTTTACTCCCAGCACCTGTGATGATACCTTTAGCACAGGACTCATGGCATAGAAATAGCAAGCCGCTGACAAATCAGGCTCTATGTCATAATTTATAGCCTTATAGGAAGATCCAGCCTTGATTTCAAAGCCCAGAGGCTCCTCTCTTTTAAGTACCCTGACTCCGAACTGCTCCATCATCTTAACTGTCATATCTACATATGCCATTCCATGACTTCCAGTGACATTCACTGCAAAATCCTTGTTTAAAATAACCGCTGAGATAAGAAAAGCACTCAAGAACTGGCTGCTCTTATCTACATCTACTGTCACCTGATTACAGGTCACACCCTTGTTATAGATTGTAAAAGGAAAATGATACTCCTCTTCCTCATATTCTATACAGGCTCCAAGCTCCTCAAGCGCTACCAGCAGTTCCTTCATGGGACGCTTCTTCATCTGCTCTGATGACACCATCCTGTATCTGCCAGCAGACAGTCCCAGAAAAGCTGTCAGAAATCTGGCTGCGGTTCCCGCACTTCCCACATCTACAGTAGCTTCCCTGTTTGGTATATCTCCACCTGTTCCTTCTATTGTAACAGTCTTGGTTTTCTCATCTACATCCACACAAAAACCAAGGCTTATCAGCGCATCCAGAAAATGTCTCGAATCGTCACTAAAAAGAACCCCTTTTAATGTACACTTTCCAGAGGAAAGTGCAGCAATTAAAAGGGCTCTGTTTGTAATACTCTTTGAACCAGGTACACTGGCTGTGATGTTGTGTGGATTATCTACTTTTTTAATCCTATAAATCATTAAATATCTGATAGATATCAATCTTCAGAGCATCAGTATCTGTCATTCCGATAAAGCTGGCTCCGTAGTGATATCCTCCCTCCGCATCTACTCGACGTACAATCTCAACGACTGCATCTACAATCTCTTTTGTCCAGATTTGAATCTTAGTATCATAATATGTACCAACTTCAAGCTTTTGTTTTGAGCTAAAGCCCACCCCGCTTCTGGAAATATCAGTCACATCAACGTGAACATATTTAAGTGTTGTAACTCCATCCTCGTCAAGGCGCTCAAGCTGTACTGACACATCAAGGTCCAGTCTCTTATGCTTTCTTTTTTCTTCCATCTTTAAAACTCCCTTAATACATATAAATAACTACCAATATTATCTTATTATAAACAGTTAGCATTTACAAGTATTAATTATTTCATCAAATCGTCAGTGATAAACATAGCATCACCAAAGCTGAAAAATCTGTATTTTTCCTTTACAGCCTCCTCATAGGCTGCAAGCACATGCTCTCTTCCTGCAAGCGCAGACACCAGCATTACAAGTGTAGACTGTGGTAAATGGAAATTGGTAATCAGGCAGTCTATCACTTTAAATTTATAGCCCGGATAGATGAATATTTCTGTCCATCCGCTGCACTCCTTAAGCCTTCCGTTTTCATCAGCTGCTGACTCAAGGGTTCTGGTACTTGTTGTACCAACAGAGATTACCCTGCCGCCTCTGTCCTTTGTAGCATTAATCTTCTCTGCCGCCTCTGCACTTACCATGTAAAACTCTGAGTGCATATGGTGGTCTAAGACATTTTCAACCTTTACTGGTCTAAAGGTGCCAAGTCCAACATGCAGAGTTACTTCTGCTATATCTACGCCCTTTGCCTTAACCTCTTCAAGCAGCTCCTTTGTGAAATGCAGTCCTGCTGTCGGCGCAGCCGCTGAACCATCATATTTTGCATACACGGTCTGGTACCTGTTTTTGTCTTTTAATGTATGAGTGATATATGGTGGCAGAGGCATCTGTCCAAGCTGGTCTAAGATTTCCTCAAATATTCCATCATAGCTGAACTGTATGAGTCTGTTTCCATCCTCTACTACATCTATTACCTCACCCACTAAAAGTCCGTCACCAAATATAATCTTTGTGCCTGGCTTTGCTTTTTTCCCTGGCTTTACAAGGGTCTCCCAGATGTCATTTTCCTTTCTCTTAAGAAGTAAAATTTCAATCTTTGCAAGAGTTCCCTCTTTGACACCGAATAACCTGGCTGGGATAACCTTTGTGTTATTTAATACCAGACAGTCTCCTGGCTTTAAATAATCTAAGATGTCTTTAAATATCTTATGCTGTAATTCTCCAGTTTTTTTATCCAAAACCATGAGCCTTGAACTGGATCTGTCCTCCAGAGGATCCTGCGCTATAAGTTCCTCTGGAAGATAATAATCAAAATCTTTTACGTCCATTTGTTATACCTTTTCTATCTATGCTCTCAAAGATGCTCCAAGCTTCTCATTTAAGTTCGCAAGAATGTTCTTTACAAAGCCCTCAACCATCTTGGCTGTGAACTCCTCATCTCTTGGAGTGAATACTACAGAGAATGCCATACTCTTCTTATCTGCTGGAAGCTGCACACCCTCGTATACGTCGAAAAGCTTAATGTCTGTCACATAATCACATGACTCAGCGATTACATTCTCGATTGATTCACAGGTAACTTCCTTGTCTACTACAAATGCAAAATCTCTCTTTTCCTCAAGGAATTTTGAGATAGGAGTAAATCTCTTCTCCTTGTCATACCACTGTGTAAGTGACTCTAAATCAATCTCCATGATGTAAGCGGCAGTTCTGAGGTCAAGCTCGTCTGCTATCTCGTATTTTACTTTTCCAAGATATCCTACCTCTTTGCCCTCGCAGACAATTGTTGCTGTCTGGTATGGGTGAAGGAAGGTCTTGCTGTCTGCCCTGTAGCTGAACTTGATATTTAAGGCGTCTGCTACTACCTCTGCCAGTCCCTTGAGTGAGAAGAAGTTCTCGTTATCTCCAAATGCACCTACACATAAGGTCTTTCTCTCGTCTGGATACTCCTTGAGTGGAAGCTCCTTTGGAATGAATACATTTCCAAGCTCAAATATTCTGCCCTCAAGTATGCCCTTCTTCTGGTTTCTTGAAATAGCATAGAGCATCTCAGAGGCAAGTGTTGTTCTCATCAATGACAAATCTACATTTATTGGATTGATAAGTGAGATTGCATGTCTCTCCTTGGCATCCTCTGGAAGTTTAAGCAAGTCCAGATCTGCTGGTGAGAAGAATGAGTAATGGATTCCCTCATATGCTCCTGCAGCACAGAGTACCTCTTTTATCTTTGCCTCTGTCTTCTGGCGGTTGTTGTGTCCTCCCAATGTAACCTGGGCTGTTGGCATGAATGTAGGAACCACATGGTCATATCCATACATTCTGATAACTTCCTCAGCCACATCCTGATATCCGTCCATATCCTCACGGTATGCTGGAACCTTAAGTGTAAGCTCGTCACCATTAATTTCTGGTGCAAAATTTAAGTTTGTTAATATTCTGACAATATCCTCATCAGGCACCTTGATACCAAGCACACCATTTACACGGTTTATGCTGACCTTCATCTCTCTTGGCTCGATTGAATTTCCTACAGAAGCCTCAACATGTGTAGCTGACACCTTACCACAGCCAAGCTCCTCAATGAGGTGAAGGGCTCTCTTCATAGCCATCTCTGTTGTGTACTCATACACACCCTTTGAGTAAAGGGCGCTTGAATCTGATGACTGTCCAAGTGCTCTTGAGCTCTTTCTGATGTTGTCTCTTGCAAATTTTGCTGACTCAAAGAGGACTTCTGTTGTTGTATCCTTAATCTCTGAGTTAAGTCCACCCATGATACCTGCAAGGGCAACTGGCTTTACTCCGTCACAGATTACGAGGTTATTTGAAGTAAGCTCAAACTCTTTCTCATCAAGTGTTACAATCTTCTCTCCATCCTTTGCACGTCTTACATTTATCTGATTACCTTCAAGATAGTTGTAATCAAAGGCATGCATTGGCTGTCCTAATTCTTTTAATACAAAGTTTGTAATGTCTACTACATTTGAAATAGAAGCTATTCCCACAAGAGCCAGTCTTCTTCTCATCCAGGCTGGAGACTCTCCCATTTTCACATCATATACATAGTGTCCGATATATCTTGGGCAGATGTCTGTTGCCTCTACATTTACCTTAAACTCATCCTTTCTTACATCTGTCTCAGTGTAGTCAAGGGCTGGTGTCTTAAGCTCTTTTCCAAGAACCGCAGCTACCTCTCTTGCGATTCCGTAAATGCTCTGGCAGTCTGGTCTGTTTGCTGTGATGGCAATATCGAAAAGCCAGTCATCCATACCAAGAATAGGCTTTACATCTGCTCCAACCTCAGCATCCTCTGGAAGTACAAGAAGTCCGTTGTAGCCTGCACCTGGGTACAAATCCTCGTTAAGTCCGAGTTCAACACCTGAACAGAGCATACCATAAGAATCATATCCACGGAGCTTGCCCTGCTTGATTTCCATGATGCCTTCGATTGTCACATGATCCTTTGCTGTTGCATATACTGTTGCCCCGATAAGTGCAAGTGGGAATTTTCCGCCAGCCTTTACATTGTCTGCTCCACAGCAAATCTGGAATGTGCCGTGTGCTCCAGCATTTACCTTGCAGAGTGACAGGTGGGTCTCTGGAATTGGCTCACACTCTTCTACAAGACCAACTACTACATTGCTTATGTCTTTTCCTACCTCTATAAGCTCCTCAACCTCGAAACCGCAGGAAAATAATTTTTCCTCAAGCTCCTTTGGTGTCACATCTATATCTACATAATCCTTTAACCAGCTAAGTGGTGCTATCATAATATTAAGCCTCCTTTAAATCCTATTTATCATCAATCTGTTTAAGTACACGCATGTCTGACTCAAATAACAGCTTGATATTATTGATACCATACTTAAGCATGGCAATACGCTCAACACCTACACCAAACGCAAATCCGCTGTACTCATTTGTGTCGATTCCACAACCCTCAAGTACCTTGTTGTTTACAACACCTGCACCCAGGACTTCAATCCAGCCTGTTCCCTTGCAGAGACTGCAGCCCTTGCCGCCACACTGGAAGCAGCTAACATCTACCTCTACAGATGGCTCTGTAAATGGGAAGTAGGATGGTCTAAGTCTGGTTGATGTCTCCTTACCAAAGATTTTCTTTACTAACTGCTCAAGCATACCCTTTAAGTCGCAGAGGGTGATGCCCTTATCTACTACCAGTCCCTCCATCTGTGTGAACATTGGAGAATGTGTTGCATCATCATCTGAACGGAAAACCTTTCCAGGTGAAACAACCTTGATAGGTGGTTTCTTTGCTTCCATTACATGAATCTGTCCTGCTGAGGTCTGTGTTCTAAGTAAAAACTCAGGTGATAAGTAAAATGTATCCTGCATATCTCTTGCCGGATGATCCTGAGGAGTATTTAAGGCTGTAAAGTTATAGTAATCAGTCTCAATTTCTGCTCCCTCATAAATTTCAAAGCCCATTGATGAGAAAATATCTGTGAGCTGGTTAGTAACCTGTGTTACTGGGTGAAGATTTCCCTTGACACCTCTCTCTGCCGGCATTGTCACATCAATTTTTTCTTTCTCATATCTGAGTCTTAATGCTTCTGCCTCAAGCTTTTCGATTTTAGCCTCAAGTTTTGTCTCGATTGCAGCTCTGGTCTCGTTAACCCACTGGCCGACCTTTGGTCTGTCCTCTGGGGCAACATCCTTCATTCCCTTTAGTACTGCTGTGAGCTCACCCTTTTTACCAAGGATTGACTGACGGACTTCATTTAATCTTTCAAGTCCATCTGACTTCTCGATTTCAGCTATTGCATTTTCTCTGATTTTTTGCAGCTTGTCTTTCATTTTTTTCACCTCTGAATTTATTTTATTAATAAGCGGATGTTCGCATAAATTCCTGACTCAAAGCTCGAATTTTATACGATAAAAAGGCTCCGTCCCAAATAGGGACGAAGCCATAAGTTCCGCGATACCACCCTGATTCTCACAGATATAATCTGCAAGCTCTCATTGCCTGCGTAACGTGCAGCACACGTCATGGCCTACTGATTCAAATTGCTTCAGTCATGCGGCTCCTGTGGGAACTTCAAATCATAGTCATTGCTCAAGGTTGCTTTCAGCCGATGGCATCCTCTCTCTTTTAGCTGTATCTATGTTCTACTAACACATTCATTGCCTTTTACATTTTCGTAATTTTATCATAATATACAAAAAACATCAATGGGTAATTTAAACTAAATCACATTAAATTTTTCCGCAAGCCCTTTGGATAGTGATTTTTCATCTGCCCGTTAGCTATTTTCCCCCAGCCTGCTGAGTAGCCATCTATGCAGAAGAGACACCAGCCCTTAAGCCCTGTCTCTATCTCGCCATCATTAAATATGACAGACTGACCATTAAAATATCCAAGGGCTCTCATATCATCCGATGGCAGTTCAACGTACTTTTTGACATCATTCCTGCCAAGCGTAAGTGCCAGGGCAAAGGCTGGCTCAAAACGGTTTTTCTTAAACTCTCCTATATGTAGACCGGCTCTTAGTACATGAATTCCTCTAAGGCTTATCTCCTCATCTGGCAGACGGTACAACTGGTCTCCAAACAGCTCAAGCCTTCCTGCCTTTATCCAGTCTGCAAAATCATCTGCGACAGTCTCCGATAAAAATTCATCAAGTGCCTTTTCCTGCTCCTTTGTGAGTCTGGCTTTTGCCTGCTTTGATTTTGCTGATTTGCTCTTATAATTTTTGTCTGATTCTGTACAAGCTTTACCAGCTTCATCCACTGAGAAATTGAGCACTCCTTCTCTGTGAAGCTTTGCCACAAAATGCCCCTCTCCATGCACCTTATGAGGCATAATGCGTTTTTGCTCTACAAGCTTATAATCATCATGAGTGCTTAAAAATCTCTCGATTAAATCCTCATTTTCCTCTCTTGAAAATGTACATGTAGAGTAAACCATATCCCCGCCTGGCATAAGCATAGCCGCAGCATTGCAGATGATTTCATACTGCCTGTCCGCACACACAAGCACCTGGGCAGGACTCCACTCATTCATGGCATCTGGATTTTTCCTGAACATGCCCTCTCCTGAGCATGGTGCATCCACAAGC
>CAVKUD010000088.1:0-11393 GCA_963659315.1 Senegalimassilia sp. | reverse complement strand
ATAAATGCTATTTTAAAATACAATACGAGACACATTACATAATGTAATATATAATATAATACATACTGGAATATAAAAGATACTGATATGTATAAAATATAATGTAAAAAGAAATATATTAGTAAATATACTTGATAATATAGCATAATATATGATATAAATATTAATTAGAGATATATAATAATATAAGAAATTACAGTATGGATTTCAACCAGAAAATCATAAAAGCCTTAATCTATAAGGGAAAAACTTGATATTATTATATGTATTACAAAATATAGTATAAACTATAATACGAGAAAAGCATATAAATATTATTGCAATTATTTCAAGAATACTGCAAATTGGAAAGGACTAGAAAATGAAGACATTAGCTATTGCAAATCAAAAAGGAGGAGTTGCAAAATCCACAAGCTGCTGGGAAATCGGCAGCTGTCTCAGCAATTTAGGACACAAGGTTTTGGTAATTGATTTTGACCAGCAGTCAAATCTGACAGGGTATGTAAATGCAGACAAGACTAAGCCATCTATATATGATGTGTTAAAAGCAGACAAGAGTATCGAAGAAGCAATACAGCAGACAGAGGATTTTGACTTCATATCTGCATCAGAGAAATTATCAAAAGCGGATAAGGAATTTAGCGCCCCGGAGGATATTTACTTATTAAAAGAAGTACTTAGTTTCGTGGAAGACCAATATGATTTTGCAATTATTGACAACAGTCCATCCAGAAACTCTCTTTTAAATATGAGTTACATAGCAGCAAACTATATGATTATTCCTACAGAGTGTGATACTGGAAGCATAGACGGAATTGATGCAATCTACGGCGATTTGAAAAAATACAGAAAATTAAAATGGACAGATGCAAAAGTCATCGGTTTGATTCTTACCAAAATGGAGAACACTGCCATGCACACACTTGCATTAGAGCAATTAAATGAGAAGGCAGAAGATATGGAAGAAAAACCTTTTGTCATGAGCGTAAGAAAAGGTATCAAGGTATCTGAAAGCAAACTGGCGATGCAGAGCCTGCAGCATTACGATAAGTACAGTAATCCGGCAGTGGACTACAGAGCTATCACCAAGGCAATTATAGAAAGGGTAGAGGGTTAATCTGATATGAGCAATCTGGACAAGCTAAGAGCAAAGAATAAAGCCGCACAGGAAATGAAAGCACAGAACCAGGTAAAAAAAAGTGAGAACCTGGTAGATGATATTATTCAAAGCGGAGTGTCTTATGAAGAGGCATCAAATGATGAATTGCAAAAAGAGGTTCATGCGGTCGCAGATACACAGGAAAAAATAGAAATTGCAGAAAAAGAAGAAAATGGGACAAAAGTACCAGAAATAGAAGCCCCAAAACAAGCGTCAAACGAGGATGAGGGTAAAGTTGTTAGCGTGGAAGAGGAAAATGCCGTAGAGACCCCTTCAAACGCCTCAGAAGGCAAAATGGTTAAAAAGGCTGTGAAGGAGACAACAAAATCAAGAAAGAATGCAAAAGCGTCAGAAGAACAGCAGACAATTAAGGCTGCTATATCTTTTGTTGCCAGCAGAAGAGAAAACAAGAGTGTCAGGAAGAGCTTTTTGATTAAGGAGTCAAGCAATGAGAAATTAAAAATTCTGGCAGAGCAGCTTGGCACATCGGAGAACGACGTTATAAACCAGATTCTTGAGAGTGTTTTAAGTGACGTGGAGTAAAAAAACAAATTTGAACAGTGTTCAATCGTTGAATTATCGTTATACATAGAAGAGGATGGAAATGAAGGATTATTCTATAGCAAACACGACAAAAGAGGAGCGGATAGCTCTCATTAAGCAGTGGATTCCAGATGAGGACGGAATAGAGGACAGCGGAATGGATTTGTGGGATGTGTATGCAGACTATATAAATGGAGTGAGAGAAATAGCTGAGATAAACGCATCTATGACAGGCACCTTTTACACAGAGGATGACCTGCAATAATTATAAGCGGATGCAGCATAAAGCAAATGATAGCGAAGCATCAAATAAGAAAATAGCAAAATAAGAAAGTCAGGGGAATGATAATATTTTCAATCCCCTGACTTTTTAATGCCAAAGTATGCAAGAGAAGCTGCCAGTGGCAACTTCTCTTGCATATCAATATAATAATTACGCCTCAGTAGTAACCTTGGCAGAATCAATTATAATCTGTGAAGCCTTCATATGAAGCATATCTGACTTAATCTGAGCCTTAGGCATAACCTGCTTTACAACCTCAACAGGCTGGCTGTATCGCTCTGAGATAAGTGAATACTGTTCATCAATCTCCTCATCAGACACGGCAACCTTTTCAACCCTGATTATTTCATCAAGAATAGCTTCAAGCTTAGCCTGCTTTGTAGCATATGGCTTGATTTCTTCACGCAGGGAGTCGAGAGTCTGACCCATCATCTGCACATACTGCTCCAACTGTATACCCTGCTGTGCAAGCTGGGCTGCCATCTGCTGTAACTGCTGGTCAATTGCTGCATTTACTGCTTCAGGGGCGAGAAGGCATGAGCAGTTGTCAAGGAGCTTGTCATATACCTGTTCACGGATTGCATCATCCTTTTTAAGCTGGACCTGATACTCAAGATACTCAATAATATGCTTTTTTAAGTCATCAACTGTCTTAACCTCAGGAATATCAAGCGAAGCAGCAAAATCATCTGTTAACTCTGCCTGCTTTTCTGTGTAGATTTCATGAAGCTTGATTTTGAAAACAACAGCCTTTCCTGCCAGATCAGGAGCGTGGTACTGCTCAGGGAATGAAAGGTTAATATCACGGTCTTCACCGATATTCATACCTATAATCTGCTCTTCAAAGCCTGGAATAAAAGAACCAGAACCGATTACAAGTGGGTATTTCTCTGCCTTTCCACCCTCGAATGGTACATCATCCTTAAATCCTTCATAATCGATAACAGCTGTATCACCATTTTCTACAGGACCATTCTTTGACTCTTTTACAGGATTTCCTGAAAGAAGAGCGTGAAGCTGTGCCTGTATGTCTTCCTCTGTGTAGTTAATCATCGGAATTGTTGCCTCAAGACCTTTGTATTGTCCTAATAAAATATCCATTTTTTATCCTCATTTCTTAAGTTATGGATGTAGTATACATGAAAAGTATACAAGCCGCAAGGATTAAGAGGAAATAGGCTTATTCTTTCTACTGCTGAAAGCAATTTTGCGGAGCTGCGACATTGTATCCCCTATTATCTGCTTTGTCTCATTGCTGGCACTGCTTAAAGCCTTCATAATCAGGTGCAGGTTTGCGGGTTTTACCAAATCTGACAGGGTTTCAGCCTGACTTTCGGAGATTATATTGTATACATTTTCCACAAAGAGGGCTCTCTGCTCGTCAGTTAATCCACCAATCCAGGTATGGAGAGTCTGGCTTGTGTACTGGCTCATATTGTCCACATCATCAAGCAATACAAACTCTTTGCCAGCTACATTCCATGAATAGGGATCGTGCTGTAAAAGCCCGACATTTTTACTTTCCACAACCTGATAAGGCTCCTCATGGGCAAGAAGCATGCCTACCACAGAGGACTGGGGTACATAAGTGAATATCTTGGGAAGCATATTTAAGTAGCCCTCGCTTTTCAAAAAATCCCCTCTGAAGCCAGGCCCGTCATAGTCATAAACTGCCTTGATTCTGCCCTGTGTACGTTTGCCAATGCTTGAAGCAGCATACATGGCGAGATTGCCGCCCTTAGAGTGCCCTACAATATAGAGTGGACCATGGGTGTTTTTTGATACCATATCCAGAAAATCCCTTGCGTATTCCTGTCCTGGCAGGGTATCCAGATAGGCGAGATTCAAGTCCTCCTTCCAGCCGATAAGTGAATGGTCAGTGCCACGGTAGACAAGCAGAGTGCCATAATTACACAGCTCAATCGCATATGCAGCAAACTGGATTTCACGCTCAGTATCCAGTATATTGCTGTAATAGAGGATTCTGCTATCAGAGTAACGGGGAGTGTCCTTCATCTGACAAAGCAGGCGCAAATCATTCTCACAGCGGCAGATAAGCTGCTGATCCTTCAGGGATAGAGAAGATGTGTATTCATATATTTCATCCAGAGTCTTATCTGATAAGACACCATTTTCAAAAAGCGCATCAGGACAGATATATGAAAATGAAGAGTATATGAGACCATCTACACAGTTGAAAGGGTCTGCTGTAAAGGATAAATCACCACGCCAGTCAATATAGTCAAAAATATCGCTCATTTCGCCACCTCCGATAGGGTAAGTTATATATAATAATTAGTATTTTAAATCAAAATTATGTATTATGGTATATATAAATGAAAAATTAAAATAAATACAATATGGAGATAAAAATATGAAGCTTGATTTGCATACACACTCTACAGCGTCAGATGGTCAGTACAGACCGGCAGAGCTGGTGAAAATGGCAAAGGAAAAAGGAATGGAAATGTACGCCCTGACAGACCATGATACAGTGGGAGGCATAGAGGAAGCGAGGGAGACAGCCGAGAGGCTGGGAGTGAATTTTGTGGCAGGCATAGAGATAAGCACCCATAAGGGTGAAGAAATACATATGCTTGGATTATATATAGATGAACAGTGTTCAGATATTGTAAATGCGTGCCAGACATATATGGACAGACGTACAGAAAGAGGGGAGAAAATACGTGCTTTTCTAAAAGAAAAGGGCATTGAAATATCAAGGGAAGAGGTTGAAGAAATAGCAGGAACCGGAGCCCTGGGCAGACCTCATTTTGCAAAGATATTGCAGGAGAGAGGAATCGTCAATACCAGGCAGGAAGCCTTTAGCCGCTATCTTGACACAGCAGAATTTCACAGGAAAACCGACGAAAAGAAGCCTGCACCAGAGGAAGCTATTGATATTATACATAAGGCTGGCGGTAAGGCGGTTCTGGCACATCCAGGGCTTTTAAAAATGGGCAAAAGCTGGCAGGAATCACTGATAAGAGAGCTAAAGGGAGCAGGACTTGATGGCATAGAGTGTTTTTACAATAAGCATACACATATGCAGAAAAAATACTACAGAAGGCTTGCAGAGGAAAACGGACTGATGATTTCCTGTGGTTCGGATTTCCACGGAGAGAAGGTCAAGCCCAATGTAATGTTTGGGATGGAAATGCCAGATGAATATGTTTCAATGTTGGTGAGAAAAAACTAGGATTTTGTCCTGTTATGGTGTAAAATTACAGTGCATGATTATATGCAGGATATTAATTGATTTGGAGCTATTTAGATGGTTTTTAGAACACTAAATGTATTTACGATAAAGTTAGACAGACCTAAGCTTGCAAAGGATGCAAAAACAGTAATTAAGATTTTTGAACTGCTTGAGGAGCTGGGGGTACCCAGCGAATGTCAGGCGGTAAATATAGACTGGCTTGCGATTACAGTGAGAGAGGAATACCGTGTCAGAATGCCAGAGTTTTTGCCCAGGCTTATAGGGGAGATATCAGGTATAAATGTATCTATAGGGGATGCTTTCACACTGCTGAGCATAGAGGGGGAGACTCTCACCAGCCGTATGATAGGACTTATTGTAGGGAGCCTTTCCCTTGAAAATATAGAGGTCAGGATGCTCAGACAGATAAAGGGCAAGGAGAAGCTTGTAATAGGCTTAAACGCCGAGGATATAGAGGATGCCAAAGAAATTATAATGGGGGTATAGACAGTGATTTCTTTTACAGCAGAAGAGATGGGGGATATTTTAAATACTGCCAGAATCGGACTCTGGAGGATGGAAATTGAGGATGGTGTGGTCAAAAGACTGTTCACAGACTCCAGAATGGATGAGATTATGGGTATAAGCAGTGATGCAAGCCCCGAGGAAAAAGTGGATTTTCTGATGAAAAATATAGCACCAGATGATTGCGCCTTGTTTGAAGAGTATGTGGGCAAGCTTCTTGAGATGGAGCAGGCAGAGATTGTATACAAGTATTTTCATCCATATGACGGAGTCATATATATACGATGTGGCGGCAAGCGCAGCGGATATGTTGATAATAAGCTTATAGTGCAGGGCTTTCACCAGAATATCACAGAATCAGTACTGGTGGAAAAAGCATATGAGAAGCGCAACACACAGATGCTTGCGGCATTAAGCTCGGACTACGAGTCTGTATATATCATAGATTTAGACCAGAACACAATAGAGACCCTGAGGTCGGGCATAGGCGAGATTGTAAAAGAGCAGAATGAGAAGCCGTATTGGGAAACTGTGAAATTACTGGTGCAGAAGCTGGTTTTAGAAGAGGATCAGATGGATTTTCTGAGCTTTCTCATGCCAGATACCATGCGTGAAAAAATCGAGGTAGAGAGGGAGTTTTCATATAGGTATCAGCGCAAGCGTATGATGGGCGGCAGCCATGTGTATGAGGCTCATTTTGTAAGAATAGGCAAAAAGCACGAGAGCCATTCAGTTGCTGTAGGCATCAGGTGCATTGACAAGATTATAGCAAGGGAGAGAGAGCACACCCAGTATAGTGAGGCTCTCTTAAACGACTGCCTGTATTTCTATGAATTTGATGTTACAGATGGTTATATAAGAAAAGAATTTCATATCACGGATGAGTATGACCCATTTTATGATTTGGATATAAAGCTGCCTATATATTATGATTACTTTAATTTCTACAGGGCAAAAGAGCTTGGAATGAAGGCTTATACCACAAAAGAGGACAGATACTGGACCTGTGAGGGGCTGAGAGAGGCATATCATAAGGGCAAGAGGAGTGTGGAAATCAGATATGATTCTGAGGAGATGAGTGGAGAATGGACAGCTACAATCATTCTGACAGAGGATTCCGTGGATAATCACCTCCATGCTGTGTACATCTGTAAGGATGTTACAGAGTTCAGAGAGCTGGAAAAGCGCAGACAGAATGAGCTGGAAATGGCGCTGCAGAAGGCTCAAAGTGCCAGCAATGCCAAGAGCAATTTCCTGTCCAGAATGTCACATGATATAAGGACGCCACTAAACGGTATAATCGGACTTATGGAAATAGGAGAAAAGCATAAGGATGATTATGAGCTTATAAATGCTAATAGAAAGAAGGCTATGATAGCTGCAAACCACCTTTTAAGCCTCATAAATGATGTGCTGGATATGAGTAAGCTGGAGGACGGCAATACCAAACTTGCCAGTGAACCATTTGATTTTTATGATGTATGTTCAGAGGCTGTCGCAATCTGTGAAATCAGGGCAAGGGAAAATGGCATACAGCTGATATATGATGACAACACAGAGCTGAAATACAGACGTTTGTACGGCAGTCCGCTGCATGTGAGACAGATTCTGCTAAATATATTAAATAATAGTGTAAAATACAATAAACCAGGCGGCTTTATCAAGTTTTCAAGCGAGCTGGTGTCAAGTGATGGAGAAACTGCTGTATACAGGGTGGTGATTGAGGATTCTGGAATTGGAATGAGTAAGGAGTACCTAAAGCACCTGTATGAGCCATTTACCCAGGAGAGATGTGATGCCAGAAGCAGGTACCAGGGAACTGGAATGGGAATGACCATTGTAAAAGCCCTTGTTGACAAAATGAATGGAAGCATTGATGTGTACAGCAGGGTGGGAGTAGGAACGAAGTTTGTCATTACAATTCCTTTTAAGATAGACAATACACCCCGTGAGGTGGAGGAAGCAGCTCAAAATGCAGCTAATGACATTACAGATATGAATATCCTTGTAGCAGAGGATAATGACCTCAACATGGAGATTATAGAATGTCTGCTGGAGGATGCTGGAGCAAAGGTTACAAAGGCAGCTAATGGTCTGCAGGCATACAATGAGTTTATAGACAAGCCAGCGGGAAGCTTTGATGTCATATTGATGGATATTATGATGCCTGAGCTTGATGGATATGAGGCGACAAAAAAGATTAGGAGCTCAGATAAGCCTGACGCTGCCACTGTGCCTATCATAGCCATGACAGCCAATGCCTTTGCGGAGGATGTGGAAAAAGCCAGAAAAGCAGGCATGAATGTGCATCTTGCAAAGCCTATAAATGTAGAGAAAATGATTGCTGCAATATCAAAATTTAAAAGGTAAAAGACACTATAGTATAAAATGTATGATAAAATATACTATAATATATATGAGATATATTTATAGGCACTAAGTACAAATAATGTGAGAGGAAAAACAAATGAATATAGAAAGAGAGGACATGCTTGAGCTTACAAGGCGGATGACAGTATCAAGAAACTGTTTTAGCAGGCTGGCAGGGGCATATATGGATGAGGAGGGCTTTGTAGACGGCTCATTTAACACTCATTTTTTAAAACTGAATGCCAGTGACAAGGAGAAGAATCTGGCTATAGCAAAAGCCATTCCATACGCTAAGCCAAACACTGACCTGGTAAACTACAGGCTTGACAGGAGCTTCAGAAAGCCTGGAAGTATAGGACATCTGCTTGAGGCTTTGAGAGAGTGCGAGCTAAAAAACGATGCGCTTTTATATTCATTATATGAATACATTGGCGAAAGATATGAGGCAGACCATACATATGCCATATATGTGTTTTATGGCACATATGATGTACCCAGAAAGGGAGCTGATAAGGAAAATCAATGGGAATCAGAGGAGGTATACCAGTTTCTCATTACAGCAATCTGCCCTCTTGTAGGCGACTACGAGGCAGGTGTGCCAGAGGCGGGATTTTTATACCCTGCTTTTGCAAACCACAGTATGGATTATGATGGAATCAATGTGTACAGTGCCGACCAGGACACAGATAAGCTTGCCGATATAATACTTGGATAAAATAATGAGCCGCCCATATATGTACACGGCGGCTCATTTTAAATAATATAAAAAAGTTAATTACTACTGTCCAAAGATTAAGAATTTAACTGAGCAGTGAAATATTCATCCATTTTTACTGCTACGTCTATGCCTAATGAGCGAAGCACCTCATCAAGAGCCTTAAACAACTCTGTCATGTCTGCCACATTGGCATTTTCTCCCATATGACCGATACGGATAATCTTGCCTGCAAAATCACCAAAGGAGCCACCGATTAAGATATTATGCTCACGCATGCCCTTTAAGATGTCATCAGTCTCGACATTTTCAGGTACCTTAAAGACTGACACTGTGTTACAAAGCCCTGTTTCTGGGAAAATATCAAGTCCTGCGGCTTTAAGAGTAGCTCTTGTAGCCTGGGCAATCACCTTATGCCTGTTTAACATGTCCTTGTCCTCTTTGATATTGTCAAAGGCCTGCCTCAAGCCGTATATATCGCTTATAGGCATAGTGTATGGGAACCATTTATCCTCATAGTAGGTATCAAAGGTCATCAGGTTGGTGTAGAAGCCTGCAACTGGAGTTTTCCTGCTGTGAAAAGCCTTCTTTGCATCATCACTGATGGTTACAAAGGTGAGTCCTGGAGGCGCTGATACTGCCTTCTGGGAACCGCCACACAGGATGTCTATCTGATAGTCGTCAACACGCATCTCCTCACCAAACATGGCAGATACTGAGTCAACTAATGTTAAAATGCCATACTTTTTGAGCAGAGGGCAGATTTTTGACACATCATTTTTCATGCCGCTTGGAGTATCGCAGTGTACGACAGAGGCATATTTGAAATCGTGATTGTCTTTTAAATACGCATCAAGGGCGTCAACATCGATTGTATTACTGTAATCCACAGTGTATAAAGTAGCTATGCCGCCATACATTGTCACAAAGTCAGCAAAGCCCTTGCCATATATACCGTTGTCAATGACTAACACCTTATCGCCAGCCTCAGTAAGGGTGGCACAGGCAGCTTCAAGACCGAGTATTCCCTCGCCTGATAAAATAAGGGTTTCATTGTCTGTATACAAGAGGGAGCTGATTAATTTGCAGGTGTCATGGTAAAACTCCACGAAGGTTTCGTCAATATCAGGGTTTGTGCATACCAGACTGCGGGCAGCTCTTACGTTTTCACGAACCTGTGTAGGTCCTGGGGTCATTACTTTATACATGATGTTTCTCCTTTAAATATAGATTAAGGCGTTTATATTAAGCTGCAAGCTCAGGTGAAATCTTATAAGCCAAAACTCTGAGCTTTTCAACAACCAGAAGAACGATTACAGAGGCTACACCTATCTGTACCAGATTTCCAGGAATTGAGGTCACTGGAGCAAGCCAGTTGCCATATATTATGCCCTCTGCGATGTAGTAGCCTACCACCTTTATAAGACATGCTACTACAAAAGCTAATAAATCATACTTGAATCCGTGATGCTTCTCTGTGATTGCACCGATGGCAAATCCCATAAGACCACAGATGATAAATGTAAATGGTGCCCAGGCAGTCCAGCCAGACAGTAAATCAAAGAGTCCCATGCCCACAGCGCCTGCAGCTGCACCAGACTTTTTACCATATATAACAGCGCAGATAAAAAGTGGAACATTGCCCAGGTGGACAAGTCCGCCATTTGCTGCGATAGGAAGTCTGATGTTTACAAAGCTTGTAAATATATAGGTAAGTGCTATAAACATAGCGGTTATTGTTAATTGTTTAGTAGTTTTCATTGTGATTCCCTTTCATTATTGATGTATCTTAATGTATTTCACGTGATAGAAGCATTGTAGTTCATGATTGGTACTGTGTAAAATACCAAAATGATAAAAAAGTATAATACCAGTTTCTTAATAAAAGTAAATGAAATATATATTATTATATGTTATAATTATCAGAACATAGTTAAAAGACTTAGGAGCAGACACTAGGGGGAAATATGGAGAAGAGAGATACCACAGAATTTCAGAAATGGCTTGCAAAATACAAAAATACAGAATGGGATATTATAAAGTGCAGGAAAATGCAGTCCATGACAATTACAGAGAGTGAAAGCACATTTGGCATAGCTACTATTTCAGTATGTGGATTTCAGAATAATGATGTTATAACACTTGGGTCAAATATAAAGCAGCATTATGATGAGGACAGGGAGACATATTATAAGAGAGTATTAGACATCCTTATGGTATGTGGTGAGCTTATGGACTCGGTAAATGAGATACTGGCTGATGAAGGCGCATGGACGGGTGGATACTTTCAGAAAAAGTTCACAGAATGGGGAGAACAGAAGCTTAAGAAATAAACTCAAAAATAAATTTAAAAAAGTTTTCAAAAATGTATTGACAACATATTGTCAGCATGATAATATAGTCAAGCTGTCGCTGATAAATACGACAGCACAGATACAAATGGCGAGATGGCTCAACTGGCTAGAGCGTCCGGTTCATACCCGGGAGGTTGAGAGTTCAAGTCTCTCTCTCGCTACTATACGCAGAGGTATCGAAGTGGTCATAACGAGGCGGTCTTGAAAACCGTTTGTCCGCAAGGGCGCGTGGGTTCGAATCCCAC
>CAVKUD010000087.1:0-11531 GCA_963659315.1 Senegalimassilia sp. | reverse complement strand
CTGGAAACGTGTTGGGTTTGTAGAGTTTCCTGTGATAGAAACACCAACGTTCTCCTTGTGCATGATTGCAACACCTTCCTGAACGTCGTCAGCACCATAACATTTTACAGTTGCACGAACTCCGTCAGAGTATGCCTTCTCATATACTGTGTTAAGTGTAGCTGTCTTGTAATCATACTTTGTCTCTACGAATGTAAATCCGTTGATACGTGAGATGATCTGTGCAGCATCTTTTCCAAGTCCGTTAAGGATAACACGAAGTGGTTTTTTACGAACCTTGTTAGCCTTCTCAGCGATACCGATAGCACCCTCAGCAGCTGCGAATGACTCATGTCCTGCTAAGAAACAGAAGCACTCTGTCTCCTCCTCAAGGAGCATCTTTCCAAGGTTACCATGTCCTAAACCTACCTTACGGTGGTCAGCAACTGATCCAGGAATACAGAAAGCCTGAAGTCCCTCTCCGATTGCTGCAGCTGCGTCAGCAGCCTTTCTACAATTCTTCTTGATAGCGATTGCTGCACCTACTGTGTATGCCCAGCATGCGTTCTCGAAACAAATTGGCTGGATTTTCTTAACCTGCTCGTATACGTCAAGTCCAGCGTCCTTTGTAATTTTCTCAGCTTCTTCAATTGAGCTGATACCATAGCTGTTTAATACAGCATTAATCTGGTCAATTCTTCTTTCATATGATTCAAATAAAGCCATTTTTATGTATTCTCCTTTCTCTTAAATATTACTGACTATTCCTGTCTTGGATCGATAATCTTAGCAGCGTCAGCAACACGACCATACTGGCCTTTTGCTTTCTCCCAAGCTGTGTTAGGATCATCACCCTTCTTGATGAAGTCAGTCATCTTTCCAAGAGAAACGAACTGGTATCCGATTACTTCATCGTTCTCATCAAGAGCGATTCCTGTTACATATCCCTCAGCCATCTCAAGGTAACGAACACCCTTCTCCTTTGTTGCGTACATTGTACCAACCTGAGAACGAAGTCCCTTTCCTAAATCTTCAAGACCAGCACCGATTGCAAGTCCGTCATCTGAGAATGCAGACTGTGTACGTCCGTATACAATCTGTAAGAAAAGCTCTCTCATAGCTGTGTTAATAGCATCACATACTAAGTCTGTATTTAAAGCCTCGAGAATTGTCTTTCCCTGTAAGATTTCAGCTGCCATAGCTGCTGAATGTGTCATACCTGAACATCCGATTGTCTCGATAAGTGCTTCTTCGATAATTCCGTTTTTTACGTTGAGGGAAAGCTTACAAGCACCCTGCTGTGGTGCGCACCAGCCTACTCCATGAGTAAAACCTGAAATATCCTCAATTTTTTTGGAATGAACCCATTTTCCTTCTTCTGGGATAGGAGCTGGCTCATGTTTTGCGCCCTTAGCTACAGGACACATGTTTTCAACTTCCTTAGTGTAAATCATTTTAAGACTCCTTTCACTTATAAATTGTCTTATATTAAAACATTGTTACTGCTTTAACATTCCTTTTGCATTTTTACATATTTTTAATAATAAGTCTAGTGGTTATATTCAATTTTCGTGTTTTTTTACTGTTTTTGTACAACATTATCCTTATCTTTAAATATAGAATTTGCAGGAATTACGCCCCTTACCCTTGATAATGGATAAATATTTGTGTTTCTGCCGATTACTGTGCCAGGATTTAAGACTGAGTTGCAGCCAACCTCCACATTATCTCCCAGCATGGCTCCAAACTTCTTGCGCCCTGTCTCAATCTCCTCTTTTGTGTCATAGCAGTCCTTGACCACAACAAGAGTCTTGTCTGACTTCACATTTGATGTGATTGAGCCAGCTCCCATGTGGGACTTATATCCCAGAATTGAGTCTCCCACATAGTTGTAGTGTGGCACCTGGACTGAGTTAAAAATTATGACATTTTTAAGCTCTGTTGAATTTCCTACCACTGAGCCTTTGCCGACTATTGCGCTGCCCCTGATAAAAGCACAGTGTCTCACCTCTGCGTCCTCGTCTATGATAAGGGGACCATTTAAGTATGCGCTTGGGAATACCTTGGCGCTCTTAGCTACCCAGATGTCCTCTCCCTGCATTTCGTATTTATCAGGGTCAAGAGTCGCTCCTAGCTTCTTTATATAGTCGCTTAGTCCCTCAAGAGCCTCCCATGGGTACTCAAACTGTGATAAATAATCCTTTGCTATTGTTTCCTCTAAATTGTAGAGATTTTTGATTTTTGCGTTTTCCATTTTTTCTCCTTGCATACATATATACTTTCTATAATTTATTTATACGAAATTTCTGCCCATGTCCGTTCTACATAGAGTTATTGTGTTTCTGTGTTCATATCAGCTGTATCTGTATTTTCATTTTCTGCATTTGTGACTGTTGTGGCATTCTCATTTTCATGCAATGCTTCAATCTCTGCATTTATATCTGCTGTCTCAGCCGCATCCATTGAAGCAAAATCAAGCACTCCTGCGCCAGCCTTGTCGCCTGCATCCTCACCTGGATTGTCAAAATCAAAGCTTATGGTGTTGGTCTCAGCATCATACTTGAGACAGGAATCAAATACATTCCCAGCCTTTGAGGTAAAGCCCAGCACTTTTTTCTTAGTCTTTCCAGTCTTAAGCAGCTCGCCTATGACCTCCTCTGTCAGCTCAACCTTTGCTATTGTATGCCATATATCAAAGCCACATTCGCACTCATACTTCCACTGGGTCTTCATGAGCTTTTTACCACATTTAGGACAGTCTATTCCTGACTCAACAGGCTTTGGCTTCTCTGGAAAATCAAAGGTGATGTCTCCATCCTCTGTGAGCTTAAGCGGTGCGTCAAACTTCATGCCTGTTTTTGCCACAAAACCTGAAATCACATCTGTTTTCTTTCTAATCAAAAGTTCCTTAAGCTGGGCTTCCTTGATTTTGACGCTGGCTATTTTGCCAACCATAAAGCTGCAGCTGTCTGGATCGTCACGCCTGTTATTTTCGCACACAAAGCCGAATGGGGCAACCTGTATTTTACCACCGCATTTAGGACACTTGACATCTTTTACAGTTTTTGCTTCAACATGGTCAAAATCGTATACTATGCGATACCGCTTAGTATTCTTCATGTCTGCTGATACAGCACCATCAAAGGGATTTGTCTGCTGTACGCCTTGCAATGCCGACTCTTCTTTTTTTGCCTGGATATCAATATCAGTCCCCTCTGACATATCCGATTGCTCATAAGTATTATCAGTCTCCGCCTTAACTTCCTCCAATTTGAGACAGGCATCAAATCTTTTGCCATTCTTTCCCTTAAATCCCCTGATTGTCTCAGTACGAC
Source organism: Senegalimassilia sp. (assembly GCA_963659315.1). Taxonomy (GTDB): domain Bacteria; phylum Bacillota; class Clostridia; order Lachnospirales; family Lachnospiraceae; genus Roseburia. The sequence continues at coordinate 8,217 of CAVKUD010000087.1, read as the reverse complement.
CATCAGTCAGAAGCTGTTTAACGTTTGCCACTGTGAGGTTCTTGCCCCCCACCTGTCCTATAGAAAACTTACAGCTCTCAGGGTCGTCCTTCTTGAAATTCACGCAGCCAAAGCCAAATGAGGTCTTCTTTATAGCTCCTCCACAGGCAGGACACTTGACATCTTTTACGATATCATCTGTCACCTGGTCAAAGTCAAATACAATCCTTCCATCCTCAAGCTTTAAGCAGGCATCAAATTTCGTGCCAGACTTTGCCTTAAACCCTCGGATAGTCTCTGTGTGTCCCTCTGCCAGAAGCTGTTTGACATTGGCTTCACTTATGGACTTTCCTGCTATCTGTCCTATAGAAAATTTACAGCTCTCAGGGTCGTCCTTTCTGTAGTTGACGCAGCCAAAACCAAATGAGGTCTTTTTGATGGCTCCTCCACATACAGGACATTTGACATCTTTTACAATGTCATCCTCCACATTTTCAAAGTCAAACTGGATAGTCTCTCTGCCCTGCTCATCCTTTTTTATGACAAGACAGGCATCAAATTTCTTGCCAGCCTTGGACTTAAAGCCTCGTATTGTATCTGTTTTCTTTTCTGTTAAAAGTTTAACAACCGTATCATGGTCTAGCTTTTTGCCTGCAATCTGTCCTATATTTATGCTGCATCCAAAGGGATTCTCCCTGTCATAGTGCTCGCACCTGTAGCCAAAGGCAGTCTTTAATATCTGCCCTCCACACACAGGGCACATAAGCCCCTCAACAGGCTCTGGTTCCGTATCCTGAAACTCAAATCGGATATTGTATCTGCCATCCTCCATGGATGATGTAAGTATGGCATCAAAACGCTTGCCAGCCTTGGATTTAAAGCCTTTTATCAGGTCTGTCCTGCCATCTGCTATAAGCTTAATCACCTGGTCTTCTGCTATCAGATTGCCAGCTATCTCTCCTATTACAAATTTGCAGCTATTAGGGTCATCCCTCTTGTAGTTGGCACAGCCATAGCCAAAAGGTGTAGTCACTATCTCGCCACCACAGGCAGGACACTTGACCCCTATCTTTCTTCTGGCACCTGCACCACGTCCGTTTCTTCCTGCGAAATCACTGATTCTATCTGCCAGAGGCTCTCTTATATCCTGCCCTATCATCTTGACAGTCTCACGCCTGATAAAGTCCTCCAGCTTGCTCCTGTAATCCCAGAAGTCAACAGTTCCCTGAGTGATTCCCTCAAGTCCCTTTTCCCATGATGCGGTCATCTGTGGGTTTAAAAGTGCAGGGACAGTCATGCTCACCACCTCAAATACCATCTCTCCCAGGTTCTCAGGCGACAGTATCTGGGTCTTTTTGTTGAGGTTTAGATAGCCGATTCTCACAAGCTTTTTGATTATCTCCGCTCTCGTGGCAGAGGTGCCTATTCCAGAGCCTTTTATCTGCTCTCTAAGCTCCTCATCCTCTATGAGCTGACCTGCGTTTTCCATGGCAAGCACCATGGAACCTGATGTATAGCGCTTTGGTGGTGAGGTCTTTCCAAATTTGATTTGATATCCGTTTACCTGAACTGTATCGCCATTTTTTAGCCGTTCAGCCAGTTCAAGCATAACCTGTGGATTGACAGCGATTTCTTCCTCGCCGTTTGCACCATTCTCACCGCCTGTTTCTGTACTGTCAGCTGACACTCCCTGACCGCCAAGAATTCTTGAATTTGCCTCTTCAAAGGACTTCTTCTTAGGTGGTGTGGCAACCTCCAGATAGCCCTTGGATTTAAGCACCTTTGCTGATGAGAAAAAGCTCTCGCCCTCCACATCAACTGTGAGCTTTACATTCTCATACTCTGCGGCAGGATAGAAAATGCTCAGAAATCTCCTGACTATCACATCAAACACTGCCCTTTGCAGGGAGTTTAAAGAATTTAGCTCTGTGAGCTGGCCTGTAGGTATGATGGCATAGTGGTCTGTGACCTTGCTGTCATCTGTGTATGAGGTCTTTGCTATATTTGCATAGAGCTTTTTAGCCATTATCTCATCCACATAGGCTGCTGTAGGCTCGTAGCCCTTTAATCTGCCGATATTTTTATATATTTCCTTTGCCACAGCACTTGAAAGCACTCTGGCATCGGTTCTTGGATATGTAGTGAGCTTTTTCTCATACAAGTCCTGTGCCACCTGCAGGGTCTCATCAGGGCTGATTTTAAAACGCTTTGAACACTCTGCCTGAAGCTCTGCCAGGTTAAAAAGAAGCGGCGCACGTTTTCTTGAGATTGTTTTTTCTATGTGCTTTACAGTGCCTGGCTTGCCGTTTAGACTCTCAATAAGTGCCTGGGCATCCTTTTCCTCCTTAAAGCCATTCTCCTTGTAGAGCAAGGGTGACTCAAAGTATTTTGAGCCTTCTACTGCCTTCCACTCTCCCTGCACATTTGCATCGGTGAAGCTGCCGATTATCCTGTAAAATGGTGTCTCCTTAAAGTTTCTGATTTCACGCTCTCTGATAACAACCATTCCCAGTACACAGGTCATAACCCGTCCTACTGCGATTGCTGTATATGAGCTTGTTCCAGCTGCGTTATTTAGCAGATTGCCATACTTGACTGACATGACTCTGGAAAAATTAATGCCCATTGCATAGTCCTCAATAGTACGCATTATTCCAGAATTACCAAGGTTTGCATAATCAGACATAGGTCTTGCTTCCCTGATTCCACGCAGGATTTCCTCCTCAGTCTGGGAGTCAATCCATACCCTGAGCTCCTCCATGCCCTCTCTGACACCGCCAAAGTTACGGATATTTTCCTCTATGGTCTGTCCTTCTTTTCCAGCATCACCTGCCCAGTAGACACGGTCAATATCCTCTCTGTGGAGGAGCCTGTTTACTATGTCATACTGCTTGCGTACATCCTTTATGACATTGTATTTGTAGTCCTTCGGCAGAAATGGAAGGTCTTCCAGTTTCCATTTCTTGTACTTCATGTCATACTCTTCCGGATATACCAGACCAACCAGATGACCAACACACCAGGAAATCACATATTCCTGATTTTCTATATAACCATCATTTCTGCCACTCACTCTGAGTACTCTGGCAAATTCCTGTGCCACAGATGGTTTCTCTGTTATTATTAATGATTTTCCCATATATTCCTCTTATAATTCGTTCATATTGATAAGCTTAAATCGAGGATCCATCTTGACATAATGCTTTAAGGCTGGCTCAAAATATGTCGCAGAGAATAGATAGTAATCATCCGATGTCAGCTTTGCCTTTTCCATGGCAGTTGCCATCTGCTCGCACATTGCCATCGTCATCTCTGGCTCATTCCAGTTGCAAAAGCCTATCACATTACGCCTGTCTTCGCTCTGCGCTATAATATCTATATTTCCAGTCTTTCCAATCCAGGTACCTATCTTTGTGATTTTAAATGGTAGCTTGCCCATCTGGTTTAAAATCATAAGGTATTCCATACATACATTCCTGAAATATCTGTTCAGGTACTCGTTGATTTCACCTGCAATGTATGTGTCATAAAACTCTTCCTCTGACATGAGATATAGGTCAGACAAATGAGGATAGATAAACTTAAACCAGAAATTAACAAATGTATCCGTTATCTGATATACGCCCTTTTTGGCGTTATCCCATCCGCCTGTCTCAAATGAGACAACCCTGTTTACAATGTCAAAATGACTGAGATTTTTCATATACACACTTATCTTGGCACGGGAAAAACCAGTCTCATGGAAGAGGTCATTTAGCTTGTCCTGCCCCTTGGCTATTGTGGCAAGTATCGTATTGTATACAGACAACTCCCTAAGCTCCTGGGATATAAGGGACTGGGCTTCATTAAACAAGGCTCCATTGGGAGATAAGACCAGCCTGCATATATTCTTTTTAAAGCTTATCTGTGGATTCCACTCATCAAGATAGTCTGGCACACCGCCAAGCACTCCGTATATCATTATGGCATCCTTGACAGGCAGGGTCGGAAATTCACGCACCACCTCAAGGAAGTTCAGCTCTCCGATTTTCATGCTGTCCTTAAAGTATTCCTTTGCCTCCTGCTCTGCCCAGACGATTGATGAGCTTGCAAGAATTATCATTACAGGTCCTGGATATAGCTTTTTCTCTTTAAGCCTTAAAATACTGCCTATAAAGTCAGCATCCTTTTTTATCACATTCTGTGCTTCATCTATGACCACCACAAGCTTTGACGGGTCTCCTGATTTAATCCTGTTAAAAAACTCATCATATGTATGCTGATTGAGCTTTACATCAAATCTTCTCTCGATTTCTTCTCCCATCATCCTGCGCTGCTCATCCGCAGATGCCTGTCTGCACCTGTAGTAGAAGTATTTCTTATCCTCCACAAACTCTCTTATGAGCTGCTCCTTCTGGCATCCCTTTCTGCCATAGAGAAGCACAAGCTGATTACCTGATTTGTCATATTTTTCTTCTAATATAGCCAGATCACTCTTTTTAGCTTTCATAATTGCCTCCATAAACTCAGATAAAACTCAGATAAGGTAAATTATATCATTTTTTAACTTTTTCTCAATAATAAATAAGCACAAAAAATGACACTGCCTAAGCAGTGCCATCCTCTATATTAACATAACTAATTTCCCGATTATTTCTTTGTGATATATCCCTGTGCCTTGAGAAGCTCTGCGCAGAGTACAGCTCCACCTGCGGCTCCACGGACTGTGTTGTGTGAAAGTCCTACAAACTTCCAGTCATATACTGTGTCCTCTCTGAGACGTCCTACATTGATTCCCATTCCATTCTCATAATTTACATCAAGTGTAACCTGTGGACGATTGTCCTCCTCATGGTATGTGATAAACTGCTTTGGAGCACTTGGAAGTTCAAGCTCCTGTGGAACTCCTCTGAAGTTCTTTAATGCCTCTACAAGCTGCTCTTTTGTAGGCTTCTTTTTGAACTTAACAAATACAGCTGCTGTATGACCGTTTAATACTGGTACACGGATACACTGGCATGTGATAACTGGCGATGTAGCTGGTACAATCTCCTTTTTCTCATCATCCACATAGCCCCAGAGACGAAGTGGCTCTTTCTCTGATTTTTCTTCCTCGCCACCGATGTATGGTATGATGTTTCCCACCATTTCAGGCCAGTCCTTAAATGTCTTTCCTGCTCCTGAGATTGCCTGATATGTTGTGGCAACTACCTCATATGGCTCGAACTCCTTCCATGCTGTAAGAACTGGAGCGTATGACTGGATTGAGCAGTTAGGCTTAACAGCTACGAAACCTCTCTTTGTGCCGAGACGCTCCTTCTGGTATTTGATAACCTCCATATGCTCTGGATTGATTTCAGGAACTACCATTGGTACATCTGGTGTCCATCTGTGAGCACTGTTGTTAGATACAACAGGAGTCTCTGTCTTAGCGTAATCCTCTTCAATTTTCTTAATCTCATCCTTAGACATATCAACGGCTGAGAATACAAAGTCAACCTGAGAAGCAACCTTCTCTACCTCGTTAACGTTCATTACAACGATATTTTTAACAGCCTCTGGCATTGGAGTATCCATTTTCCATCTATCCCCAACAGCATCTTCATATGTCTTTCCTGCACTTCTTGGGCTGGCTGCAATAGTTGTCACCTCAAACCATGGATGGTTCTCAAGTAATGATATAAATCTCTGTCCGACCATTCCTGTTCCACCAAGAATACCTACCTTTAATTTTTCGCTCATTCTAGCTTTCTCCTCTTTAATTCCTCTTTTACTTGTCCGTCTATGACGAACAAGTGTCTTTATAGGAAATATATTACTTTACTTAAATAAAAAAAACAATTAACAAACTTTATTAAATTACCAAATTATTTGCTTAAAACTTGTCATTATTGCACAAATATTCTTCATTTATCCTGATTACAGCCTCCATGGCTGTCTTTGAAGGTGCCCCGATTGTACATCTGGTGTTGACACATGTCTCCATGGAAATTGCGTCATAGATGTCCTCCTCAAATACAGGACTGATAGCCTTAAGCTCTTCAAGCTTCATATCATCTATGGCTATGCCCTTATCCAGACAGTAAAGCACTATCTGTCCCACGATACCATGAGCATCCCTGAATGGCACACCGTGCTTAACCAGATAGTCAGCTGCATCTGTGGCATTGGTAAAGCCATTGTTGGCACTCTTTCTCATTACATCCTTGTTAAACTTCATAGTATCAAGCATGCCTGTAAAAAGGGCAATACATCCCTTTGCTGTGTCAAAGGCATCAAAGCTCAGTTCCTTATCCTCCTGCATATCCTTGTTATAGGCAAGAGGGATTCCCTTCATAGTGGTTAAAATAGAGTTTAAGGCTCCATAGACCCTGCCCGTCTTACCACGGACAAGCTCTGCTATATCAGGGTTTTTCTTCTGTGGCATAATGCTGCTTCCTGTGCTGTAGGCATCATCAATCTCCACAAACTGATACTCATTGGAGTTCCAGATGATTACCTCCTCTGAAAATCTCGACAAATGCATCATAATTGTAGATAAGGCGCACAAAAACTCTATGAGATAGTCCCTGTCAGACACGCCATCCATGCTGTTCAAGGTAGGTCCATAGAAGCCCAGAAGCTCCGCTGTGTAATCTCTGTCAAGCGGATATGTAGTACCTGCCAAGGCTCCAGAACCCAGAGGACAATAGTTCATCCTCTCATATATGTCATGGAGACGGCTCCTGTCCCTCTTAAACATCTCAAAATATGCTCCCATATGGTGAGCCAGAGTGATAGGCTGTGCCTTTTGTAAATGGGTAAAGCCCGGCATAATTGTCTCTGTGTTCTCTTTCATTATACGAAGGAGTACCTGTAATAATGCCTTCAAAAGCTCATCTGTTTCCTTAACCTGGTCTCTGGTATAGAGTCTCATATCAAGGGCAACCTGGTCATTTCTGCTCCTGCCTGTGTGGAGCTTCTTGCCTGTGTCTCCCAGCCTGTCGATAAGATTTGCCTCCACAAAGCTGTGGATATCCTCGTATTCATCTGTTATCTCAAGCCTTCCACTCTCTACATCTGCCAGTATTTCATCAAGGCAGCCTAATATGTCATTCATTTCCTTTTCTGTCAATATCTGCTGTTTGCCAAGCATCTTTACATGTGCCTTGCTGCCCTCGATGTCCTGCTTATAGAATTTCTTGTCAAAAGAAATCGAAGCATTAAAATTGTATACAAGCTTATCTGTTTCCTTGGTGAAACGTCCACCCCATAACTGAGCCATCTTGTGTCCTCCTATATTTTAAAATTATAATTTATCACTTTTATATAATTTAAGATTATATATTACCCTGCTGTATGATTCAATAAGCTATTTATGACAAGCCATACCAAATAATAATAGCTGCTATTCCATATTTTCTGAAGCCGCCTTCTGGGCAATCTCCCTGTCTCTCTGGTTTTTGGAATATACGCAGCCACAATAGTACTGTCTGTACATCCCATATTCATTTGAGATTTGTGTAGATATCTTATAGCCATTTTTCTTCTTAAAGTCTGAATACAGGTATCTGATACCAAGCTCCTCTTCCAGCTTTTTACCTATCTCATTGAGCTTCTGGGAATTTTTCAGAGGGCTTATTGACAGGGTTGTTGTAAAAAAGTCAAAGCCATTTGCAAGGGCGTACTCTGCGGTCTCCCTGAGTCTTAGCTCATAACATTTGAAGCAGCGTTCTCCGCCCTCTGGTATGTTTTCAAGTCCCTTTGCCATGTCATAAAAGCGGCTGGTGTCGTAGCTGCCCTCGATAAACTTTACCTCGTTTGCTAAGGGATACTCTCTTATGAAACGCTCCTGCTCGTGGACACGCATCTCGTACTCTTCTGGCGGGTAGATGTTTGGGTTGTAGTAAAATACGGTCACGTTGAAGTACTGGGACAAGAGTGCCAGGCAGTAGCTGCTGCATGGGGCGCAGCAGCTGTGCAGGAGGAGGGTTGGGAGGGGCGATTGTAAATTGCCGTTCTTGTAGCAAGTTTGGGTTATTATGATTTCCATTATGGATTGGTAGTTTATCTTGTTCATATTTGAGTTCCTCATTTTTGGGTGTTTTATTTTTAGGTTGTGGGGGAATATAGGGATAAGCAAATCAATTATCTGTGCCGAGTTCCAAATATAAGATTTTCTAAATGTTCTGATTTAGCTATTTGCAAATTGACGCAAGCGCTCAACATTCGCCATCCATGGCTCAGGTCTCGCTCTCGGCAACGTCCTGTTGCCGAGTT
>CAVKUD010000086.1:0-11545 GCA_963659315.1 Senegalimassilia sp. | reverse complement strand
CCATACTTGTAGCTCCTGAGTAATACTTTGTGTGATTCACACTTTACACCATACTTTCATATTAATCAAGTCGCAATGTAAGTGTGAATGATTGACAAAGCAACTATGTTGTGGCATATAGAAAGGGAATGTGATATAATGAGCAAAGCAACGAGACGTGCCAAATATGATAATCATGAGTGCGATGTGCTTGCACAGGAGCAGGCATGATTACCATATTTGATAGGGCGACTGCCCGAACATCCTAGGAAACATTCTGTTTCCTGGGATGAGCACGTCATTTGAAAACCAGGACTTCCCATTCATCACCTGAATTGCAGAATCGCATACGATATACGATTCGCTCACACAGCATAAAGCTGGGAAGTCCGTCCCTACTAAAAATAAGGAGCGAAAAACAATGAAAGACTTTCTGAAACGAATCAAAGCCGATTTCCTTTTATCATCAATATTCTGCATAGCCCTCGGCATAATATTTATAATCTGGCGTGGCGGCGTAATAGATGTAATCGGAAGCGTGTTAGCCTTTGGACTTATCATAATAGGAGCAGTTTACCTCTGCAGCTTTTTCCTAAAGCTGGTCACAAACGGATTTTCTGTATTTATGGGAATAGTAGTGCTGGCAGTAGGCATCTGGTTTCTTATAAATCCTGCAATAGTTGTAAGCCTTATACCAATCGCCATAGGTGTTGTGCTGATTTTTCACAGTATCCGTGGAATCGTTGAGGCAGCCACAGCCATGAAGTATGAGTATAAGCATCTGGGCGTGGGCATTGTGATGTCTGTGATAAGCCTTGTGCTTGGCGTACTCTGCGTGGTTGATGCATTTGGAGTGATGGAAAAGGCAATTATTGTGGTAGGAGTTGTGCTTATATACAATGGAATATCAAATATCTGGATTGCCCTTTCTACATCCAGGGCAGAGACTGTATACAGGAAAAATGAGACAATAGATGTTGATTTTATTGATGAAAGCGAAGATGCAAAATGAGGCAGATGGAATTTAAGATGGAGCGGCCAGGGCTGACAAAGCCAGGAGACCATCTGAAAATCACTGAGGGCAAGCTCCCTACGTCATATTATTATACGATTGAGCATGCCATAGCCATGTCTGGAAACTATGAGGTCAGCCAGAGGCTTAAGTCCAGAGAGGGAACAGTGGTTGATGTGAGAGAGACGGAAAAGGGATATTTTGTAACTATGGAATTTGATGAGTAATACAGCAGGGTAAGGGTTCATGACGGGACAGAGCAAGACAGCGATTGACCTTGTGTTAGCGGAGAGCCTTAAGGAGCTTTCCCAGACAAGACCGATTGAGAAAATTACAATTAAAGAGATAACCGACAAAGCCGGTGTCATTCGTCCTACGTTCTATAACCATTTTCAGGATAAATACGAGCTGATGGAATGGATTATTACCACAGAGCTTTTGCAGCCCATGCAACCGCTGATACAGGCAGGAATGGTCACAGAGGCGATGGTTCTCATGTTTACAAATATCGAGAAGGAAAAGGCATTTTATACCAAGGCGGTGAAGATGGAGGGAGTAGTTACCTTCCACGAGATAGCCATGAAATGCGCAAAAGAGGTACTGGTTCAGATATTTACAGAGAGAAAGGGCGATAAGGAGCCGACCCACAAATGGCTTACAGTGGATATTGTTGCCACATATTATGCCCAGTCCATGTGCTTTGCGGCGGAAGAGTGGATATCCAGTGGATATGCAATCCCACCAAGGGAAATGGCAGAGGCATACAACTATATTATCTCCCGCTCATTATTTGAAGTTATGGAGGAATTGTGAAATCTGACCTATACAATTAATTAAATATGTATTTTTAGATATACATTTTGAGCTTTTTGTATATTTGGGAAAACACATTTGAAGGATTGAATATTTAGTTATTCAATTCTTTTTTTTATACTCGATTTAAGAAAAAGAAGGAGTGTGAACACAATGATTAAATTCGGAAAAGGGGTTGTAAAATTTAGAATCCCAATTCTGATTCTTGCAGTGCTTTTACTTATACCTGCTGGAATCAGCTACTTAAACACAAGAGTCAACTACGATATCCTTTCTTACCTTCCAAGTGATATTGAGACAATGGAGGGACAGGATATACTGCTTGACGAGTTTGGAACGGGAGCATTTTCATTTCTGATTGTCGAGGGAATGGACGACAAGGATGTGGATGCCCTGGCAGATGAGATTGACAATATAGACCATGTAAAGGATGTAATCTGGTATGGTTCAGTTGCTGATTTCTCTATTCCAGCAGAGATGCTGCCTGATGATATATATGATTTCTTCAATAACAAGGACGCAGACAGCCAGCTCATGGCAGTGCTGTATGACGATTCCATGGCATCAGACGGAACAATGGCAGCAATCGACCAGATGACAGAGCTTGTAGGTGACAAATGCTACATAAGTGGTATGGCATCAGTCATAAACGACATCAAGCACCTGTCAGAAAAGGAGACACCAATCTACGTTGGTATAGCTGTTATACTTTCACTGATTGTATTATCACTTACAATGGATTCGGCACTGGTGCCAGTTTTATTCCTTGCCAGCATTGGTATGGCGATTGTATACAATCTGGGAACCAACTTTGTGCAGGGAGAAATCTCCTATGTGACCCAGGCACTTGCGGCAGTACTTCAGCTTGCAGTTACAATGGATTATTCAATCTTCCTGTGGCACAGCTATCAGGAGAATCAGGAGAGATACCCGGATGACAATGAGCGTGCCATGGCACATGCCATTTCAAACACCATTACATCAGTAGTAGGAAGCTCAATCACAACAGTTGCAGGCTTTATAGCCCTCTGCTTCATGAGCTTTACCCTTGGACTTGACCTGGGAGTTGTAATGGCAAAGGGTGTTATCTTTGGTGTTATCGGATGCGTAACAATACTTCCATCCCTTATCCTTGTATTTGACAAGGCACTGAAAAAAACCAAGCACAAGGTTATCATCCCTGACGTGGGAAAAATAGCAAACTGGGTGACAAACCACTATGTAGTTTTCATTATTGCTTTCCTTGTAATTCTTGGACCAGCACTTTACGGATATACACATACCAGTGTCTACTATGATCTGGCAGGAACACTTCCTGATACCTTATCATCAAAGCAGGCAAACGATAAGCTGGATGCAGAGTACAGCATGGGTGCAACACATATAGTTATCGCCAAAAGTTCACTGTCCCAGAAGGACAGCATCAACATGATAAATGAGATAAATGATGTAGACGGTGTAAAGCTTGCCGCATCACTTGATTCAGTCATAGGACCTGGAATCCCAGAGGAGATTCTCCCGGATGAGGTCACAGAGATAATGAAAAATGGTGACTACCAGATGATGCTTGTCTCATCTGAATATGTGGTCGCATCAGATGAAGTAAATGCACAGATTGATGAGATTAACAATATAGTAAAGAAATACGACGATACGGCAATGGTAATCGGTGAAGCACCATGTACCAAGGACTTGATTGAGATTACAGATACTGACTTTGCAAGAGTAAGTGCTATATCAATCATAGCTATTTTCATAATAATTGCCCTGGTATTTAAGTCAATCTCACTGCCAATCATACTGGTATCAGTGATTGAGTTTGGTATCTTCATCAACATGGGAATCCCAGCATACACTGGTTCGGTTTTACCGTTCATAGCTTCTATTGTAATAGGAACTATCCAGTTAGGTGCCACAGTAGACTATGCGATTTTGCTTACCAATAAGTATAAGAAGAACCGCTACAACGGACTTGAGAAAAAGGAAGCAATCACAGATGCACTCAAGAATTCAGCACAGTCTGTAATGGTTTCAGCCCTTACATTCTTTGCAGCTACATTTGGTGTTGCGCTTTACTCTAACATCGATATGATTGGTTCACTCTGTATGCTTATGGCAAGAGGCGCAATCATCAGTATGTTTGTTGTAATTCTTGTACTGCCATCACTGTTTATGGTATTTGACAAGGTCATAGTTGCAACAAGTGCAGGATTTAAGAATAAGAACAAAGCAGTATAGACAGGAGGCAAAAACAATGAAATTACCTGAATTAAAGAATAAATTAAAAAACAAATATGTTGTAAGAGTTGTAGCAGGAGTGCTCACAATCGCCTTGATAGGCGGCGGTGTGGGAACATACACAGTAAGGGCTGAGAAAAATGATACAGTTGTTTCGGAAGAGGGAACCGAGGCAGCTGAAGCAGAAGAGGTATCTGAGGATGAAGGCCTTGAGGACGAGTTATTAGGTAATGTATCTGTATCTAAGAAGGATATGGATAAAGAGGAAACAGTATATTTTATAACAGACGCATCTGGAAATGTTGACAAGACAATAGTTTCAGACCATCTCTACAACAGGGATGGCAAGGATACAATAGAGGATGTATCATCACTGTCTGATATTGAAAACGTAAAGGGTGACGAGGAATTCACCCAGGATGGCGACAAGCTCCAGTGGAAGGCAGATGGCAACGACATCTACTATCAGGGAACCACAAATGCAGAGGCACCAGTCAGCCAGAAGGTGACATACTACCTTGATGGGGAGGAAATATCACCAGAGGATCTGGCAGGAAAATCTGGAAAAGTCACAATCCATTTTGATTATACAAATAACACCAGTTACACAGAGACAGTAAACGGTGAAAAGGTAACAGTTTCAGTACCATTTGCAGCCATAACAGGACTTGTACTGGACGACAGCTTCTCTAATATAGAGGTGACAAACGGAGACGTAAAGGAAAACAATGGTTCAAGCATTGTAATCGGATATGCCCTGCCAGGACTGTCAGACAGCCTTGATGTGGACGCTGAGGATTTCTCAGATGATGTGACAATCCCTGAGGACTTTGAAGTGACAGCTGATGTGGAGGACTTCTCACTTTCCACAGCCATGACATTTGTAGTAAATGCAGCTAACTATGTGGGAGTAGATGGAGCAAGCCTTGATTCTGTAGACGATCTCCTTGATGAGCTGTCTGATGCAACAGAACAGCTTCAGGATGGCTCAGCAGAGCTTGCAGATGGAGCAGACACACTTGCAGATGGTGCCAAGACCTTAAAGGATGGCATGAACACACTTAAGACTGGACTTGCATCATACACAGATGGAGCAAACCAGATTAACACAGGACTTAACACATTAAATGCCAGCGTGCCAAGCCTGACATCAGGAATTGCAACACTTAATTCAAGCGCAAAGTCATTAAGCGATGGTGTGGCATTGCTTAACAGCACTGTATCAACAGCCTTTACAGACAGCGAGAAGCAGACTCTTATAACTCAGGTGGACGGCACAATCGAAGCCCAGAAATCTGCCATTGAGGAGCAGGCTTCAAAGACTGTAAGCTCACAGGCAGATGGCATAAAGAGTCAGGTATCAGCCAATGTAGATACTCAGGCAGACACCATAAAGAGCCAGGTAGCATCAAGTGTAGATGCCCAGGCAGACACCATAAAGAGTCAGGTGGCATCGAGCGTAGATGCCCAGGCAGACACCATAAAGAGCCAGGTGGCATCAAGCGTAGATGCCCAGGCAGACACTATAAAAAGTCAGGTGACAGGAGCTGTAGAAAGCAGATTTAATGCAGGACTTACATCTGAGATAGCTGATACAGCAGCATCAGCACTTAAAGAAAATACACAGCTTGTTGCAGTGCTTACAAATGGAGTGACACCTATAGTACAGGCTGGATTTACAGAGCAGGTGTCAAAGATTGCCGGAACTACGCTGCCAGATTATAATACAGCAGTGGCTGTATATGACAGTAAATATGGAGCTGGTGCAGCTGAGGCCTATGTGCAGACTCTTATAAGCCAGAATGTTGACAAAATCATAGCTGACCTGTCAGGAAGTGTTGCAGACACAGCCAAGACAGTTTCAAAGGAGGTGGCAGCGACCACAGCAGTAGAAACATCAAAGACAGTAGCAGGAAACGCAGCAGTTGAAGCATCAAAGACAGTAGCAGAGGAAGCAGCAGTCACAGCAGCTAAGTCTGTAGCAGGAGAGGCTGCAGTCACAGCGTCAAAGTCAGTTGCAGGAGAAGCAGCAGTTACAGCAGCAGGTCAGGCAGCAGCAACAGCAGCCTACACAGGTGCAGTATCAGGAGCAGAGCAGGCAGCAGTATCTGCGGCAGAGCAGACCAAGGCAACAGTAGCATCATCAATCAATGCCACACAGGCAAACGGCTACAGTCTTGTATCAGGTATGCAGGCACTGGCAGCAGGAACACAGACTTTAGCTGACTCAGCACCAGCCCTTACATCTGGCATTACCCAGCTTGTAAATGGTTCAAATACACTGGTATCAAACAACAAGACCTTACTTGATGGAGCAAGCCAGCTAGCAGATGGCACAGTCCAACTCTCAGATGGAGCAGATACTCTGGCAGAGGGTTCACATACCCTGGCAGATGGAATCGTCGAGTTTAACGAGAAGGGAATCAACAAGATTCTCGACGCATACAATGGCGACATCAAGCCTCTTGCAAATAAGCTTCAGGCTACACTTGATGCAGGAGCAGACTACCAGTCATATGCAGGAATTGCAGACGGAGCAAATGGAAGTGTCAAGTTTGTATACAAGCTTGGCTCTATCAAGACAGCAGATGCTGAGTAATGATGTGGATGTATTAATATAATAGTGAAACATTTAGACATGGCACCTTTTGTATACAAGATTACGAAAGGTGCCATATATTTAATGCCAAAGTATGCAAGAGAAGCTGCCAGTTGCCATGCATCCAGAGAAGCTGCCAGTGGCAGGTTCGGTTGGTGGCAGGTTCTCTGTATTGCAAAATCAAAGCTTCCCTCGTATAATGAAGGAAGTACAATCTAGGAGGAGCACAATGAGCTGGATAGAAAATCTGTTGATTGTTGCGGGTGCATCCCTTGATATATTCGCAGCAATGGAGTGTCAGGGCTCTCTTGTGAGTAAAGTAAATAAAAAACAGCTGTCAAAGATTTGCGTGCTGATTGCTATATTTCAGTTGGTTTCCATGTATATAGGATATTTTCTGTCTACATTATTGTTGAAGAAAAATCCGGTGTCAGATGAGGCTCTCTTGGGAGAAATCCTCTCAATTGTCATACTCATCTGTCTGGGAATAAGGCTTGTGGTTAAGGCGGTAAAAAATGAGAGAATCGAGGAACGCCTGCAGGAGCATATAAGTATGAAAAGGGCTGTCCGCATAGCTACAGTTACCAGCATATATACAATCCTTGCCGGTATAGCCTTTGGCTTTTTAAACACCGGACTGCTGGCGATACTTATAATGGTTGCGGTGCTCACAATTGTGTGTATAATAGCTGGCGTGTATACAGGCTATCATTTTGGCTTTGAGCAGAAAACCAAGGTATACCTGGCAGGAGCCATACTTTTCTGGATAGCAGGAATAGATATTATCATAAGATGTGTTTTGAAAAATTAGGAGTGCAATGAAGATTCTACTTACAGCGATTAATGCAAAATATATACATTCCAATCTGGCGATTTACTCACTCAGAGCATGTGCAGGAGACTACAAATCCCAGATTGAACTGGCAGAGTTTACCATCAATAACCAGAAGGATTATATCCTTGAGGAAATCTATAAGAGAAAGCCTGATATACTCTGCTTTTCGGTGTATATATGGAATCTTGACTATGTGGAGTCAGTTGCCAGAGAGTTTAAAAAGATATGCCCTGATACACCTGTCTGGGTTGGAGGACCGGAGGTGTCCTACGAGGTGGAGGACTTCCTCGCAGGTCATCCTGAGATAGACGGTATCATGATTGGCGAGGGCGAGGAGACATTCAGGGAAGTCTGCGATTATTATGCAGGGAAGAAAGCGCTTGAGGCCATCGACGGCATAGCATACAGAGACAGGGATGGAATTCATGTTACAAAATCCAGAGCAATTATGGATATGAGCAGGATTCCATTTTGTTATGATACAATGGAGGATTTTTCCAACCGTATCATATATTATGAGAGCAGCAGAGGCTGTCCTTTTTCCTGCAGTTACTGTCTGTCCTCTGTGGATAAATCATTGAGGTTCAGAGATACAGAGCTGGTAAAAAAGGAACTTTTATTTTTTATAGAGCAGAAGGTACCACAGATTAAGTTCGTAGACAGAACCTTTAACTGTAATCATGCCCACGCCATGGAAATATGGCGTTTTATCAAGGAGCATGATAACGGAGTGACCAATTTCCATTTTGAAATATCAGCAGACCTGATAAATGAGGAAGAATTAAAGCTGATCAGTGACATGAGACCGGGACTCATACAGCTTGAGATTGGAGTCCAGTCAACCAATGAGGTCACCATAAAAGAGATACACAGAACCATGAAGCTTGAGAGGCTTAAGGAGGTCGTGAGAGCCATACAGGCTGGTGAGAATGTACATGAGCATCTGGATTTGATTGCAGGACTTCCCTTTGAGGATTATGACAGCTTTGCAAAATCCTTTGATGAAGTGTATGCACTTAAGCCTAACCAGTTACAGCTTGGCTTCCTAAAGGTGCTAAAAGGCTCATTTATGTATGAGCATGCAGCTGAATATGGAATTATCTACCATGACAAGCCGCCATACGAGGTCTTATCCACAAAATGGATAAGCTTTGATGATGTTCTGCGTATCAAGAAGGTGGAAGAAATGCTTGAAGTCTACTACAACAGTGGACAGTTTGAAATCACCATGAAGCTTATGGATGTGCTCTATGACAGCGCCTTTGTTTTCTTTCAGAGACTGGGTGACTTCTATGAGAAAAAGGGCTATCTTGCCATGAGCCATTCCAGAATCAGAAGGTGTGAGATACTGCTGGAGTTTATGCAGGAGGAGCTTAGGGCTGGAGAGGCAGCTTCAGACGCAGACGGCATAATGCAGATGCTTGAGGAGGCGCTTGTCTTTGACCTGTATTACAGGGAAAACTGCAAGAGCAGACCAGGCTGGGCTGTGGATGCTGCGGATTTTAAGAAAATGACCCGAAGATACTGTACAAATGGTAAACTGTCACATGTTGAACCATTTCATTACAGGTTTCCGGATAAACATCAGAGGTCTATTGATATTTTGCCGGTTAGGGAGGAAATGCCTGTCTGGGTGCTCTTTCACTATGATGACAGGGACCCGCTGGATAATCAGGCTGGAATCGAGTATGTAGAGTATGAAAAGGATTGAGGATTACACGGTAGTTGACCTGGAGATGACAGGGCTTGCCGCAAAGCTGGATAAGATAATAGAGATAGGAGCTGTGCGTGTCAGAGGCGGCGAGGTGGCAGATACCTATGCCATGCTTGTAGACCCACAGATTCCAATTCCTGAAAAAGTCACAGCTCTGACAGGCATAACTGATGAGATGGCTGCAAGTGGCGAGGAAATGGATAAGGCGGTACAGGGGCTTATCGATTTTATCGGTGATGATGTGCTGGTAGGACAGAATATCAATTTTGATTATAGCTTTATCAAGCAGTGGGCAGTAAATCACAAGCTGTCCCTGTCAATGTCTGCCTATGACACCCTGAAGCTTGCCAGACGCTATCTGCCAGCAGACATGCCTAAAAAGCTTGAGAGTTTATGTGAGTATTTTGATATAAACAGGGAAAATGCCCACAGAGCCTTGGATGATGCACTTGAGACCAGACAGGTGTTTGAGAAGCTTCAGGACATTGCCATAGAAAAAGGAGATAAGGATTTTAAGCCCCAGCAGTTAGTCTATAAGGCAAAAAAACAAACTCCTGCAACAGCTCACCAGATAGAGCGGTTACGGGAGTTTAGGGAAGCATTTGATATTACAGAGCCTATATACTGGGAGACTCTCACCAGGAGCCAGGCATCCAGAATACAGGATGAATATATCAGTCGTTATGGTCGCTTAAAGCACTGATTATGACGTGCTTTGACAGGGAGTTAAGCTCACCTGCTATATCAATCAGCTGGTCTGCCTTGTCAGACTCGCCATCTTCTCTGTACATATCAGCAAGACGGGTAAAAACAGCTTTGGAGTCAGCGTGATTGTTCACTGCAAATTCCAGAGCTTTTTTTGCAGAGTCTCTCTGGTTATTTGCAACTAACTCATCACAGTAGAGGGGCACAAGCCTTACAAATTCGGTGAAGTTGTCGTCATACTGTGACAATTCTTCAAGATTCTGCATGCCATACTCTAGCTTGATGTCAGTGTTGGTCTTGCCTGTGAGATTCAGCATTTTCTTGCCCCTTAAGGCTGAGAGTGAATTTTCAACATCGGTGTTAAGATTAAATGGAAATAAATCCTCAGGTATGATAATATAGTTGAGATTACTTATATCTTTCTTACGGGTGGCATTTGCCTCACGCTCACGTTCCCAGAATTTCTCATTGATGGAATCCTGGTCTGAGCCTGACTTCTTGAAGCGGAAGCCTATAAATATAAGAAATAAGACAAAAAATATAGTAAAAAATGGCATGATACTATGGGTCCTTTCTGTGAAAAACTACCTATAGTATATCGTATTTTTCTGACGAGGTGAATAGGATGTATAATTTTAATAACAGAAAAAACCAGAAATTAATCACTGCAATTGTGCTAATTGTTGTAGTTGCAATGGTTGTGACTACTTTGGTTTCGGCTTTTGTAGTTTAGCAATCTTTCTTGAAAAATCGGGCGATTATGTTAAAATATGAAGCTAGATGTGACTATGCGTAATTAGAGAATATGTAAAAGAGGATAGCATGATGAAGAATTTGAAGAAGATTGCTTTTGGCTTGGGAATGGCTGCTATGACTATAGCACTTTTTGCAGGCAGGGAAGAGACAAAGGCTGCTAATTTGAATAAAGCGGTTATATCAGAGGGCGTTAATATCGGCGCAGTCAATGTAGGCGGAATGAGCAAGTCTGAGGCGACAGAGGCTGTAAATGAATACGTGAATGGCTTGAATAACGCAACATTTGTGTTGAAAACAGATGTGGGAAGCATCAATGCAACAGCTGAGGACATGAGCATAACAGCAGATGTGGATGCGGCTGTGGAGGAAGCCCTCGCAGTTGGAAATACAGGTAACCTTATCACAAGATTTAAGGATGTCACAGATTTACAGTCTGAGCAGATTACAGTGAGCATGCACCTGGGCGTGGATAAGCAGAAGACCGCCATGTATCTCTACAACAACAGTGATGCAATTAGTGTTCAGGCAGAGAACAATTCTGTTGTCAAAACTGAGAATGGCTTTGAGTATGTAAAGGGTAAAGAGGGACAGGAGGTTGACATTGTCAATTCTGTCTATGCAATAAATGATTTTATCGCAAACGACTGGAGCGAGGATAACAATGAGATAGACCTTGTTGTCAACACTGTGGAGCCAGAGGGCAGTGAGGAGGAGTTGAAGAGTATAAAGGATGTACTCGGAAAATACTCTACAGACTTCAGTACCTCATCTGCAGGACGTTCAGCAAACGTAAAGAATGCCTGCAGCCTGATTAATGGTACAGTTCTGTACCCTGGCGAGGAGTTTTCTACCTACACAGCAATCAGTCCTATTGATGCATCAAACGGCTACGAG
>CAVKUD010000085.1:0-11588 GCA_963659315.1 Senegalimassilia sp. | reverse complement strand
GTCTGGATGGAAAAGAGATATCTCCTGATGAGCTGGCAGGCAAGTCCGGAGCCCTTGAAATAAAAATAAAAATCACAGACAATACCGCCTGCAAAAATGATTACTACGACAGCTATGCTTTGCAGGCAGCAGTAACACTTGACACTGATTTGTGCAAAAATATCACAGCAGACGGAGCAACTCTTGCAAACGTGGGCTCTGATAAGCAGATTAGCTACACAATCCTCCCGGGAAAAGGACTGGATGCCACAATCAGTGCAGATGTCACAGATTTCGAGATGGATGCAATCACCATAAACGGTATCAAGCTTGACCTAAATGTGGAAATAGATGATGCAGAGCTGATGGATAAGGTATCAGAAATCATGGATGCAGCAAAGAGCATAAATGATGGAGCCGAGGCTGTAAATGACGGAGCTTCAAAGCTTTCCGATGGCGGAGATGCCTTAAGCGATGGTGTGAACACCCTCTACTCTGCAACAGGCACTCTCGACAATGGTATCACTTCCTTAAATCAGGGCGTTGCCACCCTGCAGACAGGACTTAATACATTAAACTCAAAATCAGGCGATTTAACGGGCGGCTCCTCACAGGTTAAGGATGCTCTTGCCACTATTCAGTCAGGTCTGGCAGGCGTGTCTATGTCAACCGACCAGCTTGCCCAGTTAACAAGCAGTTCATCTGCTATCAAGCAGGGTATAAGCGACTTATATGATGGTGCCGTGTCATTACAGGCAAATCTGTCATATCAGTCATACAAGGCTGCCATGAATAACGGTGGTCTGGATATAGACCAGCTTCAGGCTGGAAATACTGCCGCTATCGCCTCTCTGTCCGAACAGATTACAGGGCTTGAGACCTCTCTGAGTCAGCTGCAGGCTCAGATGGAGCAGCTGAAAAACACCAACCCAGCCTATGAGGGCTCTGAGGCATATGCAATGCAGGCTGCCCAGGTCGCACAGCTTGAGACTCAAATCGAAAGCCTTAAGAATTTAGTCACTCTCCTGACAGGAAACAATGCCGCAATCAATGGAACAGAGGTATACTTAAACACTGTATCATCCGGAATGGACTCACTGGTTAGCGGCTTGTCAGAGCTTAAGACAAATTATGATAGCTTTGATGCCGCAATCGTGACTCTTACAAACACACTATCTGATTTGACAGTGAACATG
This sequence comes from Senegalimassilia sp., assembly GCA_963659315.1. Taxonomy (GTDB): domain Bacteria; phylum Bacillota; class Clostridia; order Lachnospirales; family Lachnospiraceae; genus Roseburia. Next base: position 10,413 of record CAVKUD010000085.1, on the reverse strand, counting down.
ACCACTCTTAAAAGTGGTATAGATTTACTTGTATCAAACTATTCAAGTCTTGATTCTGGAATTACTGAATATACAGATGGTGTAGCCACAATAGTAGCTGGCTACTCAGATCTGGTAAATGGCACAAGCTCACTGGCTTCTGGAAGCAAGGAGCTGTTAAACGGAACTGGAAGCTTAAAGGATGCGACCGTAACCCTGTGCGATGGCATAGACACTTTATATGACGGTACATCTGAATTGTATGATGGCACTGACGAATTCTATGATAAGACTTCTACTATGGATACCCAGGTTGAAGACAGCATTGATGAAATGATTGCCTCAATATCTGGTGATGACTCAGAGCCAGTCTCATTTGTATCTGATAAGAATACAAATGTTAAATCTGTGCAGTTTGTCATAAAGACATCTGCCATTGAAAAGCCAGAGGCTGAAGAGGAGGAAGAAGCTGCTGCTGAAAAGACTTCTTTCTGGGAGAAACTTATCAATCTGTTTTAAGTGGATTAAACCCAACCGAACCTGCGTGACAAAATTCCCCATCAGCAAACACTGATGGGGAACATTTACAAACTATACTATTTTTATTTCTCCTGCACAATCTGTCTCGCAACGTACACTCCACTTGCAGATGCATGGGAAAGTGAATGTGTGATACCACTTCCGTCACCAATCACATACAAATCCTTGTGGCGGGTCATCAGGTTATTATCTACCTCCACCTCCATGTTGTAGAATTTAACCTCCACACCATAGAGCAGGGTGTCATCATTTGCTGTACCTGGTGCTACCTTATCAAGTGCATAAATCATCTCGATAATGCCATCTAAAATACGCTTAGGGAGCACAAGGCTTAAGTCTCCTGCTGTAGCGTTTAGTGTAGGAACTGTAAATGACTCCTTGATACGCTTTTCTGTACTTCTCTGTCCACGGACTAAATCTCCAAATCGCTGTACGATAACTCCACCACCAAGCATGTTGCTGAGCTTGGCAATGCTCTCGCCATATCCGTTTGAATCCTTGAATGGCTCTGAAAAATGCTTTGCCACCAAAAGTGCAAAGTTAGTATTATTAGTCTGCTTTGCAGGATCCTCGTAGCTGTGTCCGTTTACGGTGATAATACCATTGGTATTCTCGTTTACAACAGCACCCTTTGGATTCATACAGAAGGTACGGACTAAATCCTCGTATTTTTCTGTTCGGTATACAATCTTGCTCTCGTATAACTCATCTGTCAGGTGTGAGAAAATCTCAGCAGGAAGCTCCACACGGACTCCTATATCCACACGGTTTGAATTGGTGTTTATATCCAGGTCACTGCACACCTTTTCCATCCATTTGCTTCCGCTTCGTCCTGCGGAAATAACACACTTGCTTCCCTCATATGCATCATCACCACTGTAGATTTTGTAGCCCTTGTCAGTTTTCTCAACTGTGTCAATCACGCAGTCAAAATAGAAATCAACAGTATCCTTAAGATGATCATAGAGGTGCTCTAACACCACATAGTTAATGTCTGTTCCAAGGTGACGGACAGATGCATCCAGCAAATGCAAGCCATTCTGCATACAGGTCTTTTTGATTGAAGTGCCTGCTGTAGAGTAAAGCTTTGTTCCCTCACCACCAAAGGCAAGATTAATCTTGTCAACATACTCCATCAAATCAATCGCTTCTTTTTTGCCTATATACTGATAGAGAGTGCCACCAAAATCGTTAGTGATATTGTATTTTCCATCCGAAAATGCGCCTGCTCCACCAAAACCGCTCATGATTGAACAGCTCTTGCAGTGTATACATGATTTGATTTTGTCTCCATCTATTGGGCATTTACGCTTCTTAAGCTCATGTCCCATCTCAAATACTGCGACCTTAAGCTTTGGGTTCTTTTCCATTAATTCATAAGCAGTGAAGATTCCTCCTGGTCCTGCTCCGATAATCAATACGTCGTACATTTTATACCTCCATGTGTAAATTCTCTGCATCAAAATAAATCCAGCATATTATCCAGATATATTTCCTCTCTCACATTAATCTGATACTCAGGTCTGGTCATATAATATAGAACAAACTCAAGTAACAGTGCGCTTCCCAGACCACGCCCCTCTATTTTATAGTTGCTAAATCCCATTGTCAAATATCTGTTTTTTATATCATCTACACCTATAAAACCTGGATTTTTCATAACCTTGGAAAACCTATATCCGCCCTCAGAGTCTGGCGCTGTGCAGTAATGGTCAGGGCATGGCTCACCCAGATTTTTACGGCTTACATTCTCATAGCATGCCTTTCTGTCTACGCATCCAAAGGAACAGCACTCGTTGCACAAGAACTCTACCTTATCCTTTTGCGGCTGGGTCAGACTGTCTAGCTTATCAAATGCCTTATTCAGCCTAAAATCTGGCACTACATAGCAAAACTCCCTGCGATCTAATTCCTTTCGCAAATCACCAAAATCCGTAAGAACCTTTGTGGTTGAGGAAACCAGATATAGGTCTGGATAATTTTCCTGTAAATACTCTGCCAGCAAATCTGAATGTACAATTACACCATTTGACCTGCCTGTGCCTCCTGTCTCAAACAGCCTGCACAAGTCATTGCACCTTCTGTCAGACAAATGCTCCTCCCTGAGCAGGGAATTACTGAAGGTCAGCCTCGCAGAAATCCCATATTCCTGCATGAGTTCCATCACATCTGTCGGATTTGCTTCCCCAAATCCAGCTCTTCCACCGCCCCAAAGGCAGTCGGCGGATGCTCCATAGATTGAGCCTATGTCGCACCAATCGTAAAAATAGTCTCTGTGGGTGCGGTATAATGGAAGAAAAACGCTATAAAATTCGTAAAATTCAAATAAGCCGGGTAAGTGGTAATAAGCTTTTTTCATAAAATGACACTCTTTCCCATCAATTATTTTGCAGCCCTTTTTCTCCCCTTAAGCGCAATCTCCGCCACTATAAGAAGTATAGGAAATACAATTCCTGCAAGTATGCCAAGCTTCAGGTTATTGGACACCTGTCCTGTGACAAAGCCCACAAGAGTAGGTCCACCTGAGCAGCCCACATCTCCTGCCAATGCAAGAAGCGCAAACATGGCAGTTCCACCATTTTTCAAGGTCGCAGATGCCTTGCTGAAGGTGCCAGGCCACATAATGCCAACAGACAAGCCACATAAAGCACAGCCCACAAGTGAAATAAATGGCCATGGCGACAGGGATATGCACAGATAAGCAATAACGCATAATAGGCTGCTGCCCATCATGAATTTATCCAAATCTATTTTTTCTCCGAATTTGCCATAAAAGGCTCTCGCACTTCCCATAAGTATGGCAAATGCCATAGGTCCTGCCAGGTCTCCGATTGTCTTTGTCACTCCCAGTCCCTGCTCTGCAAAGGTTGAAGCCCACTGGCTCACTGCCTGTTCGCTGGCTCCTGCGCAGACCATCATAAGCATGAGAATCCAAAACATCTGGCTTTTGCACAGGTCACGGATAGACATTCCTGTCTCGCCCTCTTCGATAAGTGATGCGATAGGTGCCTTACAAAATACAATGCCATTTACAATAGGTATGACAGCCCAGATTACGGCAAGGATTTTCCAGTTTTCTATTCCAAAAAGCCTAAAGAACAGGGTTGATAAAAGCACAACTCCCACATGTCCCCAACAGTAAAATGAGTGCAAAAGACTCATTGCCTTTTCCTTATTTTCTGTAGGGCAGCTCTCCATGATAGGGCTGATAAGCACCTCTATCAGACCTCCTCCAATGGCATAGATTACAACTGCAATGAGAAGTCCTGCAAAGGCATTTGGCAGCAAATCTGGCAGAATAACAAGCCCGATTAGTCCAACTGCTGCGAATACATGCGCCATAACTATTGATACCCTGTAGCCTATCTTGTCCACGAATTTGGTGGAAAGCAGGTCTACTATAAGCTGGATTCCAAAGTTAAAGGTTATAAGCATTGTAATCTGGCTTAGGGGTATATTGTAGCTGCTCTCAAAGGTAAGAAAAAGCAGGGGAACAAAATTATTTACTATTGCCTGCACGATATAGCCTACGAAACAGGCATACATTGTTTTTTGATATTTGTCTTTCATTCTTCTAAACTGTCTCCATTTTTACAGGTTTTGTTGAGTCCATATCCTCAACTGTAGCAAGTGCGAGCTGCTTAATCCAGTCCTCTCTGCCCTGACCGCACATGTCTGGCTCTATATCAAGAGAAAGCTCAAAGCAGTCTGGCTTATTTTCTATGTAGTAATGTCCGCATAATGCGCCCTCACTGCTGACAGCGTAGCACACCTGCCCAGATTTATCTTCCATCTTATCCACTGTATACTCACTGTAGCAGAGCTTAAAGGTCTCGCAGAGAATCCTGCTTTTCTCATTAAACTCTCCACCATATTCTTCTACCAGCTCTTTGAAAAACTTATCATGCACACGGCGCCAATAGGCAAGGCTCTTGTCACCTTCGCCCTCTCCTACTGCCTGCTTCTCATCCACCTCATCAAATGGAACCACTTCAAGCTTAGTGGTCTGAATCACACAGACTGCCTCATCCTTTGAATTCAGGACAATACTGTAGTCACCCACCTGTGGCATTGGCTCTTCATCCTCCAATGCGTACAAATCATAGAGGGATGCTGTGGCGTACTTGATTCCAAGCACAACCAGAGCTGCCAGATTGTCAGGGGCATCACCAAACTGCCATGCCTCGTAATTAGTGTCTGGGTCTATATTGTTTTCGGAGCAGAATTTGCTCCACATTTCTTCGGGTTTCATATTTTTTAGTTCCTTTCATTCCACCTGCTATGATAACTGCTTCATCATAACAATTTCGTCACCATCTGCTTCACCTGTATGAACAAATCCAAGGCTCTCGTATAGTGATCTCGCCTGATTGTTTCCCTCTATATAGCAAAGCACAACTTTGTCATACTTTTTGTCATTTTGCATACGATTGAGAAGCTGGTTTGCAGCCTCTCTGCCATAGCCTTTTCCCTGATATTTTTCATCAATAAACAGCTGGCTTAAATCATATGCCTGACATTCAGGACAATCGTAATACATAGCCATACCCACAGGTCTGTCATCATCATATATCATACATGCACAACTTCTCTTGTCACGATAAGCGTAAGCCCGTGCAAGCAGTCTCATCGGGTCTGATACATACCTCTTTTGCGACTCTGCTACTGACAAATCTTCTCTCCAGTTTTCTTCTGTTATGGATTCTAAATGTATCATGCCTCGTATTCCTCACATATCTCCTGTGCAATCTCCTCCGCATGCTCAAGATACCAGTCACCCTCATCCTCTTCGGCTTCCACAAACTCAACATACTCATTTAATAAAGCTAATTTGATATCAAATCTGAACTGCTCATAAGATATCTTATCCTTTAATCCTGCATAAACCTCATTTAAAAACAATTCCTTCTGGGAATCATTCATATAAAAAGGAAATGTGCAGCGGGTCTCTGTTGCATGGGCGATAAATCTGGCAATATCAAGGGAATAAGGCATCATACCACCAAAGCCCCAGTCAATCATTACAACCTTTTCACCATCAAACATAGCATTAAACTCAAGAAAATCTCCATTCGACAAAGTACATGGTGCTGTCAGCTGGCGGTCTAAGAATATCTGGTAAGCCTTTCGTAAAACTGGCTTGTCCGCAAGGAACTGGGCACGGCGCAATACTCTCTGCCAGTATTTTATAAATCTGCCCTTTACCTCATCCTCAGTGGTACACTCAAGGTCTTCTGTCCAGAAGCACTCCTGTATGCTGCCCAGAGTTTTAGCTGCCGATAAAGCGATTTCATCCGTCATATCTCTGAGGTCATCTCCCTCAATCATATCTATGCAAATCCAGTTGTCATCATCTTTTTCCAAAGAGCCATACAGATGTGGCACATTAAAATCACCCTTTGATAAATATTTTGTATAGATGTCTGACTCGATTTTCTCTGTTTTCTTTAAGATTGCTTTTTTTGAAGCTGTGGTAATGATGTAGACATTGTACTCACGCACCTCGTCCTCGTTTTCTCCCCACTGCTCGCAGATACGTGAGATTTGCTCTACATCTTCATTTAATATACTTGAAGCAATCTGCTCTATTTCTTTGTTTTCGATTACTTTTTCAAAATTTCCTATTTCCATGTTTTCTCCTCTATTCTCTAACCTTAATTGCATTGTTTCATCATCTGCATAAGCCTATATGCAAACCGCATCGCCATATTCATACAAACTGCTTATAATCAAGCCCTGCATATGTGGTGATTTCCAAATCCGCCTTGCTCTCAGATGCAATCGCCTTGCCTGATATCACCTTCACTACTCCCTTTGCCTCAGCCCGCCTTGCAGCCTCGATTCCCGACTCCGAATCCTCAAAGACAAAACACTCGCTCATTGTCACGCCAAGCTTCTCCGCTGCCTTTAAGTACATATCTGGCGCAGGCTTACCCCTACAGCTTCCATCATTGTATACCAGCCTGCTAATGTCAAACCATTTTGAAAGGTTTAGATTTTCAAAAAAGAATTTTACATTGTTCCAGCCTGAAGCTGTGGCGATGTTAATTTTCACCTTATTAAGCTTTAGCTCGTCAAGAAAGTCTATAAGTCCAGGTGCCAGCTTGAAATCCCTGCTTTTCAGGCATAGCTCCCTGTATATAAGCTCCTTTTCCTCCTCTAAGGCTTCTACCTCACTTCTTGTGAATGACTTCTGTAAAAAGTACTCCATTGTGAAGTCCGCATTTCTGCCATGTATGTACTTTCTGAACTCATCATCTGTAACAGCACGGTTTATCTTCTGCCCTATGAAGCTTCTCCAGGCTTGCTCCTGAAAGGCTTCGTCAAAGAACATTGTGCCGTTGAAATCGAATATTATTGCCATGTGATTTTCCCCAATGCGTTTGTTGTGACAGGACTATTTTATACCATATTAAAAAGAAAAACCAGCGTCTCACACACGCTGGTTTTTCTTTTAGTTGCCTTATGGTAACTTTTATAGCTTTTGCCTAGCTAAATTGTAACATTTGAATTTATTTTGTCAATTCATTGACACTTCCATCCTTAATTTTCTTCTTACCAGTTATCATCGCAATAACTGCAAGCACAACATTAATCAGGCACCAACCCGACCATATTGCCAAATCCGAATAACTGCCATAATTTGTAAAGCCGACAAGTGCTGCTATACCAAAAAGAATTATAAGCGCAATGTTACCACCCTTTCCCTTGGCTTTGCGTGTAGCTATTGAAACAATTCCTCCTGCAAGCATAAAAACTGCAACCATTATTCCAGCAGTTCCTGAAACTTCTCCATTTGCTTCAAGTGCGTTTGAAAGACCTGCCGCACATGATTGAAATGATACAAAAACAAATAATACAATCGATAAAATGCCTGATACTAATTTCCAAACCTTCATTTTGCCTTCCTCCTACTGTGCTGAAAATGTAATAGCATCTGAATCAGCTATTGTCTCATAACTGTCTGCATTATAAATATGGAATTTAAGCTCTACTTCATCTATGGACTCTATGCCATTTTCCTCTAAATCACTTGAAAAGACTGTTATATCATCTATGGCTTTCTTTCCATCATATACAGTTGTGGAGAAGAATGGCGACATCATAAATCCATTAATTGACATATTATCTACACTTATGCCTACATTCTGCCCTGATGCATTTTCAACATAGAGTAAGATTGCTGTTCCCCAAAATGAATTTTCATCCACGGTCTTTCCTACTATCCTTACGCCATTTTCGTTATAAAGCTCTGTACCCTCATCATTTGGACTTGTATCCATATTTGAGTACTGGGAAGTTTCAATTTCAGAATAAACATTCTGGAAAATACTATCCCAATTTGAGTCATATGCATGGAAATACATCTCAACCTTGCCTACAACGTCTATTCCTGCCGCCTTTAACTCTGATGATGAAAGATACATTACCTCATTTGATTTCTTTCCTGCTGCAACATCAGCACTAAATAAATCCGTTATCATATAGTCATTTACAATCAAGGCATCGCATCCAACTGTATAATCATTGTCAGATGTATTCTCGACTATAAGCTTTATTCCATCGCCCCAGATATCATCCGTCACATACTCAGTTGCTGTAATTTTAATTCCATCCTGGTCTACCAGCACCTGTTCTGTAATGCTCTCATCGGCTGAAGTCTCGTCAGCAGCTGAATCTCCGCCTACATTTTCTGACACTGCTGCCTCCCCTGCCTCAGTTCCTGATGTAACAATCTGTTTCTTTTCTCCTGCATCTGAGCCACATCCAAACAGCATAGTACACACCGCCGTCAAACTAAGTACAAGTGCAAGAAGCTTAGCTCTTTTTTTCATATATTAAGTCCTCCTCTGAAATTTGTAGGACTATTATATCATTGCACTTGGCTGGGCGTTGCCCCCGCAGGGGTGGCAATTTTCAAATACTATTCCTGCATGCCGCTTGTTCTGAGCATATCCATGCCTTTTTCCTTTAGTAACTCATTTACCTCAATAATACCACCCGGACGGTCTTTGAATATTATCATAAGAAGAGCATCTCTTGGAATTTTGACATATAACTGTGGCATTTCGTATTTTTGCAATGCCTTCTGTGTCTCATCAAGTGTCATCTCTGCCGCATAGCAGATTCGCAAAATCACGTCTCGCTGCCTTGTATGTTTTTCTCCTGACAAAAGCTTATAACCATATCTTTCTGGTATATCAGCCTTCAAAAACACCATCTGCTGCGTAATTTTCTTTTTTCTAAGCAGTCCCTTTACATACTCTGAAAATGCATTTTGCTCAGGGTCCATGCTATCCTTTTGCTCCTTGCAAAACTTATCAAAATCAGAAATATGGGTCTGCCCTAAAATATCCACAAGTTCTTTTGTCTTTTTTTGGCTCATAAGCGCCTCCTATCTGCTATACTTATAGTTATAAATCAAATGCTTTCATTTGAATACTTTCACGAAAGGTTAATTAAACATGAGTGATTACAATATTATCTCAACATTGAATAAAGAACATAAGGTATACCTTGTGCAATCTGTACGCTCTAATAAAATCTATGTTCAAAAGACTCTGGATGTATACAATATCAGGGTTTATGAACATTTATATAATAATCCTATCCCAGGTATTCCACAGATAATCAATTACTACGAGCAGAATAAGCAGCTAATAGTTATCGAGGAATACATAAGCGGGATTTCCTTACAGGAAAAAATTGATAATTCTGAATTATCCATAACAGATATTAAGGGCTACATGCTGATGCTGTGTAATATTCTGGAAACATTGCACTCATTGACTCCTGCTATAATTCATCGTGATATAAAACCCTCTAATATTATAATCACAAGCTATAATTATGCTGTCCTCTTAGATTTTAATGCTGCAAAACATTTTTCTGGTAGTGCCAATTCCGATACTATACTTCTTGGCACTCCTGGATATGCAGCTCCAGAACAGTATGGTTTTGGTTCATCATCACCACAGACCGATATATATGCCCTGGGAATCGTACTAAAGGAAATGCTCACAAGCCTTAAATGTCCTGATTCCAATTCGCTTAATTGTTATAAACAGATAGTCCAAAAATGTACCGAGATGACACCTTCATCACGCTATTCATCAATGACTGAACTAAAAGAAGCATTGCTTTCAGTAAACGCTCCCAAGATAAGCTCAGGCAAGACAGGTTTTACCCTTCCTGGTTTCAGAAGCAAAACTCCATGGAAAATGTTACTGGCGTTTATAGGCTATCTCTTACTCATGTACTGCAGCCTGACTCTTCAGGTAGAAAACACATATGGCGGTGCCCTTTGGGTTGAAAGGATTTTTTCATTTTTTGTTTTTCTGGCACCTATTTTTTGTGGACTTAACTATATGAACATACAAAACCTTTTTCCGCTATGTAAAAGTAAAAAGCCCTTGCTGCACTATCTGGGAATTATACTCTTAGATATTGCAATTATGTTTTCGCTGGTTATTGTAATGATTATAGTTGAAGCTGTGTTCTTTCCGAAATAAATACAAAAAACCTGCCACACCACATAGCCAATTCCTGTTTATCACAATTAAATTATATTTTAGGGAATACCTCTAGCTGATTAGTCATATACTAATCAGGCATTTTGTCCGTCATATGATGTACAAACAAAATAAGTGTACAACAGATGATGTACACTTGTCAACGAGGTGATGCTATGGGATACTATCCACGACTTCGTGATTTAAGAGAGGATAAAGATTTATCCATCAGAGAGCTTGCTGATTTGCTTCATATGCACCGCACAACATATTACAATTATGAAACAGGAAAAAGAGAACTTCCTTTTGAATTAGCAATCACTCTAGCCAAATTTTATGATGTATCTTTAGACTATATAGGTGGATTGACAAACAGTACAAC
>CAVKUD010000084.1:0-11611 GCA_963659315.1 Senegalimassilia sp. | reverse complement strand
GGCAGACTCTACAAGCATGATATAAGCTGGCTGTCTGCTATGGATGATACCACAAGGGAGCAGGCACTGGGGCTGTTTATGAGGGTGCTTGAGGCGGATGAGCGGGTTATTGGCTCTATATGGAATATGGAGCTAAACCAGAAGGCATTCTGCGAGTATGTGCTCAATAATATAATGGCACTTATCAGGACAGGCGAGAGTAATTGCAGATTTTTTATATTTTTACTGGAACATTTGCTGTATGATGCATAATAATTGATTTTTTCACCATACTAATCTCATACGATGAAAAAAGGAGATTTGTATAATGAAAAAAATTAAATGGATTATTTTGACAGCACTTGTAATTTCAGCAGTGGGTTTATTTGCAGCCTGTGGAACAAACGACAAGAAGGACACCAATAAGGACTCTGTAGTGGAAGATACTTCCACTTTAGGAGATGGTATCAAGGATGCTGGTTCAGAAATCAATGATGCAGGGCAGAATGTGATTGATGGGGCTGCAGGAGCAGCAGATGATGTGCTTGATGCAGCAGAGGACGTAGGTGATGGCGTCGTAGATGGCGTGGAGAATCTGGGTGATGATGTAAAAAATGGTGCAGATAATGCCACAGATAACAATACCGATAACATGAACGACAAGGCAGCCAGAGATGCCCAGAAAGCCAACAACTCAAACAATGATAATAATGGGAATGTAAATTCTGTGACAAACGGAAACTAGCTCAGATAAAAGCAGAGGATAAGGATGAAAAAAGATACCTATCTCAAAATGACCAGACCGTTTCGCAAAAATGCGAAGCTGGCGAGGTCGTTACATATAATAAATAAAATAATTACATATGCAATGGTAGTGCTCTATATTGGACTGTTAGCCTATTATGCACTTAATCAGAATATTAAGCTTATGAGAGCGATAATCGTCCCTCTTGACAGCTTCATAGTAGTAACAGTGTTCAGATACGTGATAAATAGAAAACGCCCATATGAACACTTTGACATCCCCCCAGTAATCCAGAAAGACACAGCAGGAAAATCCTTTCCTAGCAGGCATGTGTTTTCGGCATTTATAATAGCCATGACATATTTGTGCTGGAGTCCATATGTCTGGGCTGGTGTAGTGCTTCTTGTGCTGGCAGCAGGTATGGCGGTAGTCAGAGTAATATCAGGAGTCCACTATATCAGTGACGTAGTTGCAGGAGCCGTATGCGGAATAGTCGCAGGAGTCTTGGGCTATCTAGTGTAGAGATAGGATATGCCACGGCGATAGCCCGGCATTTGCGACTTGTGTCGGATATTAGATTTTCTTAATGTTCTGCACGTTCCCCAGCAACTCGGCAACACGACGTTGCCGAGAGCGAAACCTGAGCCATGGATGGCGAATGTTGAGCGGTTGCGTCAAGCCGAATCCACCTATACCAGAACATTTAGAAAATCTTATATCCAGAACCCGTCGCAAATACCGGGCTATCACCGTGGCATATCCGAGCCACAACCTAACCTAACTCTTCCGATACCTCAACGGCGTCACCCCATACCTCCCCTTAAACGCCCTGTTGAAATAAGACAAATTCTCAAACCCCACCTCCGCAGCAATCGACAGCACCGAATCATCCGAACTCTGCAAGAGCCTCGCCGCCATAGTCAGCCTGTATTCCTTCAGATAATCTATAAAAGACGTCCCCATAGTCTCCTTAAAATAGCGCATAAAATGCGACTCAGAAAACCCTACAATATCAGAAACCTCGGCAATAGTTATCTTCTGGGCATAATTGTTTTCCACATACTTAAGCACCACCTTCATCTTATCCAAAGCCTTCTTATTCTTAGGCGGCTTAGTCAGATTCCTGCATCGGTTATCCAGTATAAAGAAAAACTGAAAAAGCATGCTTTTGATATAAAGCTCATAGCCCTGGGGCTTGGTCTTACAGATTTCATCGCAGGCATCGATGGGGGCAACCACATCTGTATAGTAGGGGTATACTGGTGTAAAAACCGTAGGCACAGTGATTTTGCCGTGGATAAGAGGCTCAAGGAAGCTCTCTGTGGTGTGGTCTGTATTTTTGGGGGTCAGCATGCTGGGATTAAAAATAATATTTTCGTATTCCATGCTTTCATTCTGGTATTGGGCGATTGAGTGGAGCTGACCAGGCAGGATAAAAACGATAGTCTTTGCATTGACCCTGTACTGCTTAAAGTCCACAGTCACAAGCCCCTGTCCCTTCTTGATGTATACAATCTCCATCTCGTCATGCCAGTGCAGCGGCACCTGTGAAAAGTCAAGTGGGATGGAGCAGAGGTAGGTGTTGTAGGGAAAATCCAGCCCTGCGTGTTCTTTTTCTTCGTGATAATTTTCATATTCCAGTATGTTCATAATTTATTCCTCTGCTGTCTGCCATGTATGCAGAAAATGTTTATGACAGTTTTTGTAAATTACCATGCACCCAGACAAGCTGTTTCTTGTATGTCTGATTGGTCAAATTGTACATTTTCCTGCCTGTAATTTGGCACATGTGCATAAAAGTTAAAGGCTTCATGCAATAATAATAACATGATTTTCCCTGAAAAACCACTAACTAGAATAAAAAATGATAGGATAGTACAATTTTTTGCCCTAATACTGCAAGAATTGTACAGCCCATGAGCATATACTAAGAGCATAGAAATGATGAGCAGAACAAGTCATCTTTTCGTAAAATGAAAGTAATACAAAGTAAGCATAAACAAAGCATATACGGAGGGTATAGAAATGGCAATTATGCAGGAAATTGAAACAAAACTTCAGAAAGGTATCTCAGTAAGCTCAAATGAGGAAATCTACTTTGCACTTCTTGACCTTGTAAAAGACAAGGCAGAGAAGAAGATTTCTAACAAGGGAAAGAAAAAGCTCTACTATATTTCAGCTGAGTTCCTTATCGGAAAGCTTTTATCAAATAACTTAATCAACCTTGGAATCTATGATGAGGTTAAGGAGACACTTGAGAAAAACGGCAGAAACCTTGCTGAAATCGAGGAGATTGAGGCAGAGCCATCACTTGGAAATGGTGGACTTGGACGTCTTGCAGCCTGCTTCGTAGACTCAATCGCAACACTTGGACTTAACGGAGACGGTGTTGGTCTTAACTACCATTTTGGACTTTTCAAGCAGGTATTTGAGAACAATCTCCAGAAGGAGACACCAAACCCATGGATTACAGAGAAGAGCTGGCTTACAAAGACAGACATCACATATCCAGTAAACTTTGGCGGTTTCTCAGTTCAGTCAAGACTTTATGATATTGATGTGGTTGGCTACAACAACCGTACAACAAGACTTCGTCTTTTCGATATCGAATCAGTAGATGAGAGCATTGTTGGGGAGACAATCGATTTTGATAAGGATGCAATCGCAAAGAACCTTACACTTTTCCTTTATCCAGATGATTCAGATGAGAAGGGACGTCTGCTCCGTGTATACCAGCAGTACTTCATGGTATCAAACGCTGCAAGACTTATCATCGATGAGGCTGTTGAGAAGGGTTCTAACTTACATGACCTTGCAGATTATGCTGCTGTTCAGATTAATGATACACACCCATCAATGGTTATTCCAGAGCTTATCCGTCTCCTTCAGGAGAGAGGAATCCTTATGGATGAGGCTATTGAAATCGTATCAAAGGTTTGTGCTTATACTAACCACACAATCCTTGCAGAGGCATTAGAGAAGTGGCCAATCAGCTACCTTGAGAAGGCTGTTCCACAGCTTATGCCAATCATCCGTGAGCTTGACAACAAGGTAAGACAGAAGGTTTCTGATGAGAGCACATACATCATCAAGGACGGTCTTGTACACATGGCACACATGGATATTCACTATGGATACAGCATCAACGGTGTTGCTTACCTCCATACAGAAATCCTTAAAAATACAGAGCTTAACAACTTCTACAAGCTTTATCCAGAGAAGTTCAACAATAAGACAAACGGTATCACATTCCGTAGATGGCTTATGTCTTGTAACCCAGAGCTTTCAGCACTTGTTACAGAGCTTATCGGAGACGGCTGGAAGAAGGATGCTAACGAGCTTGAGAAGCTTGGCAACTATGTAAATGATGATGTTGTTCTTGACAAGCTCTTAGCTGTAAAGGCTGGAAAGAAGGCTGACCTTAAGAATTACCTTAAGACAACACAGAACCTTGACATCAACGAGAACTCAATCTTTGACATCCAGGTTAAGAGACTTCACGAGTACAAGAGACAGCAGCTTAATGTATTATATATCATCAGAAAATACTTTGAGATTAAGGAAGGCAAGAAGCCAGAGCAGCCAATCACACTTTTCTTCGGTGCAAAGGCAGCTCCTGCATACATTATTGCAAAGGATATTATCCATGCAATCCTCTGCTTACAGCAGATTATCAACAATGACCCAGAGGTAAGCCCATACCTCAAGGTATTCATGGTAGAGAACTACAATGTAACACTTGCAGAGAAGCTTATCCCAGCATGTGATATTTCAGAGCAGATTTCTCTTGCTTCAAAGGAGGCTTCTGGAACAGGTAACATGAAGTTCATGTTAAACGGAGCTATCACACTCGGAACAAGCGACGGAGCAAACGTTGAGATTGCTGAGCTTGTTGGAGAGGATAACATCTATGTATTCGGTGAGGATTCACAGACAGTTATCGACAGATACGAGAGAGGCGATTACTGCTCAAGAGATTACTATGAGAAGGATGACGTGCTTAAGCGTGCAGTAGACTTCCTTGTAAGTGATCAGATGATGGCAGCAGGAAGCAGAGAGAATCTTGAGAGACTTTACAATGAGCTGTTAAACAAAGACTGGTTCATGACATTCCCAGATTTCGAGGACTACTGCAAGACAAAGGAGCAGGCTTATGCTGACTACACAGACAGAAAAGCATGGGCTAAGAAGATGCTTGTAAACATCAGCAAGGCTGGATTCTTCTCATCAGACAGAACAATCAAGCAGTACAATGACGAGATTTGGCACTTAGAGGCTTAATCAATATTTGCTATTTTAGTTCTGGGTGGTCTCCCCTATGGGGAGGCCGCTTTTGCTTTATACATCTAAATATTTTCTTCATTTTCCCCACGAATAACAATAATGTCATTTAATTTAAGCACAGTATCCTTCTGGGGCAGAATAGATAAGTCATCACGGAGAATGAGGAAAATAGTAAGCTGTGAGTCCTCCTCCACCTCAGCGACAGTTTTTGCCGCATATCTCTTGTCAACGAAAATCTCAGCAATCTCCTTGATGTCAGCATCCTTGATATTTGAAATATTGCTCTTGCGCTGGTACTGCTCGACAAAACCTGCACTGATGATACCAGTTGGGATTGCCACAACTCCTACACCCAGATAGGCGATGCAGATAGCCATAATCCGACCCAGCGTGGTGATAGGATAAATGTCACCATAGCCCACAGTGAGGAGGGTAGACATGCTCCACCAGATACCGCTGAAGGCATTTTTAAAAACCAGAGGCTGGGCATCATGCTCCACGCTGTACATGCAGAGGCTGCTTGCCAGCATAAGGATTACTACGATAAAAACAGACGATATAATCTGATTCCTTTTCTCATAAAGGACTGTGGTTATGACGTTGAAGGAATCATATTTGGCATTGAGCCTGAACAGGTGAAAAATCCTTGCTACACGGAGCATTCTGAAAATAACAAAGCCTGACAGGAAAAAGACAGGTACAATTGTCAGAAAATCCACGACTCCATCAAAGGAAACCAGAAAGCGGAGCCTTGCCTGGGGCTTTGTTTTTTCAGGATAGAGGTAGTCGGCAGTCCAGATTCTTAAGATATACTCACCGCAGAAAATTAAGAGGGTGATATACTCAACCGCATTGAAGAAAGTATTGAGGTATTTGAGTTCCTCGAAGGTCTGCAAAAAAGTAACTATGATATTTGCAAGAATTGTAATTGTTATGAAAATATCAAACAGTCTGCTTATATGGTTGCTTTTGTCACCGATTTGGATTACGTTGAATACTTTTTGCTTGAAATTGTCATTTTTTATTTTTGTTTTCATGATTAGATACTTCCTGTTTATAAATAATTGAATTAGTAATAATTATAACAATAAAACAGTCAGATGTCTTGCATTTACTCTGTCATATGAATAAAATATGTATAGCATAGGAAGTAAAAGGAGATACAATGAAGAAGAGATTAGCAATAATATGCGCATCAGCCTTGCTTGCAGCCACACTGACAGGCTGTGGAGAAAAAACAGACACAGAGCAGGAGGCTTACCGCCAGTATGGCATAAACTGTCTGGAAAACGGCGATTATGATGATGCTGTCGAGGCATTCCAGAAGGCGCTGGATCAGGCTGTGGGGGTGAGCGCTGTGGAGATAGATACATGTCTGTACAAGGCTCAGGCACAGTATATGGCAGGAGATACGGATGGTGCAATAGAGACATATACAGCCCTTATTGAATACAACGGAAGCGCAGATGCATACTATCTGAGAGGCAATCTATATTTTGCAACAGGACAAAATGACCTGGCAGTTGCAGACTATGAGAGCGCAGTGGATTCTGACAGCTCAAATTATGAGCTGTACATAGGCATATATGAGTCCCTTAACCGCTATGGCATGACAGACCAGGGGCAGGAATACCTGAGCAAGGCTCTGGCAATAAAGGGTGATGAGGGACAGGATAAGATGCAGAAGGGCAGAATATATGCCCTGCAGGGTGACTATGACAATGCTGTTTCCAACTTAAGTGCAGCTATTGATGCAGGAGTAAATAAGGCAAACTTTTATCTGGGACAGGTCTATAGCCAGATGGGGGATAAGGATTCCTCAACCACATATTTTCAGGCTTATATAGACAGCGGAGAGGCTGATTCTTACGATTTGTGTGAGATGGGAGAGCTTCAGATGAATAGTGGGGAGTATGACACAGCAATTACATTTTTTAATGCCGGTTTAGCCCTTGATAATGTCCCTAATACTCAAAAACTCATGAAGGATTTGATAATCGCCTATGAGTACTCTGGTGATTTTGCATCGGCAAGAAGCACTATGGAGGACTATGTGGACAGCTATCCAAATGACACAACTGCAAAGGACGAGTATACATTTCTGCTGACCCGATAATGTGTGCGGTATTGATGGGATATGTAATTGCGACATAGGCATAAAAGGCTGAGTGAGCAGGACTATATATTTAAGATAGAAGGAGATATATGGCAGATACAATAAAGATTGAAGACGTAGAAGAAAAAGTTATTCTGGTAGGCGTCAGCGAGCAGGATGGCGATGATGCGGAGGATTCTGTCGAGGAGCTTAAAGAGCTGGTAAAGACCGCAGGGGCGACAGTTGTTGGAACTCTTATCCAAAAGAGAGAAAAAATCCATCCTGGAACATATGTGGGAACAGGAAAAGTAGATGAAATAGCAGACCTTATCGCCCAGACAGGTGCCACTGGCATAGTATGTGATGATGAGCTTTCACCAGCCCAGCTTAAAAATCTTGAGATGATGCTGGATACAAAGGTCATGGATAGAACCCTGATAATCCTTGATATATTTGCAGCCAGAGCCACAACCAGCGAGGGAAAGATACAGGTTGAGCTTGCCCAGCTCAAATACAGGATGAGCAGGCTGACAGGACTGGGACGCTCCATGTCAAGGCTTGGTGGCGGTATAGGAACCAGAGGACCAGGAGAAAAAAAGCTTGAGATAGACAGGCGACTCATAAATGACAGGATAGCCCAGTTAAACAGGGAGCTTAAGGAAGTAAAGCGCCACAGGGAGATAACCAGGGCGAAAAGAGAGAAAAACCAGATGCCTGTTGTGGCGATTGTAGGCTACACAAATGCAGGAAAATCAACCCTTTTAAATCACCTGACAGATGCAGAGGTGCTTGAGGAGGATAAGCTTTTTGCAACCCTTGACCCTACTACAAGGGTATTAGAACTGCCAGGGCATCAGGAGGTTCTACTGACAGATACAGTCGGCTTTATCAGGAAGCTGCCCCATCATCTGATACAGGCATTCAGAAGTACCCTGGAGGAAGCCAGGTATGCAGACTATATTTTCCATGTGGTAGATGCGTCAAATCCACAGAGGGAAAAGCAGATGCACATCACATATGAGACTCTGGATGACCTGGAGGTAAAGGATAAGACCATAGTCACTTTATTTAATAAGCAGGATTTGAGGACAGATGATGAGCCACTGCGTGATTTCAGGGCAGATTACACCCTGAACATATCAGCAGGCAGAAACGAGGGGCTTGAAGAGCTAAAGGAATTACTATCGGAGATACTGCGTGAGAATAAGGTCTATATAGAAAGAGTGGTGCCTTATGATAAGGCAGGAATCATTCAGTTAATCAGAAAACAGGGAGAGCTTATATCTGAGGAATATGTGGCAGAGGGTATAGCCATCAAAGCATATGTGCCTATGGAGGTGTATGGTAAGCTGGATTAGGCTTCAAAAGTAATGGAGCTTTGTCACTGGCAGCTTTTATGTGTAAATCTTCTTGGAACCAGAAATGGACTCCATAGAAGTACTGGTAATCCTCTCCACAGCACCATCCTTGTCTCTGGCAACGATACAGCTAATCATCTCACAGTTATTCTGAATCAGCAGCTCCTTGCCATAGTTTGTGATAAAACGATGCCACAGCTTGCACACCAGCTCCTTGAAAGAGACAAAGAGCAGAGGCAGCAGGGCATTTCCACTGATAAAAGCTATCTCATGGTGGAGCTTAAAGGTTTTCTCAACCAAATCGTCAATGGAATCCTCCACAGATATATCATCAAGTATAGGAAGCAGTGACTCAAGCTGCTGGTCAGTGGCATTGTCTATTGCCAGTGAGGCAGCCAGATTCACAAGTACGATTCTAAGCTCAAGAATGGCTTTAATCTCGTTCTTGGCAAGGTTTCCACCATTATATTTCATAATTGAATTGAAGGTCTCAAGGGTACCATTTTTTCTGTAATCTTCAACAAAGGTGCCGACTCTTGGACGGACTATTAAAAAGCCCTTCTGCTCCATCTCTGCGATGCCTGAATTTACTACAGCACGGCTCACCTGCATGGAATCTGCCAGCTCACGCTCACTTGGGAGCTTTTCACCTACCTGAAGCTCTCCTGATAAAATTTTGTTTTCCAGCTCGCTGACGAATAATTCTTTGAGGGAAGGGGTTGATAATTTTTTGAATTGCATATTTATATCCTCTCTGGTTTGTGGTCATACCACAGTTATATATAGATATTAAAGGATGGAGGAGATTTTTGCAAGTTTTTTACACGGTGGGGGCATATTATGGTATTATAAGACTAGATGTGATTAGATGAGGCAAAAGGTATTTAGGCGATGAAGGGATACTGAGCTAAGATAATCAACCATTTGCGCCGAGTTACGGATATAAGATTTTCTAAATGTTCTAGTGTAAGAGGTTTAAGAGTGACGCAATCACTCGACATTCGCCATCCATGGCTCAGGTCTCGCTCTCGGCAACGTCCTGTTGCCGAGTTGCTGGGAAGCGTACAGAACATTAAGAAAAACTAATATCCTTCACAAGGCGAAAATGTTTGATTATCTTAGCTCAATATCCCACTTTAGGATTTGGATACCTTTTGCAACATCATAATCAAAAAATTATAAAATAATGATTATAATGGACCATAATATGAAAGAAGAAACTATCAAAGAAATTGAAATTGAGACTGAAAAAGAAACTGTGCAAAATACTGGCATAGAAAAAAAGAATGTAGAAAATAGTGAAAATGTGAAAAAATCCAGTGCTAAAAAAAGTAAAGATAAAGACAGTGACACTCAAAAAGAATTAAGAAATAAAAAGAAAAAAGAGCACAGCACCTCCCGCAACATCAGATGGGACAAGCTTGACAACACTGCTAATCTTTTTCCTGTTATTGCAGGGGAGAGCATGACTAATGTATACAGGATTTCTCTTACTTTGTCGGAGCAGATTAATCCTGAGCTTTTGCAGGAGGCTTTGGATATTGTGCTGCCTAAGTTTGATTTATTTAATGTGAGACTGCGTACTGGTGTGTTCTGGTATTATTTTGAGGAGAACGGCAAGAAGGCTCCCCGGGTTACGGAGGAGAACACATATCCATGCAGATTTATCAGACCAAATAAAAACAGAAGCTATCTGTTCAGAGTGACCTATTATAATTGCAGAATCAATCTTGAGGTTTTCCATGTACTTACAGACGGCATGGGAGGCGTGAATTTTATCAGAGAGCTGGCTTACCAGTATCTGAGACTGGCGCATCCTGAGCTTAAGGAGCAGGCGGAGGATAATCTGAGTGCAGGCACTTCCTTAAACAGAGAGGACAGCTTTGTAAGAAACTTCAAGCAGGGCAAGGAGAGCGGCTTTAATAAGGAAAAGGCATATCTGCTTGACATGGAAAAGCTTCCAGTGGGCGAGTTTGGTGTGATGCATGGACTTATGTCTGTCACCCAGCTTAAGGAGGTCAGCCACAGATATGGGGTGTCTATAAATGAGTATCTGGTGGGCTGCTTTGCGTGGAGTGTATACAAGGAGTGTATGCATGGCATGCCGAGTGACAAGCCGATTCGTGTGGCGGTGCCTGTCAACTTAAGACCTTATTTTGATTCGGTCACTACCAAGAACTTTTTCGTGATGGTGTCAGCAGAGTTTCATCCAACCAAGGACAGCTATACCTTTGAGGAGGTGCTTGGCATAATAAAGGAGAGCCTGAGAAAGCAGATTAACAAGGAGCATCTTGAGGATTTGTTTTCATACAGTGTGTCTAATCAGAAAAATATATTTATGCGGCGTGTGCCTTTATTTATCAAAAATATTGCCATGAAGCTTGTGTATACACAGTCGGCGCTGGCAAATACCACGACCATTACCAACATAGGTAATTTTAAGGTTGATGATATTTACGCACCATATATAAAGATGATACATTCATTTATTCCCATGTCAAAGGGACAGGCGCTTAAGGGTACTGTGTGCTCTTATGGCGACACGCTTGTATTTTCTTTTACATCTATTTTTGCAAATACCATGGTACAGAGAGCTTTTTTCAAGAAGATATCACTGGATGGTGTTGAGGTGAGACTGGAGACGAATGGAGAGTATTATGAGTAAGTGTAATAATTGTAATGTTATAATAATGGATAAAACAGACATATGTCCCTTGTGCCATCAGGTATTAAGCGGGGATAAGAGCCAAAACTACAACATGTATCCCGATGTAAAGGACACATCCAGAAAATACAGAATGGCTGAAAATCTCGTGCTTTTTTTGTCAGTAGTTATAACGCTTGTTTCATTGACCGTTGACTATATGATAGATGGGGATATGGGCTGGAGCCTTATCGTTCTGCTTGGTATGTTTTATGCCAATGTCACCATGAGGCTTGCGATTGCAGGAAAAAGCGGATACAGATTTAAGATTATCAGCATGGTTATTCTGGCAATACTGGTACTCTGGGGCATCGATTATCTCACAGGTAACAGGGGCTGGGCATTAAGCATTGTTTTCCCGTCTGCCATAGTGCTTGTGGATATAGGTATTATTATACTTATGGTGGTAAACAGCAGAAACTGGCAGAGCTATATGATGCTTCAGA
>CAVKUD010000083.1:0-11630 GCA_963659315.1 Senegalimassilia sp. | reverse complement strand
TGTAGATGCTGGTGTTAAGTATGTTGTTCTCGGACATTCTGAGAGACGTGACTACTTCAAAGAGGATGATGCTTTACTCAACAAGAAGGTTAAGAAGGCTTTCGAGGCTGGACTTACTCCAATTCTTTGCTGTGGTGAGACACTTGAGCAGAGAGAGATGGGAATCAC
This sequence comes from Senegalimassilia sp., assembly GCA_963659315.1. Taxonomy (GTDB): domain Bacteria; phylum Bacillota; class Clostridia; order Lachnospirales; family Lachnospiraceae; genus Roseburia. Next base: position 11,462 of record CAVKUD010000083.1, on the reverse strand, counting down.
TCTTGACTGGATTAGACTTCAGATTAAGTCTGATTTAGCAGGTGTTCCAGCATCAGACGTTGCAAAGATGGTTATCGCTTACGAGCCAATCTGGGCAATCGGAACAGGAAAGACAGCTACTTCTGACCAGGCTGAGGAAGTATGTGGAGCAATCCGTGAGTGCATTAAAGAGGTATATGATGAGGCAACAGCTGAGTCAGTTCGTATCCAGTACGGCGGATCTGTTAATGCAGGAAATGCAGCAGAGCTTTTCGCTAAGCCAGACATTGATGGTGGTTTAGTAGGTGGAGCTTCTCTTAAGGCTGATTTTGGAAAGATTGTAAACTACTAATAATTCCTTGATTTAATTATATAAAACAATGAAACGTCATCGGGTGTGTAAGCATCGGGTGACGTTTTTATGTTTAAAATGAATATTTTGGAAACTTATTATTTTCTGCGCTGAACATGTCGAAGATAAGAAGATAACATGATATAATGAGCGTAGCGAAATTATATCAGACGCAGAGTGCGGAAGCACGGATGCGCATAGATTATCACCTATCATGTGCAAATGCACATGATATAATGAGTGCAAGTGAGTCAACATGCTTGCATGATTGGCGAACGACGAATGTTTCTTGGGATGAGCACGTAAATAAAATACGTGATATAAAAATACAAAAGAAAGTAGTTTATGGAAAACGTGAAAATAAAGTCTTGGATAAACGCTGTAATCATCTGTGCCATGGGGCTTTTTCTAGTATGGTACACTTCATCTGCTCATAGCAATATAGATGATATAATAAGCCATACCGAAACAGTTGCCGATGATACAACAGTTGGTATAGTAGCAGACGATACAACAGCAGACAGCAAAACAATAACCAGCAAAAATGCTGAAAATATTAATACTGTAAGTGATGCAACAAACATAGAGAAAGTTGAAACTAAAAATACCAACAATGAAAATGATGCAGACACTACAACAGGAAAAATAAAATCCCACACCGACCTGACAGAGTCCTTTGACACCATCCTCACCTATGCAACAAAATCCACCTGTCAGGGTTGCAGCATAGATGAGTCCTTCCTGCTGTGGCTTGACGCTCGATATGGTGATGCAGCAATTTTAGATATAGCCTATGATTTAAGCCACGGAAACAGTAAACCAGAAGTCTGGTACGACAACACAGGCGAGAGCATAAGAGTATTGTGGCTTAGATATTGCAGAGACTTGGGCTATTCCACCTACATGCTTGATAATGTAGTTTGGATGGATGATGATAAGTCATCAGACAAAACAATAACAATCGACTTAGTCGGAGACATAAACTTAGCAGACGACTGGTACACCATGGAAGCCGCCACACAAAAAGGCGGTGTGTCAGACTGCATATCAGAAAATGTCCAGTCCGAGCTTGCATCCGCTGATATATCGGTAGTCAACAATGAGTTTGTATACGAAGATGGCGAGACCCCACTGGCAGGAAAGACCTACACCTTTGGAGCTGCGACAGAGAATGTAGAGCTTCTAAAGATATTCAGCGCAGACATAGTCACTCTGGCAAATAACCATGTCTACGATTATGGCGAGGCGGGTCTTATAAGCACTCTTGACACCTTAGATGAGGCAGAAATTCCATATGTCGGGGCAGGGAGAAACCTCAAGGAAGCCTCTGCTATAAAGTATTTTGTGGTAAAGGGCAGAAAAATAGCCTTTGTTTCCGCTACTGAAATTGAAAAATTCGCAAAGTATACAAAGGAAGCAACAGAGAACAGTCCTGGTGTGATAAAGACCATTGACACCTCACTTTTTTGCAGCATAATCGCAGAAGCTAAGGCAAATGCCGATTATGTGGTTGCCTGTGTACACTGGGGCATTGAGGGCAAAAATGATTTTGAATCAGAGCAGCGACGAATGGCAGAGGACTATGCTAAGGCTGGTGCTGATGTGGTAATCGGCGGACACCCTCACAGACTGCAGGGCGTTGAATTTATAGGAGACACACCAGTTGCCTACAGCCTTGGAAATTTCTGGTTTTCCACAGGGACAATCTATACTACAATCGCCCAGATTAGAATAGACGAAAACGGCGAGCTGTCACTTTACATGATTCCTTGTATACAGCAAAATCTCACTACATCTATTTTGACAGAAGAATCGGAGATTGATGATTTTTACAAATATGTGGCAGACGTATCCTATGGAGTGGGAATTGATGTAGATGGTAAATTTTATGATTCATTTAAGGTAATTGAGAAACAAGCAGGGAATGAGATAGCAAATTCTGCCTATTCTAATACAGAAACGAAAAATTATACCAATGCAGCAGATAACAATATGACAGAAAGTAATGTAACAGAAAGTAATATAACCGAGGACATCTTCAAATACAGGTCAGGCACAGCCTACGCCGTCCACAGCGACCTGGTGGATTTGGAGGGCAGACCCATAGATATAGTTGGAAATTTACAGTAGAATTAGTTGAAGAATTAGTTAAGTAAAACTTGCAAAATCACAGAAATTATGTAATATAGTAGAGTAGAAGTGGTTAAAAAATTCACAAAGAAAAGAGGATATTGATATGAGTAAAAGACCAGTAGTATTAATGGTACTTGATGGTTACGGTTTAAACGACCGCACAGAGGGTAATGCTATTGCTATGGCAAACACTCCTGTTATGGATAAATTAATGGCTGAGTGCCCATTCGTAAAGGGTGCAGCTTCAGGACTTGCAGTAGGACTTCCAGACGGACAGATGGGAAACTCTGAGGTAGGTCACATGAATATTGGTGCTGGACGTATTATTTACCAGGACTTAACACGTATCACAAAGGCAATCGAGGATGGCGAGTTCTTTGAGAATAAGGCTCTCCTTCAGGCTATGGAAAACTGCAAGAAGAATGACTCAGACCTTCATCTCTGGGGACTTTTATCAGATGGTGGAGTACACAGCCACATCACACATCTCTATGGCTTACTTGAGATGGCAAAGAAGCAGGGACTTTCTAAGGTATATGTACATGCCTTCCTTGATGGACGTGACACACCACCAGCATCTGGAAAAGATTATGTAGCACAGTTACAGGCTAAGATGGATGAAATCGGAGTTGGTAAGATTGCTTCCCTTTCAGGCCGTTACTATGCAATGGATAGAGATAACAACTGGGATAGAGTACAGAAGGCATATGATTCTCTCACAAAGGGAGAGGGCGTTAAGGCTACAGATGCTGTTAAGGCAATGGAAGAGTCTTATGCAAATGATGTAACAGATGAGTTCGTACTTCCAACAGTTATCACAGCAGAGGATGGCACACCTCTTTCAGTAGTAAAGGATGGAGATTCAGTAATCTTCTTCAACTTCCGTCCAGACCGTGCCCGTGAGATGACAAGAGCCTTCTGTGATGATAAGTTCACAGGCTTTGAGAGAGACTTCTTAAAGACAACATTTGTATGCTTTAAGGATTATGATGAGACTATTCCAAACAAGATTATCGCATTCGAGAAGGAAGCAATCGCAAACACACTTGGCGAGTATCTTGCAAAATGTGGCAAGAAGCAGCTCCGTCTTGCTGAGACAGAGAAGTATGCACATGTAACATTCTTCTTCAACGGTGGAGTTGAGGAGCCAAACGTAGACGAGTTCCGTCTCCTTGTAAACTCACCAAAGGATGTAGCAACATATGACCTTAAGCCTGAGATGAGCGCACCAGAGGTTGGAATGGACTTAGTTGAGGCTATCAAGTCAGACAAGTATGATGCAATCATCATCAACTTTGCAAACCCTGATATGGTAGGACATACAGGAGTTATTCCTGCAGCTATCAAGGCTGTTGAGAAGGTTGACGAGCTTGTAGGCAAGGCAGTTGACGCTGTCAAGGAGGTTGACGGTGCCTTATTCATCTGCGCTGACCATGGAAATGCAGAGAAGATGATTGACTATGAGACAGGCGAGCCACACACAGCTCATACAACAAATCCTGTTCCATTTATCCTTGTAAATGCTGATCCATCATACAAGCTTCGTGAGGGCGGATGTCTTGCAGATATCGCACCAACACTTCTTGAGCTTATGGGACTTGAGCAGCCAAAGGAAATGACAGGAAAGTCACTTATTGTAAAATAAAATCGCATTGACATAATGCAATTACAAGGGCGGGTTAAGCTTTTCGATGATGAAAGGTCAACCCGCCTTTTTATGCCAATGTATAAGTACTGCTTATAAGCACGATTAAATATATAAATATACTTATAAACACATTGACTTATGAAAACGCACTGTTATATAATTTCCTCGTAACATCATAGCTTCCTGTATCAGGGCTGGATGTTACAGATACATAACAGGTGTTATATCACCATAAAAAGTAAATTTACGCATAAGATGGAGGAAAGTCATGCAGGAATTTAAACCATTCAAAGAAGGAAAAGTCAGAGAGGTATATGATAACGGAGACAGCTTAATTATTGTAGCTACAGACCGTATATCAGCGTTTGATAATATTCTTAAAAACAAAATCACAGACAAGGGTGCAATCCTTACCCAGATGTCAAAATTCTGGTTTGAATTCACAAAGGATGTCGTTTCTAACCATATGCTTTCAGTTGATACAAAGGATATGCCTGAATTTTTCCAGCAGGAGAGATTCGATGGAAACAGTATGATGTGCAAGAAGCTTGAGATGCTTCCAATCGAGTGTATCGTTCGTGGATACATTACAGGAAGCGGCTGGGCAAGCTACAAGGAGAACGGAACAGTCTGCGGAATCAAGCTTCCAGAGGGACTTGTGGAGTCTGATAAGCTGCCTGAGCCAATCTACACACCATCTACAAAGGCAGACCTTGGTGACCATGATGAGAATATCTCATTTGAGCAGTCAGTAAAGGTACTTGAGAAGATTTATCCTGAAAAGGGCAGAGAGTACGCAGAAAAGATTCGTGACTACACTATTGCACTTTACAAGAAATGTGCAGAGTATGCTTTAAGCAAGGGAATCATCATTGCAGATACAAAGTTTGAGTTTGGTCTTGATGAAAAAGGAGAGGTTGTACTGGGAGATGAGATGCTCACACCAGACAGCTCACGTTTCTGGCCATTAGAGGGATATAAGCCAGGACAGGGACAGCCTTCATTTGACAAGCAGTATGTAAGAGACTGGCTCAAGGCTAACCCAGACAACGATTTCCTGCTTCCAGAGGAAGTTGTCACAAAGACTGTAGATAAGTACAAAGAGGCTTATGAGCTTCTCACAGGTACAAAGTTCAGCAGATAATACAGAAAACCTGCAACTGGCAGCTTTTCTGCATACTAAGGCATTAAAAATATAATTTATATAGGACAAAAAATATGAGCCAGAATGAAATTTACAATAGTTATTATGAGAATGACGAACTTCATGAGGAGTGTGGAGTCTTCGGCATGTATGATTTTGATGGGGGAGACGTAGCATCAAGCATATACTATGGCTTGTTTGCCTTACAGCACAGAGGACAGGAGAGCTGTGGTATCGCTGTAAGTGAGACAAGTGGACCAAAGGGAAAGGTCACATCCTACAAGGGAATGGGACTTGTAAATGAGGTTTTTACACCTGATATTCTGGAACCGATGAAGGGAGATATCGGAGTAGGACATGTCAGATATTCTACAGCAGGCTCTTCAACAAGAGAGAATGCACAGCCACTGGTACTTAACTATGTAAAGGGTACACTTGCCATGGCTCATAACGGTAATCTGATTAATGCTTCAGAGCTGCGCCATGAGCTTGAGTACACAGGAGCTATTTTCCAGACAACCATCGATTCTGAGGTTATCGCTTACCATATAGCAAGAGAGCGTCTCAACTCAAAGACAGCAGAGGAAGCTGTGAGAAGAGCCTGCATGAAGCTCAAGGGAGCCTATGCCCTTGTGGTAGCCAGCCCTAGAAAGCTCATAGCAGCAAGAGACCCATTTGGATTTAAGCCTCTCTGTATAGGAAAGCGTGATAATGCTTACATAGTCACATCAGAGACCTGTGCCCTTGACACAATTGGTGCAGAGTTTGTCAGAGACGTAAAGCCTGGCGAGGTAGTAACCATAAGCCCTGAGAAGGGAATAGAGTCAGACATGACCATGGCTATTGCGCCAGAAAAAGAGGCAAGATGTGTATTTGAGTATATATATTTTGCAAGACCTGACAGCCATATAGATGGGGTCAGCGTATATAGCTCACGTATCAAGGCAGGAAAATTCCTGGCTATGGATTCACCAGTTGATGCAGACATAGTGACCGGAGTTCCAGAGTCTGGCAATGCAGCAGCCCTTGGATATTCACTCCAGTCTGGCATACCATACGGCACAGCATTTGTTAAAAACGGATATGTAGGCCGTACCTTCATCAAGCCAAAGCAGTCCAGCAGGGAGTCCAGCGTACAGATTAAGCTTAACGTCTTAAAGGAGGCTGTTGCTGGAAAAAGAGTTATAATGATTGATGACTCGATTGTAAGAGGAACAACCTCAGACAGAATCGTAAAGATGCTAAGAGACGCAGGAGCGGCAGAAGTCCATGTAAGGATTTCGTCACCACCATTTTTGTGGCCATGCTATTTCGGAACAGATATTCCTGCAAGAGAGCAGCTTATAGCTTATAACAGGACAATAGAGGATATCAGAAAAATAATAGGTGCAGACTCACTGGGCTACCTTGAGCTTGACCGCTTAAAGGAGCTGGCAGAGGGACTTCCAATCTGTACAGGCTGTTTCAATGGCAAATATCCTATGGAGCCACCAAAGGAAGATATAAGAGGTGAGTACTTCGACAAGGAAATAGACCTTGAGAGAAGGATGTTAAACCGTTAAAATGGTATCAGATATAAAATCATAAGCACATGTAAAAAGGAGAAATTTATGAGCACAGATAGATATTCAAGCCCATTAGGAGAGAGATATGCCAGCAAGGAGATGCAGTATATTTTCTCACAGGATATGAAGTTTTCTACATGGAGAAGACTGTGGATTGCCCTTGCAGAGACAGAGATGGAGCTTGGACTTTCAGAGAATGGCAAGCCTGTTATTTCACAGGAGCAGATTGACGAGATGAAGGAGCACATCACAGACATAAACTATGATGTGGCAAAAGAGAGAGAAAAATTAGTCCGCCATGATGTAATGAGCCATGTATATGCATACGGACAGCAGTGCCCAAAGGCAGCAGGAATCATTCACCTGGGAGCTACATCATGCTATGTAGGTGATAACACAGATATAATCGTCATGAACGAGGCTTTGAAGCTGGTTCACAAAAAGCTTGTAAGTGTAATCGCTGAGCTTGCAAACTTTGCAGACAAGTACAAGAACCAGCCAACACTTGCATTTACACATTTCCAGCCAGCCCAGCCTACAACAGTAGGAAAGAGAGCTACCCTCTGGACACAGGAATTTCTTATGGACTTAGAGGACTTGGAGTATGTGCAGAGCACACTTAAGCTGCTTGGTTCTAAGGGTACAACAGGTACACAGGCAAGCTTCCTTGAGCTTTTCGATGGAGACCATGAGACAATCGACAAGATTGACCCAATGATTGCAAAGAAGATGGGCTTTGATTCATGCTATGCTGTATCAGGACAGACATATTCACGTAAGGTAGATACAAGAGTCTTAAATGTACTTGCAGGAATCGCAGCAAGCGCACACAAGATGTCAAACGACATCAGACTTCTCCAGCACCTGAAGGAGGTTGAGGAGCCATTTGAAAAAAATCAGATTGGTTCATCAGCTATGGCTTACAAGAGAAATCCAATGAGAAGTGAGAGAATCGCTTCCCTTTCAAGATATGTGATGGTAGATGCCCTTAATCCAGCTATCACATCAGCTACACAGTGGTTTGAGAGAACACTTGATGATTCAGCAAACAAGCGTCTTTCTATTCCAGAGGGCTTCCTTGCAATAGATGGAATCCTTGATTTGTGCCTCAATGTAGTAGATGGACTTGTGGTATATCCAAAGGTTATTGAGAAGCACTTCATGGCAGAGATACCATTTATGGCTACAGAGAATATCATGATGGATGCTGTTAAAAATGGAGGCAACCGTCAGGAGATGCACGAGAAGATTCGCCAGCTCTCTATGGAGGCAGGCAGGACTGTCAAGGAAGAGGGCAAGGACAATAACCTTGTAGACTTAATCGCCGCAGACCCTGCATTTGGTCTTACAAAGGAGGAGATTGAGGCTAACCTCAAGCCAGAGCTTTATGTAGGACGTGCTCCACGTCAGGTTGATGTATTCCTCCGTGATGTGGTTAAGCCAGTGCTTGATGCTCACAAGGACGAGCTTGGTGTTAAGGCTGAGATAAACGTATAAAAAGTGGTTGAAAAGCCCGAACACCTATGATATAGTAAATATGTTGTCTATTAGAAAAAGTAGGAGGTGTAATCGTGGCCGTTTTAAAAACGATTTTATCAGTATTATTTATCATAATCAGTCTTATAATTACAGTTGTCATCTTGATGCAGGAAGGTAAGTCAGCAGGACTCGGCGCTATCAGCGGAGCAGCAGATACTTACTGGGGCAAGAACAAGGGACGTTCAATGGAAGGAGTTCTTGTAAAGCTTACAAGAGTATGCGTAATCCTTTTCCTTGTGATTGCTGTTGTGCTCAATATGGGAATATGGTAAATTGATGATTAGGGCTGCCGTTTGGCAGTCCTTTCTTTAGCTTATGGGGGGTGCAATATCCCAATATACGTTATGCTAAAAGAAAGTATTGCCAAACAAGGGATATCGATTATAAAAAGGCTAAGAATTACAGTATAAACAAGAATTAAAGGATATTATAAAATTGGATAATTATAAATATAGGAGGTGAAATGATGAAAGACAATTATGAGTATAGAAAAAAGATGATATACGATTTCATGTGCGAGGACATGTACGTCCCTATGAAGATAAAAGAGCTGTGCATAGTACTGGGAGTGACAAAGCAGGACAGACCAGTGCTGGAGCGCATACTTCTGGAATTACAGGAGGAGGGCAAGATTGAGTTATCCAAGAGGGGCAAGTACTCTAAGGCTGAGTCAAAGAATGTGACAGGTGTATTTACAGCCCACCAGAGGGGCTTTGGCTTTGTGACCATAGAGGGTGAGACTGAGGATGTCTTTATCCCTGCGGACAAGGTCAATGGTGCCATGCACATGGATACGGTGGAGATAGCTGTACTTCCAACCACTTCTGGCAAGAGGAAGGAGGGCGCTGTGCTAAAGGTCATCGAGCGTGGCATGAAGCATGTTGTATGTACCTATGAGGCAAGTGAGAATTTTGGCTTTGCAGTGCCTGACAATACCAGATTTGGAAGCGATATATTTATCCCAAAGGGCAAGTCCATGGGGGCTGTGGCAGGACACAAGGTAGTGGTTGAGGTCACAAGCTATGGCAAAAAGGATAAAAAGCCAGAGGGTAAGGTAGTGGAGATAATCGGTCACATAAACGACCCTGGAACTGATATTTTATCCATAGTCAAAGCCTATGACATGCCTGTGGAGTTTTCTGAAAAGATAATGCATCAGGTGGAGAACGTGGCAAAGGAAGTATCGGATGCAGATATGGCTGGCAGGATGGATTTGCGTGACTGGACCATGGTTACAATCGACGGCGAGGATGCCAAAGACCTGGATGACGCAGTATCTCTCTTTATGGACGGAGACAACTATGTCCTGGGTGTTCACATAGCGGATGTGTCAAACTATGTGCAGGAGCACAGTGCGCTGGATGTGGAGGCTCTTAAGAGAGGCACATCAGTATACCTGGTTGACAGGGTAATCCCAATGCTTCCCCATGCACTGTCAAATGGAATCTGTTCCCTGAATGAAGCCCAGAACAGGCTGACCTTGAGCTGTATAATGACCATTAATCCAAAGGGCGAGGTGATTGATCACAAGATAGCGGAGACTGTCATAAGGACAAACCGCAGGATGACCTATACCAATGTAAAGAAAATCTTGGATGACAAAGACCCAGAGGTTCGGGAGGAGTATAAGGAGCTTGTGCCTATGTTTGAAAAAATGGCAGAGCTTGCCTCAATCCTTAGAAAACGCAGGATGAAGAGAGGCTCAATAGACTTTGACTTCCCTGAGACCAAGGTGATATTAAATGACAAGGGTGAGCCAGTGGATATAAAGCCCTATGACAGAAATGTGGCAACCAAGCTTATAGAGGACTTTATGCTTATAGCAAATGAGACAGTGGCATCGCATTTCTTCTGGCAGGAGATACCATTTGTATACAGGACACACGAGAATCCTGACACAGAGAAAATCCACAAGCTCTCGACTTTTATCAATAATTTCGGTTACTCCCTGCACATAGGAGCAGATGAGGTACACCCAAAGGAGCTTCAGAAGCTTCTGGAAAAAATCGAGGGCACAGATGAGGAAGCCCTTATCAGCAGGCTGACTTTAAGGTCTATGAAGCAGGCGAGATATACCACCACATGCACAGGACATTTTGGACTGGCTGCAAATTATTACTGTCATTTTACATCGCCAATCAGAAGGTATCCTGACCTGCAGATACACAGGATAATCAAGGAGACCCTGCGTGGCAGGATGAATGCAAAGCGAATTGAGCATTACGAGGGTATACTGGACGAGGTGGCAAAGCAGTCCAGCCAGATGGAGCGCAGAGCTGAGGAAGCAGAGCGTGAGACCATAAAGCTCAAGAAGTGCGAGTATATGGCAAAGCATATAGGTGAGGAATTTGAAGGTGTCATCTCAGGAGTCACAGAGTGGGGATTTTTTGTGGAGCTGCCAAACACAGTCGAGGGACTTGTGAGAGTGACAGAGCTTAAGGATGATTTCTATCAGTTCTATGAGGACACCTATGAGCTTGTGGGAGAAGCCACAAACAAGAGATATAAGCTGGGACAGAAGATAAGGGTAGTTGTGGAATCTGCCGATAAGCTTATGAGGACGATTGATTTTGCTTTAGCATAAAAACAGGAGGAAAAGTAATGAGTGTAAAAGAGGCTATAAGAAATTTTTTGGAGGAAAAAGAGGTATATGAGATATATGACAATTTCTTTATACCAGATCAGAGCGGAGAGGAATGTCTTGGAATAGAGATGCCAGAGGGTACATTATTCATGGACTTTCTCATGGATTTGACAGCCTATATGGAGGAAAATGATGTGGATGATGCAGACCTGGAGCTGGAGGGCGCATCATATGAAGAGATGGGAGATAAGACTATCGTTTATTTCCCACAGATAGAGGCTTTGTAGGACATTGAATTTCAAATTAAATTTTTAGTACAGAGATGCTGCAATTGGCAGCTTCTCCTGCATACTTGGTTATAAATAAGACCAGATGTGTGATGTGAAAGTCACAGTGTCTGGTCTTTTTTAATGCCTTAGTATGCAGAAAAGCTGCCAGTGGCAGGTTTTCTGTATCTGCAATAATGGTAAAATTATATTACAAGCATCCTGCTACAATCCAGTCATGAAATCAAGAAG
>CAVKUD010000082.1:0-11697 GCA_963659315.1 Senegalimassilia sp. | reverse complement strand
TGAAATCCATATCTCCGAAGAAATCCTCAAGTCCCTGAATATCTGTAAGTACTACATAGTCATCATCTGTGTCTCCTGTAACAAGACCACATGAGATACCTGCAACCATAGACTTAATAGGAACACCAGCAGCCATAAGTGACATACACGATGCACATGTTGAAGCCATTGATGTAGAACCGTTTGACTCAAATGTCTCAGATACAGCACGGATTGTGTAAGGGAACTCCTCCTCGCTAGGAAGAACAGCCATAAGAGCCTTCTCAGCTAATGCTCCATGTCCGATCTCACGACGTCCTGGTCCACGGGAAACCTTTGTCTCGCCAACAGAGTATGCTGGGAAATTGTAGTGGTGCATATATCTCTTTGTTGTTACGTTTGCATCAATTCCATCAATCTTCTGAACTTCAGATAATGGAGCAAGTGTAACGACATCACAAATCTGTGTCTGTCCACGAGTAAACATAGCAGAGCCATGAACTCTAGGAATTAAATCTACCTCAGCTGCAAGAGGTCTTATCTGGTTGATTGCTCTTCCATCTGGACGCTTGTGATCCTTGAGAATCATCTTACGGACAGTCTTCTTCTGGTACTGGTAAATAGCCTCACCTAATACAGCAAGATACTCCTCATTATCAGCAAATGCCTCCTCTAATTTCTCAGTGATAGCCTTGATATTTGCCTCTCTCTTCTGCTTCTCATCTGTAAATACAGCTTCCTCCATCTGCTCTGGAGTTACGATAGCCTTAATATCCTCAAACATCTGGGCTGGAATAGCACAGCTTGTATACTCAAACTTCTCTTTACCAATCTCTGCACGGATTTTTTCCATGAATTCGATAACAGTCTGGTTTACATCATGACACTTATAGATAGCCTCAATCATCTTAGCCTCAGGAACAACATTTGCTCCAGCCTCAATCATGATAACCTTTTCCTTTGTAGAAGCAACTGTAAGCTGAAGGTCTCCATTATCCCACTGCTCCTGGCTTGGGTTAACAATAAGCTCTCCGTTTACAAGTCCCATCTGTGTCATTGCACATGGTCCGTCAAATGGGATATCAGAAATATGAACAGCTAATGCTGTACCAATCATTGCAACGATTTCAGGACGACATTCTGGGTCTACAGACATAACAAGGTTGTTGAGTGTTACATCATTACGCATATCCTTAGGAAAAAGAGGTCTCATCGGACGGTCAATTACACGGTCTGTAAGGATGGCATTCTCTGAAGCCTTTCCCTCTCTCTTATTGAATCCCCCTGGGATTTTACCAACAGAATACATTTTCTCCTCAAACTCAACACTGAGTGGGAAGAAATCTACTCCATCCCTTGGCTTATCTGAAGCTGTTGCTGTAGATAATACTGTTGTGTCGCCGTATTTAATAAAAACAGCGCCATTTGCCTGTGCAGCTACTCTTCCGATGTCAACAGTAAGAGTCTTGCCAGCAAGTTCCATTGAATAACTTTTGTACATATCAATTCTCCTTAAAATATATATTAACAGAACTCCGAAACTACTGAACAATACATGCCCCCATATACTCTTCAGTGGTCTCGGTATAAATTCTGTCATTTTCTTGTATACAATCTGCTTGTATAAACAAAGATAGAGCGGAATATAAATACTCCGCTCTAAGTAAACAATTACTTTCTGAGACCTAAACGCTCGATAAGTGAACGATATCTCTCGATATCTATCTCTTTGAGGTATGCAAGTAAACCACGTCTCTGACCGATCATCTTTAACATACCACGTCTTGAATGATGATCCTTTGGATTCTCTTTTAAGTGCTCAGTTAACTCAGCGATTCTTGCTGAAAGAATTGCTACCTGAACCTCTGGAGATCCTGTGTCTCCTGGTGTTCTACCATACTCTGCGATAATTGCCTGTTTCTTTTCCTTTGCGATCATTATTAGATCCTCCTTATAATATTATATTACGCCCAAATTACTTGATACTCAGCAAAAGGTCGGAGTGTCCATCTACCGAGTATGGGCAAAACCATACCTACGAAGTATAGCATAGGTAATCATAATTGTAAACCCATAAAAAAGCTAATTAGTTAAAATATCTAACCACGCATATAGGGCTTCTATAGAAAGCATTTGAGATTTTAATACCATCTCTCTTGTTGCTGGCATGTACAATCTGTCCATTTCCAATATATATAGCCACATGGTTAATACTCTTGCCGCTTCCGTAGAAGAATAAGTCTCCTGGCTGTGCCTCTGATGCATTAATCTTAGTGCCATATGCTGGCTGTGCCTTTGAAGAATGTGGTAAGTATACTCCATACTGCGCCATAATCTGCATTGTAAAGCCTGAGCAGTCAACACCCTTTGTAAGGCTTGTACCGCCCCAGACATATCTGTTGCCCACATACTGTAAAGCGTTCTGCACAAGGGCTACTCTCACATCTGATACCCCATCACCATATTTGACCTCAGTGATTGTCTTTGCTGTAGGAAGCTTCTTTGATACAGTGACATAATCTGCTGACACATAACCATACTCATCATCAACCTCTACCTGAATCCAGCCACTGCCATCATCCTCCTGGGATACCACCAGATCCTCTCCATCTCCCACAAGGGATAAAATGCTTGAATCTGTAGAAGCCTCTGAACGTACATTAAGTGTTGTTGTACCAGCCTCTACTGTGGCAACTGTCTTAATCTCCTCCTCAGCAATAGCCAAGGCTTCATCACCAGTTACGATATATTCTGACTTGACATATCCTGTCACCTTGCCAGACTCAATCTGGGTCCATTCACCCTCTACGCCTAAAACCTCACATGCATTGTGATTTGTCATCTTACCGACTATGCTTCCCTCTGTAGAAGCGCTGTCTCTGATATTTAAGTTACCCTCACCGATAACTGACATTGCAATATTTTCATATCCACACTGCTCAGCGGCATTTAACTGTGAAGCATCAGCTACATCATCAGTATCTCCCTCCGCTGCATCACCAACTACTGTAGCGGCTGTAGATGTAACAGATACCAGAAGGTCTGATGTCACCCCTGCCGAAATTGTAGCTGTATTTAATGTAGAATTATTTAACTCAGCTGCCAGACCGGCAACGATTGTACTATTTTCATTATCATTCTTGTCTGAATCACTTGAAATACCAGATATTACACTAATGGCTAACGCAAATACCAATATAGCTGACACTTGTATCTTGCCTTTTTTTGAAAAATTCATATTTCCTCCATTCAACTGCTAAACAAGTTTCCTGAAAAAGTATAGCAAGAATTTATTACAATGTCAACACAACTATGTAACATTTCTGTAATAATTAATAGTTTTATTTATATCAGCACTCATCTGATACTTTAAATCATCAATCGAATCAAACTTTTTTTCAGGTCGTATAAACTCGACAAACATGACAGTGACAATCTCATCATAGACATTCTGTGAGAAATCAATGATGTAGGTTTCCACACCAACAGGGTTATCTCCTGCTATGGTCGGCTTCCTGCCCACGTTTGTAACGCCGAAATACTCCTTGTCCTTTACCACAATTTTAGTTGCATAGACTCCGAAAGGAGGCAGCAGTTTTTCTGCTGGCAGAACCAGATTGACAGTAGGAATACCGATTGTCCTGCCTATTCTCCTGCCATGGACAACCTTGCCCTTGACAAAATAAGAATAGCCAAGCAGATGATTTGCCTTCTTTATATTTCCATTTGCAATCTCTTCTCTTATATATGTACTGCTTATGTCCCTGTTGTCTTCCTGCAGCTTGTCAAGTACAACCAGTTCATATGACAGCTCATCAGAAAGCTCCTGCAGCAGCCTGTAATCCCCTGCTCTCTTATGACCAAAATGAAAATCCTTGCCTACCACGATACATTTGACATTTAAGTTTCTGACTATCCACTCCACAAAAACCCTAGGCTCCATGCACATGACATCCCTTGTAAAAGGACATTCAATCAGATAGTCAACCCCTGCCTCTTCAAAAATGTAGCGTTTTTCCTCATTTGTAGTCAAAACCTTTGCTTCCACGCCAGTCACTTCACTTCTTGGCGGTATGTCAAAAGTAAATACTATGCTCTTAAGAGACTCTGTTGTTGTCTTTTCTTTTAATATTTCGATAAGAGTTTCATGTCCCCGATGCAGCCCATCAAACTTTCCCATTGTAATGACAGATGGCTCATCCACATGAAAATCAAGCGTTTTACTAATATATTTCATAAATTCAAGTCCTAAAATTTATTCATAAAAGATTTTAACTGGTTTAAAATCTCTGCTTTCCTCAATATAGTTATATATTCCGACAAAGCTGCCCTTGTAATCGTACAATCTATAGGCTGCCATATTATCAAAATCAGTCCCAGCCTCCGCAGCGTCCTGTATAAATGCGGCAGGCAGGCGGTTGCCATTAAGCACATATTTCTGTGCCTCCTCCACAGCACTGACCTCTGGCAGATTATCAAATACAGAATCAACCGATATTATAAAATCCTGCCCTCTGCCAAGCATTTCTTCAATCTCAGACAATCTGTAGGCATCCTTAAGTTCAAAGCCCGCTACCCTTGTCCTGAGAAGGGATTTCATGCAGCCATAACAGCCCAGCTTTTCTCCAATATCATTGCAGAGCGTCCTGATATAGGTACCCTTGGAACAATGCACCGATATAGTCACTTCTGGCAGTGAAATATCCTCTATATCTATACTAAAAATATTGATTTCTCTGGCTTTTCTCTCCACGGTAATTCCCTGTCTTGCCAGGTCGCAGAGCTTTTGTCCATTTACCTTAAGCGCAGAATACATAGGCGGCACCTGCATCTGCCTGCCCACAAATGAATTGATAACCTCTGCCACCTCATCCTCTGTAACATTTACAGGGGCACTGTTTATGACCTCTCCGCTTATGTCCTGGGTGTCAGTAGCCTGTCCCAAAAGCAGGACTGCCCGATACTCCTTGTCCTTGTCAGTCAATAAATCACAGACCTTTGTAGCTTTTCCCAGACAAACAGGAAGAACCCCCTCCGCATCGGGATCAAGGGTTCCTGTATGTCCAATCTTTTTCTGATGGAATATGCCTCTCATTTTGGCAACTACATCAAAGCTTGTGTATCCTTTTTCTTTGTATACATTTACTATTCCGTTTATCATTAGATTTTCTCCCTGATAACGTTAAGAATTCTATCCATTGCAGTATCAATCGGACCATCAATTGTAAATCCGGCTGCCTTCACATGACCGCCGCCTCCAAACTGGGCCGCAATTTCTGCGACATTGTAATCTCCGTTGACTCTGAGACTTCCCTTAAAGGTCTTATCCTCGTTTTCATAGAGGAAAAGGGCTATCTTTACATCCTTTGTCACCCTGAGCTGGTTTACAATTCCATCTAAATGCTTTGGTAAAACAGAAAATTTTTCCATCTCCTCCTGGGTAATTACGCTGACAATAACAGCGCCATCCAGGTAAAGCTCAGCATTTAAAAGAGCCTGTCCTAAGATTTTATTCTGACCAAAGGTCTTGGTATAAAAGGTCTCATCTACAATCTTAGGATAGTCTATCCCAGTCTCCATGAGGATGCCTGCAATTTCCATTGTCTTTGCAGATGTGCAGGAATATTGGAATACTCCTGTATCATGCACCATGCCAGTATAGAGGCACTCAGCTATGTCTTTTTTAAGCTTTGCCCTGTCTATCACCTCAAACACAAGCTCACAGGTCGAGCTTGCATCTGGGAATATATAGTTTACATCTGCAAATGACTCATTACTTACATGATGGTCTATGCACAGTGTGGATTTGGCATTTTCAAAGTATTTAGCTGCGTTCCCCAGCCTGCCCAGGTCTCCACAGTCAAGCGCTATAAACAAATCAAAGGTATCATCATCTGCATAGTCGCTTCGGATCTCGTCAGCCCGCTTCATAAATTTAAAGATATTAGGAATCGGCTCTAAATACAGCCTCACATCCTTGTCTGGATAGTTGTCTTTGATATAATTATATACAGCAAGCGTAGAGCCGGTACAGTCTCCGTCCGGTCTTACATGTCCTGCTATTCCTATCAGTTTTTTATCTTTAATTATTTCATCAAGCTTCATAACAAATCCTCTACTCTTCGTTGTCCTTTAAATCCTTAGTAACCTCGTCAATTTTTCTGGACATCTCAACACCATACTCTATTGACTGGTCAATAATAAATGTTATCTGAGGTGTATTTCGTAAATTAATGTTCTTTGCGAGAGTTCTTCTTATATAGCCCTCTGCTGATTTTAAGCCAACCAGTGTATCATCCTGGGATTTCTTATCACCCAGGACACTGATATATGCCTTTGCAGTCTTGAGGTCTGGTGCGACCTCAACTGCAACAACACTTGTCATGGGATTGATTCTTGGATCCTTGATTTCACCCCTGATAATATTTGACAATTCACGCATAACCTCTTCGTTAATACGGATATTTTTAATACTGTTTTTTCTCATTTAAGCCTACCTCTATTCCTTTATCTAGGAACCTCAACCATCTTGTAAGCCTCAACAATATCAAGTTCCTGAATATCGTTAAAGCCATCAAATACAAGACCACATTCATAACCAGACTTAACTTCTTTCACATCATCCTTGAATCTCTTGAGTGAACCAAGGTCTCCCTCCCAAATCTGGGTTCCTTCACGGGAAATACGAACCTTGCAGCCTCTCTCAAGTGTACCATCAAGCACATATGAACCAGCAATATTTCCGACACCTGAAGCCTTGAAAATCTGTCTGATTTCTGCATGACCGATAATCTTTTCCTCATATACAGGGTCAAGCATACCCTTCATGGCAGCCTCAATGTCCTCAATAGCGTTGTAAATTACCTTGTAAAGTCTGATGTCTACGCCTTCGTTCTCAGCAGTCTGCTTTGCAACTGGGTCTGGACGTACATTAAATCCAATGATGATTGCATTTGATGCAGAAGCAAGAATTACATCTGACTCGTTGATTGCACCAACACCATTATGGATAACCTTAACAACAACCTCCTCATTAGAAAGCTTTGTAAGACTTGCCTTAACAGCCTCTACAGAACCCTGTACATCAGCCTTTACGATAATGTTGAGTTCCTTCATATTACCTGACTGAATCTGTGAGAAGAGGTCATCCAGAGACATCTTAGCCTTTGTCTCCTCGATAAGTCTGTTCTTCTCCTCTGCAATATATGTCTCTGCAAATGATTTTGCTTCCTTATCAGAGTCACATACAACAAATGTCTCACCTGCTGTTGGAACTGCGTTAAGTCCCAGTATCTCTACAGGAGTTGAAGGAGTTGCTTCCTTTACTCTCTGTCCCTTATCATTAATCATGGCTCTGACCTTACCATAGCTGCTTCCACATGCTACAGAATCTCCGACATGGAGTGTACCCTTTTGTACCAGAACAGTTGCAACTGCTCCACGTCCCTTGTCAAGCTGAGCCTCGATAACAAGACCCCTTGCATTTCTCTTTGGATTAGCCTTAAGCTCAAGTACCTCTGCTGTAAGAAGAATCATCTCAAGAAGGTTATCAATTCCCTCCTTAGTATGTGCAGATACAGGACAGAAAATAGTGCTTCCACCCCAATCTTCTGGAATAAGCTCATACTCAGATAATTCCTGCTTTACCTTTTCAATATTAGCACTTGGCTTATCAATCTTGTTGATTGCAACAATGATTTCTACGCCGGCAGCCTTTGCATGGTTAATAGCCTCAACTGTCTGTGGCATAACACCGTCATCTGCTGCAACTACAAGAATAGCAATATCTGTAGAATTAGCACCACGCATACGCATAGCTGTGAAAGCCTCGTGTCCTGGTGTGTCAAGGAATGTAATATTCTGATTGTTGATTGAAACTACTGACGCACCAATATGCTGTGTGATTCCACCAGCCTCTTTTGCTGTCACTCTTGTACTTCTGATTGCATCAAGGAGGGATGTTTTACCATGATCTACGTGTCCCATTACACAGACAACAGGTGGTCTTGGTACCATATCTGCCTCGTTCTCCTCATCCTCCTTGAGAAGCTCTTCGATAACGTCTACCTTCTCCTCCTGCTCACAGATAAAGTTGAACTCAAGTGCAATCTCCTCTGCCTCTTCAAAGCTTAACTCTGAGTTGACAGTAACCATCTCGCCCTTTAAGAAGAGCTTCTTTACAATTGCAGATGACTGAACCTTCATCTTGTCAGCCAGGTCTCTGATAACAATCTTCTCTGGAAGAGTGATTGTCTTAATCTCATTCTCATCCTCTTTAGGCTGCTGTGGCTGCTGTTGTGGTTTCTTCTTGCCGCCATGCTTTTCCAGGTTGATGTAATTCTCCTGACGTTTTCCAAGCTTATCGTGGTCATTCTGACGTCTGTTGTTGTTCTGACGTCTGTCATTGTTACGGTTGCTGCCTTCCTTGCCTCTTGACACTTCTTCAACAGGTGCAATCATTTCAGAAGACTTATCACGTCTGAAGCCGTTATTTCTGTCGTTATTGCGGTCATTATTTCTGTCATTGTTTCTGAAGTTATTTCTGTCGCCACGATTATTGTTGTTATCGCTGCGGTTATTGCTTCTGTCAAAGCTTCTACCCTCAGAATTGCGGTTATTATTTCTTCTGTCACCACGATTGTTATTATCGTTACGGTTATTTCCGCCACGATTATTATCATTTCTGTCATTGTTTGGACGTGACTGGCGTTCTGGTCTGTCACCATTCTGGCGTGACTGACGCTCTGGTCTGTCGTTTCTGTCAAACCTCTCCTTCTTCTCATCCCTGTTCTGGCTTGGCTTTACAATGATTTCTTCCTCATTGCCAGCAGTTCTCTCAGAGATAGGTCTCATAGCACGCTCACCGACTGGTCTTGGCTTAATAATGCTGTGGGTCTCTGGTCTGGCATTATTCTTTCTTGGACCTCTGTCATTGTTATTTCTTCTCTGCTGACCATCTCTTGACTGTCCGTTATTATTTCTGCCCTCTGGTCTTCTTAACTGCTTGCTGTACTGGGCATTGTAGACTGCTGAAATGCTTGCCTTCTTCTTAGGTCTCTCAGCGTCCTTTTTATCTCCATCTGCCTTGGCAGCTTCAGCCTTTGGAGTCTCAGTCTTTGCTGGCTCAGTTTTTGCTGGCTCAGCCTTTGGAGCTTCCGGCTTTTTAGCTTCTGCCTTAGGAGCAGCCTGCTTCTTTGAAAACTTATTTCTGACAATAGCGCAGGCATCATCAGAAAGACCACTCTGCGCACTTGTAACAGCATGTTCTGTGTTGCTGAGTGCTTCTATTATATCTTTTGATTTTATATTTAACTCTGTTGCGAGTTCATGAACTCTCATTTTTGGCATATATTTGATTTCCTCCATTATTCAGTTTTTGACAAAAGTAGTTTCTTTTCAACTGCATTTGCAAGATTTTCATCACACACCGCAAGGGATGCTCTGAATTCCTTGCCTATGGCTCTTCCCAAAGCTTCCTTTGTACCGTAAAAATAGATTGGAACTTCATAAAACTCTGTCATATTCTTAAAAGCCTTCTTGGTATTCTCAGAAGCCTCCTCTGAAACTATGACCAAAAATGCATTTCCTGTCTTTACGGCTTTCTCTGTTGAAAATTCCCCACTGACTACATTTCCTGATTTAGCTGCAATTCCAAGCATTGATAAAACTCTATCTACCAATTAAGTTCATCTCCTTTTCAAGATTATCATAAACTTCCGTCGGTATTGCGACCTTTAAGGAACGTTCCAGGCCTTTTGATTTGCGTGCCTTTTTTAAACACTCCATATTTGAACATATATATGCACCACGACCGTTTTTTCTTCCTGTGGCATCCAGTATAATCTCATTTTCAGGAGTCTTAATTACTCTAATCAAGTCATTCTTTGATTTCATTTCAGCACATCCAACGCACATACGCATTGGGATTTTCTTGTTAGCCATTTTTATTCCTCTTCACCATTTTCTGAGTACTCTTCTGTGTATCCATCCTCTGAGTAATCATCATCTGAATACTCGTTCTCTGAATACTCACCATCCTCATAGTACTCATCATCCTCATAATCATTCTCGTAATCAAGGAAGTCTCCTGATTCACGAGCCTGTGTCTCGCTCTTGATGTCAATCTTAAAGCCTGTAAGTCTCGCTGCAAGACGGGCATTCTGTCCTTCCTTACCGATTGCAAGTGAAAGCTGATAGTCTGGAACTACAACCTTTGCTGACTTCTCATCCGCATCTGCGATTACTGAGATAACCTTTGCAGGGCTTAAGGCATTCTGGATAAGGATGGCAGGATTCTCATCCCATGTGATAATGTCAATCTTCTCTCCACGAAGCTCGTTTACGATTGCATTTACACGGGCACCATTCATACCTACACATGCTCCTACTGGATCTACATCTGGGTCATTTGACCATACAGCAATCTTTGTACGGCTTCCAGCCTCACGGGAAATTGATTTAATCTCAACAATTCCCTCTTTAACCTCTGTAACCTCTGACTCAAATAATCTCTTTACAAGCTCTGGATGAGTTCTTGATACAAGAATCTTTGGTCCCTTGTTGGTTGATTTAACCTCAAGGATGTATACCTTGATTCTGTCTGTAGGATTGAATACCTCACCCTTTATCTGCTCGCTCTCTGTGAGAAGGGCATCTGCCTTACCTAAGTTAATGCTTATGTTCTTTCCTACATATCTCTGTACAACACCTGTCACAACATCCTTTTCCTTGCTGTTGTACTCATCGAGAATAACCTTTCTCTCTTCCTCACGGATTTTCTGAAGAATTACATTCTTTGCATTCTGAGTTGCAATACGTCCGAATTCCTTTGACTTTACTGTTACTCTTACGATGTCACCAAGCTGGTACTTTCCATCAATCATGTGGGCGTCCACCAATGATATCTCCTCTACAGGATCCTCAACTGTCTCAACAACTGTTTTCTCCTGATAGCAGTTAAACTCGCATGTATCTCTGTTGATTTCTACCTTTACGTTATCTGATTTACCAAAATGATTCTTACAAGCGGTTACAAGAGAAGTCTCTATTGCCTCAAGCAAGGTGTCCTTGCTGATATTTTTCTCCTGCTCTAAAATATTTAACGCTTCTAACAACTCATTATTCATTATTTTATCCTCCTATATTGTGTTATGGTGCGCTCTTAGAAATCAATTGCCTGACGAATCAGGGCAATTTCACTTTTGTTAAATATAATTGTTTCTCCATCCTCAGTCTCAATTGTTACTGTGTCCTTATCATAAGCTCTTAACAGTCCATAGAATTCCTTACATCTGTTTATCGCCTTATAGGTTCGGATTTCAAGCTCCTTACCCATATTGCGGACGTAATCCTTTTCCTTCTTTAAGGGACGTCCAAGTCCTGGAGAACTAACTTCAAATACATATGCATCTGGTATAAAATCCTCTTCATCGAGCAGGACATTCATCTCTCTTGCCACATCCTCACAGTCGTTGACGGTAATGCCGCCTTCCTTGTCGATATAAGCTCTCAAATACCAGGTTCCGCCCTCCTTGACATACTCCACATCTACAAGTTCAAAGTTCATCCTGTCAAGAATCGGCATAATAAGGCTTTCTGTCTTGGCTTCGTATACACTTGCTTTTGACATTTTTTATCCACCTCTTTTCAATATTTAGTTTAAAACGTGAATTGAGAGAGGACTTTTGCCCTCTCTCAATCCTTAATCATCGTGTTATC
>CAVKUD010000081.1:0-11698 GCA_963659315.1 Senegalimassilia sp. | reverse complement strand
ACTCAGTACTTGAGAAGACTCCACCAGAGCTTGCAGCAGACGTTGCAGACAGAGGAATCGTACTCACAGGTGGTGGTTCACTTCTTCGTGGACTTGAGGAGCTTATCGAGGAGAGAACTGGAATCAATACAATGACAGCAGAGCAGCCAATGACCTGTGTTGCAATTGGAACAGGAAAATATGTTGAGTTCCTTTCTGGAAAGAGAGACGACGACTAATTTGATATATATTAGAAAAACACCGCAGATGTGGTGTTTTTCTTGCATATGGAAGAGTATTCAATTAAAATATAATAAAGGTTAATATTTTGAAAAAGATACCGATAAACATAATGAAGTTATATTCTTTTATATGTAGATATACAGGAGACACAAGATGGTAAAAGGTCTATACACTGCCTACACAGGCATGATAAATCAAATGAAGCGATTGGATGTCATGACAAACAACCTCGCAAATGCAGATACAACTGGATATAAGAAGGAGGGGACGACATCGCATTCATTTGCACAGCAGCTTGCAGTGAGAATCCACGATTCTTCAAATTATGACCTGCCAAAGAAGCTTGGCGGAATCAAACAGGGAGTGCGTCTGGGCGAGACTTACACAGACTGGACTGGTGGAAGCTTTGAGGTTACAGATAATTCGACAGATCTGGCAATCAACGGCAGTGGATTTTTTGCTATAGCATTTACCAATAAGGATGGAGAGACATCTGTTAAGTATACCAGAGACGGAGCCTTTAAGCTTACAAATGAGGGCTATCTGGTCACAGCAGATGGAGACCATGTCTTAAATGCTACAGGAGCCTTAAATGGTAACGCAGGTCAGGAAAACTGGGTCAGGGTAAATCCAAATCAGAATTTTGAGATAGACCAGCTGGGAGCCATTTCCCAGAATGACCAGATAGTAGGAACTGTGGGAATAGTGGATATAGACAATTATGATTATATTTCCAAATATGGAGAGAATCTGTATGACTTGACAGCTGGTGGAAATGTTGTTGCCAGTGATGCTTCCATAGAGCAGGGCACACTTGAGGCGTCAAATGTACAGGTTGTATCAGAGATGGTAAACATGATTACTATTCAGAGAGCTTATGAAGCAGGACAAAAGGTAATCACATCTATAGATGAGACTTTGGATAAATCTGTTAATGACGTAGGACGAGTACAGTAAGGAGATATATAAGGATTATGATGAGAGCACTCTATACTGCCGCAACAGGAATGATTGCTGAGCAGACAAATGTTGACACAATAGCAAACAACTTATCAAATGTTAATACATACGGATATAAGAAGGAGAGAACAGAGTTCAAGTCTCTTTTGTATCAGACAATCCAGACCAGAACTACATCGGCAAATGGAGACCAGAAGCCAGTAGGTGCTCAGGTAGGACTCGGAACAAGAGTTGCTGCCACAACATCTATGTATACACAGGGCAGCCTCACAGAGACAGATAACAAGACAGACTTTGCACTTGATGGAGACGGATTCTTTGCAGTGCGAGCACTTGACGGACAGACTTACTATACTAGAAACGGTGCATTTACATGGAGCCAGACAGCAGATGGCAGAACAATACTTGCAGATGCGTCAGGAAATGCAGTGCTTGATACAGCTGGTAACGTGATAGCTGTTCCAAACGGAGTGTCAGCAGAGAAGATGGACTTTCAGGAGGACGGAAGCGTAGGATATTATCAGCCAGATGGTACATATGTATCTCTTAATCAGACAATGGCTGTATACCAGTTCAATAATCCAGCAGGACTTGACAAGATGGCAGGAAGCCTGCTTGCGCAGACAGGTGCATCAGGAAATGCAATGCTTGAGAGTACAACAGCAGGACTTAAGGCAAGCAAGGTACTGGCACAGCATCTTGAGGGCAGCAATGTAAACGTAGCAGACGAGATGGTAAACATGATTGTTGCACAGAGAGCATATGAGCTTAACTCAAAGGCGATTACTACAGCGGATTCTATGCTGGATACGGCAAACAACCTTAAGAGGTAGTTGATAGAAGCACGACTTTCCGATTGGGGGATTGTGAAAATCGGATGGCGTATAGTGTATTTTCCAGAAAAAATATGAAGTCAGCCATGGGAACGAATCGTGGATAGGATGTGCAAGGCAGAAAAGTTGATTGCGTTGCGGAGATGATGGAACCCCATGGCAGTTCATATTGTTTTCTGGAAAACAACTATACGCCAGCCGATTATCCAAAGTTGTGAACGGAAAGTCTGGGATTACAAGAAGAGTGGAGTCAGAAAAGATAAAAGATAGATAGGATAGTTAGGAGAGACGGGATGGATATATCAAGCTTGACAAGCAATTTGACAACAGTTGCACAAAACAGTGATAAATCAGCTGCGGCAGACAGCATGACAAAATCACTTCAGAATATATCGTCTGATTCGTCAGAGGAAGAGCTTAAGAGTGTAATCAAAGACTTTGAATCATACTTTGTAGAGCAGATGCTAAAGGAAGTGAAGAATTCTCTCGAAACAGATGATGAAAGCAGTACAGTATCTCAGTACAAGGATATGTATATGGATCAGGTTATAGAGACTGTAGCCGACCAGCTTGTAGATGAGGTGGGAGAAAATTTCACACAGCAGCTGTATGAGCAGATGAAGAGAAACTATAATATTGATTAATAAGCAAATTGAAACTAAGACCCTCGGAAAGAAAAATAATTTTCCGAGGGTCTTTCTCACTATAGCTTTATTATTTGTTAGATATTTATTATAATTGTCTTATAGCAAAAAGAAATCGAGGAAACAAATTTGGAAACTATAAAAGGTTACGTCGACCACATAATATACAGAAACACCGACAATGGCTACACAGTCCTTGTCCTGATCGTAGATGAAGAAGAAATCACCTGTGTAGGCATTTTCTCAGAAATAGCCGAGGGTGAAAATATAGAAGCCACAGGCGAATACACCGACCATCAGGTATATGGACGCCAGTTCAAGGTGGAATCTTTTGAGGAAAAAGAGCCAGAGGATGAGATGGCAATCGAGAGATACCTTGGCTCTGGTGCCATAAAGGGAGTAGGACTGGCGCTTGCTGCACGAATAGTAAGGCGCTTCAAGGCTGACACTTTCAGAATCATAGAGGAGGAGCCAGAGCGTCTGGCTGAGGTAAAAGGAATCAGCGAAAATAAGGCGATGGAGATAGCTGACCAGGTCAATGCCAAAAAAGCATTGAGAGAAGCAATGATATTTTTACAGCAGTATGGCATAAGCATGGCGCTGGCAGTAAAAATCTATAACAAGTATGGCAATGAGGTCTACGGCGTATTGATGGAAAATCCATACCGCATGGCAGACGAGATAGAGGGTGTAGGCTTTAAAACTGCAGATGAGCTTGCCTCAAGAATAGGAATAAGAGTAGACTCGGACTTTAGAATCCAAAGCGGAATAATATATGCGCTGCAACAGGCATCAAATGAGGGACACACCTATCTGCCTATAGACGAACTGACTAAGAGGGCGGCAGAATTACTGAATGTAGACCCTGAGCTTATAGACAATCACTATATGAACCTGGCAATTCAGAGAAGGATTGTCATGGAGGAAAAGGACGGGACAACCCAGATTTATAGCAGTATCTACTATAATATGGAAGCAAACACAGCCTCTCTTTTGAGACAGCTTGATGTCAACTATGATGTGCCGGATATTGAGATAGAGGCAGCTATCAGAAAAATTGAGAAAACTACCAATATGAGTCTGGATGAACACCAGGTTGAGGCTGTGAAGGAGGCTGCCAGAAATGGTCTCCTCATAATAACAGGAGGACCGGGAACAGGAAAGACAACGACCATCAACACCATAATCAAATATTTTGAGATGGAGGGGATGGATATTTTCCTTGCGGCACCTACAGGCCGTGCTGCAAAGCGAATGAGTGAGACCACAGGCTTTGAAGCCAGAACAATTCACCGTATGCTGGAGTTAAGCCGAGGAGCAGAAGGCTTAGCTGCCTTTGAGCGAAATGCAACCAACCCTCTTGAGACAGACGTTATTATAATAGATGAGATGTCGATGGTTGACATTTCCCTTATGTATTCGCTCCTTAAGGCTGTTGCCGCAGGGACAAGGCTTATACTGGTAGGTGACGTAAATCAGCTGCCAAGTGTGGGACCTGGAAGTGTGCTAAAGGACATAATTGACTCTGACTGTTTCCATACTGTTAAGCTCACAAAGATTTTCAGGCAGGCAAGCACCAGCTCGATTATTGTCAACGCCCATAAGATAAATGCGGGAGAGCCCGTAGAGCTTGACAATAAAAGCAGGGACTTTTTCTTTTTGAAAAGATATGATGCAGACCAGATAATAAATGTCACCCTGCAGCTGGTTAAGGAAAAGATGCCTAAATATGTAGATGCAGATGAGTATGACATACAGGTGCTCACTCCGATGAGGAAAGGCTTACTTGGGGTAGAGAGGCTTAACACTATATTGCAGATGTACCTTAATCCACCAGACAAGAGAAAGCGTGAAAAGGAATTCAGGGGTGTGATTTTCAGAGAGGGCGACAAGGTTATGCAGGTTAAGAACAACTATCAGCTGGAATGGGAAATCCGCACCAAATTCGGACTCAGCATAGATAAGGGTACAGGAATTTTTAACGGTGATACAGGTATTATAGAGGAGATAAATGACTTTGCGGAGACTATGACCATATCCTTTGACGAGGGCAAGATGGTAGAGTATTCATACAAAGATCTTGAGGAGCTGGAGCATGCTTATGCTGTCACAATCCACAAGTCACAGGGATCGGAGTACCCTGCGGTTGTGATTCCGCTGCTCACAGGACCTCAGATGCTTTTAAACAGAAACCTCTTGTATACAGCAGTAACAAGGGCAAAAAAGTGTGTTACCATAGTAGGAAATGATGAGACCTTCAACATGATGATACAGAACAATCTGGAGGCAAAAAGATATACCGGACTAAAGGCAAGATTACAGGAAGGAATAATATAGAATGGAAATCATAAAGCTTCAGGCAGGAGATATACCATATGCGCTTGCGCTGGCAAATCAGACCTTTGATTTTTGCATAAGGCAGGGGCAGCAGCCAGGCATGGAAAAAGTGATAGGCTTTTACAGGGATTATGCCAGGGAGGATGTCCTCACAGAGCAGGTGAAAAACGGCACATTACATATGTGGGGGATAAAAGAGGGCAGCTATCTCGTAGCCATGTCTGCCATGAGCATGACAGGACATATAACCATGCTCTATGTACACCCACAATACATGAGACGCAAATATGGCAAAAAGATTTTGTATACAATGAGAGTCTTTGCTGCAAATGAGCTTGGACTTAAAAAGGTCACAGTGAATGTAATGCCTGTATGGTCGTCAGGCTATTTTGTGAAAAACGGTTTTAAGTATCTGGTGAATGACTCGGATGGAGAGATAGTGTACATGTCTATGACAGCGCCTGCGATTGCTGAGGTCAGGTACATGCCAAGACATGTATCTGTTAAAACCATTCTTGCAATATGTATTGGATGTCCTCTACTTATTACATTAATAACCATAGCTTATACACTGTACTATTTGAATGTTTAGTGTATGGAATAAATGAAAATATTTGGCACTTTTTTTACGATATTACCTGTTGAAAAAAGTGCCATCCTATGATAAACTTTTTACAATTTAGGTATGTGCGGGAAAAGAGGTAAACTCTTTTTTTTTGCCATCAAATAATGAAAGGCAGGGCAAAGGATGAAAGCATTTTTAATTCTCGAAGACGGTACAGTGTTTACTGGAACCAGTATTGGTTCAACAAAAGAAGTGATAAGTGAGATAGTATTTAACACTTCAATGACTGGATATTTGGAGGTCTTGACAGATCCATCATATGCAGGACAGGCAGTTGTGATGACTTATCCGCTTATTGGAAATTATGGTATTACACCAGATATGGAGTCAGGCAGACCTTGGCCGGACGGATATATTGTCCGTGAGCTGTCACGTATGCCAAGTAACTTCCGCTGTGAGGGAACCATACAGGACTTCCTCAAAGAGCATGATATTCCAGGTGTGGCTGGTATTGACACCAGAGCACTTACAAAAATCCTTCGTGAGAAGGGTACCATGAATGGTATGATTACCACAAACGAGAATTATAATCTGGATGAAATCATCCCTAAGCTTAAAGAATACACAACAGGCAACGTGGTTGACAAGGTTACCTGTACAGAGAAAAAGGTTCTTAAAGGAACAGGCAAGAAGGTTGCCCTTCTTGATTTCGGAGCAAAGAACAACATTGCAAAATCATTAAATGAGAGAGGCTGCGAGGTTACAATTTATCCTGCACGCACAAGTGCAGAGGAGATTTTAGCTACAAATCCAGACGGAATCATGCTTTCCAACGGACCTGGAGATCCAAAGGACTGCGGAACAATCATTGATGAGGTTAAAAAGCTCTATGACAGCGATGTTCCTATTTTTGCAATCTGCCTCGGACATCAGCTTATGGCACTTGCCACAGGCGCAGATACCCACAAGATGAAATACGGACACAGAGGTGGAAACCATCCTGTAAAAGACCTTGCAACAGGACGTGTTTACATTTCTTCCCAGAATCATGGTTATGTGGTTGATACAGACAAGCTTGACCCAAATGTTGCAGTACCAGCATTTGTAAATGTAAATGACGGCACCAACGAGGGACTTAAATATGTAGGAAAGAACATTTTTACAGTTCAGTTCCATCCGGAGGCCTGCCCTGGACCACAGGATTCAGCATACTTATTTGACAGATTTATCAACATGATGGGAGGAGAACAGTAATGCCAAGAAATAAGGATATTAAAAAAGTATTAGTAATCGGATCTGGACCAATCGTAATTGGACAGGCAGCAGAGTTTGACTATGCTGGAACACAGGCTTGCCGTTCTCTTAAAGAGGAAGGAGTGGAGGTATGCCTTGTCAACTCCAACCCTGCAACAATCATGACAGACAAGCAGATTGCAGACCAGGTATATATCGAGCCACTCACACTTGATGTTTTAAAAGAGATTTGTATAAAAGAAAAGCCAGACAGCATCCTTCCTACACTTGGAGGACAGGCTGGACTTAACCTTGGTATGGAGCTGGCAGAGAGCGGTTTCCTTGAGGAGCAGGGAATCAGGCTTATCGGTACAACTGCTGAGACAATTTTTAAGGCAGAGGACAGACAGGCATTCAAGGACACAATGGAAAAAATCGGCGAGCCAATCGCAGCTTCACAGGTAGTGAACAATGTGAAGGATGGTATCGCATTTACAAATACTATTGGCTATCCTGTAGTTTTACGTCCTGCATTTACACTTGGCGGTTCAGGCGGTGGAATTGCACACGACGAACAGGAGTTAGTTGACATCTTAACTAACGGACTCAGACTTTCCAGAGTGGGAGAGGTGCTTGTGGAGCGCTGTATCGCAGGCTGGAAGGAAATCGAGTACGAGGTAATGCGTGATGCAAACGGAAACTGTATCACAGTATGTAACATGGAAAATATCGACCCTGTCGGTGTGCATACAGGAGATTCAATCGTAGTTGCACCATCACAGACACTTGGCGACAAAGAGTACCAGATGCTTAGAAGCTCAGCCTTAAATATTATTGATGAGCTTCAGATTACAGGTGGATGTAATGTGCAGTATGCCTTAAACCCAGATTCCTTTGAGTATTGTGTAATCGAGGTTAACCCACGAGTATCACGTTCATCAGCTCTTGCTTCAAAAGCGACAGGCTATCCAATCGCAAAGGTTACAGCCAAGATTGCCCTTGGATACACACTTGATGAGATAAAGAACGCAATCACACAGAAGACATACGCATCATTTGAGCCTATGCTTGACTACTGCGTAGTGAAGATTCCAAGACTTCCATTTGATAAGTTCCTCACAGCCAAGAGAACTCTTACAACCCAGATGAAGGCAACTGGAGAGGTTATGAGTATCTGCGATAATTTCGAGGGTGCTCTGATGAAAGCCATCCGTTCTCTTGAGCAGCATGTAGACTGTCTTCAGTCTTATGATTTTACAGGACTTTCAGATGATGAGCTGCATGAGCAGCTGAATGTAGTTGATGACCGCCGTATATGGGTTATCGCTGAGGCTCTCCGCCGTGGCTTCTCATATGATATGATTCACGACATCACAAAGATTGATATATGGTTCATCGACAAGATTGCTATTCTTGTAGAGATGGAGCAGACACTGATTAAGTGTAATGAGGCTGTAGCCACAGCAAGAGGCACAAAGGCAAATGAGCTTACAGTAGAGCTTCTTAAGGAAGCAAAGAGAATAGAGTTCCCAGACAATGTCATTGCAAGACTTACTGGTAAGACAGAGTCAGAGATTAAGGATATGCGTTATGCAAACGGAATAGTTGCTGCATACAAGATGGTAGATACATGTGCAGCAGAGTTTGCAGCAGAGACACCATACTACTACTCTGTATTTGGAAGTGAGAATGAAGCAGCAGAGACACATCCACAGAAAAAGGTGCTTGTACTTGGTTCTGGACCAATCCGTATCGGACAGGGTGTCGAGTTTGACTACTGTTCAGTTCACTGTACATGGGCATTTGCAAAAGAGGGATGGGAGACCATTATTGTAAATAACAACCCTGAGACAGTATCAACTGACTTTGATATAGCAGACAAGCTTTACTTTGAGCCACTTACAGCAGAGGATGTAGAGAGCATTGTAAATATCGAAAAGCCAGACGGAGCTGTAGTCCAGTTCGGTGGTCAGACTGCAATTAAGCTCACAGAGGCACTTATGAAGATGGGAGTCAAGATACTTGGAACCAAGGCTGAGGATGTAGACGCAGCTGAGGATAGAGAGCTGTTTGATGAGATTCTTCAGAAGACAGAGATACCAAGAGCAGCAGGTGGAACTGTATTTACAGCAGAGGAAGCTAAAAAGGTAGCAAACGAAATCGGTTATCCTGTACTTGTGCGTCCTTCATATGTACTTGGCGGACAGGGAATGAAGATAGCATGGAATGATGATGAGATTGAGGAATTTATCGGAATCATCAACACCATTGCCCAGGATCATCCAATCCTTGTAGACAAGTACCTGATGGGTAAAGAGATTGAGGTTGACGCAATCTGTGATGGAACAGACATCCTCATCCCAGGTATCATGGAGCATATTGAGCGTACAGGAGTCCACTCAGGAGACAGTATTTCAGTATATCCAGCCCATACAATCAGCCAGGCTGCTAAGGACAAGCTGGTTGAGTACACCAAGAGACTTGCCCAGGCACTCCATGTAATAGGAATGATTAACATTCAGTTTATCGCAATGGGTGATGACATATATGTAATCGAGGTTAACCCACGTTCATCAAGAACAGTACCTTATATCAGTAAGGTTACAGGTATTCCTATTGTTGACCTCGCTGCAAGAATTATCATGGGTGAGACAATCAGAGGAATGGGCTATGAGCCAGGACTTGCACCTACAGCAGACTATATTGCAATCAAGATGCCTGTATTCTCGTTCGAGAAGCTTCGTGGAGCAGAGATTTCCCTGGGACCTGAGATGAAGTCGACAGGAGAGTGTCTTGGAATCGACAAGACATTTAATGGAGCACTTTATAAGGCCTTCCTTGGAGCAGGAGTACAGCTGCCTAAGTACAAGCAGATGATTATGACAGTAAAGGATGCTGATAAGCCAGAGGCTGTCGGTGTGGCAAAGAGATTTGAAGCACTTGGATATAAGATTTATGCTACAAGAAGCACTGCAAAATATCTTCAGGAGCATGGCGTAAATGCCCTCCGTGTAAATAAAATCTCACAGGAATCACCAAACGTAATGGATCTTATCTTAGGACACAAGATTGACCTTGTCATTGATACACCTACACAGGGTAACGGAGATAAGAGCCGTGACGGATTCCTTATCAGACGTAATGCAATCGAAACAGGTGTGTACTGTATCACAGCTATGGATACTGCAAATGCGCTTGCGCTCTCGCTAGAGACAGCTCATGAGAAGCTGACACCAGTTGATATTGCTACTGTAAAGAATATATAGAAGAATAAGAGAAAACGCTGCGTCATGCTTGCATGAAAGTGGCGTTTTCTGTATTATTACAACACTACACCTAGTGCTCCATCCAGAAATTACCTCAAGTAAAGGTATTTGTAAGTCCGCCCAAAATGGATTATAATATAGCTAGTTGTGAGGTAAGTTTTTATGACAAGGAAAAAGCTTCTGGCTGTGACTTTGACAGCAGGAATTCTGATAAGTTCATATGGCATTTATGATTTGCAGGCAGCATCAGTGGAGGATTTGCAGCAGCAACAGCAGGAACTCGAAAATCAGGGCAATGCTTTGCAAAATGAGCAGGATAATTTAAAGGGCACCATGAGTGGACTTAATTCCGACCTCGATTCCCTATACAGCTCCATGTCTACACTTCAGGATGAGATTGACGCAAAGCAGAGCGAGATAGAGACGGCAGAGGCTGATTTAGAGCAGGCGCAGGCAGACGCTGATGAGCAGTATGAGGCTATGAAGCTCCGCATACAGTACTCTTATGAGAATGGTGGCACATTTTCATGGGCTACGCTGTTTGAAGCAGATGGAATAGTTGATTTTATCAATCGTGCCAGCTATATGTCTGAGATTACACAAAGTGACAGGGAGCTTTTAAAGACATACGAGAAGACTCTTGAGGATATTGAAGCAAAGAAGGCGGAGCTTGAATCTGAAAGAGAGGAGCTTCTGGCGAAGCAGGATGAGCTTGAGACTAATAAGACAAAGCTTTTATCCAGCATATCCCAGGTGGCATCATCTATAAGCGCAAATCAAAAGGCACTGGACGAAAATTCAGAGCAGGCGCAGGCTTTAGCAGAGCAGATAGCTGCGGCAGAGGAACTGGAAGCCCAGCTTGAAGCCCAGAAAGCAGCAGAGGCAGCAGCACAGCTTGAACAGGCAAAGGCTATGGAAGAGGAAATGAATCAGGCAGCTGACACATCAGGAACTCCGGTCAGTGCCCAGGCGAGTGAGGCAGAGCTTCTTGCGGCACTCATATATTGCGAGGCAGGCGGAGAGAGTTATGCAGGACAGGTTGCAGTGGGGAGCGTAGTTGTGAACAGGGTAAACAGTACATATTTTCCAGGTTCAATCACAGATGTAATATACCAGAGCGGACAGTTCAGCCCAGTGGCGAGCGGTAAGCTTGCTTTAGTGCTGGCAAACGGACTGACAACGGACAGCTGCAGGAATGCAGCAAATCAGGTTATAGGCGGAAGTGTGTCTGGAAACTGGCTCTTTTTCTGCGTAAATACAGGCTCTGTAGAGGGAACAGTAATCGACCATCAGGTTTTCTATTAGGAAGACCTGGTGGTTTTTGTATTTTATTAAAATTTTAAATTTTTTGTGAAAAAATAACAAAAAAAATAATGAAAATATTGCCTAAACATTGATAGTAAATTAAATATAGACAAATTTGATAAAAAATTAACGATTTTGGTTGAACTTTAAATACCAGTGTGCTACAATGACATTGTTAAAAAATTAACAGCACAAAACAGTTTAAAAAGTAAACTGCGAAGGCAAAACAGTTACTTAAAAATAAAAAAAGGAGAAAATGAAATGGCAGAGAAAGTTGTTATCGCAAGTGCTTGCCGTACAGCAATCGGCAAAATGGGCGGAGCATTAAGCAAT
>CAVKUD010000080.1:0-11936 GCA_963659315.1 Senegalimassilia sp. | reverse complement strand
ATATAGGGGATTGGTCAAATGGTATGACAGAAGTCTCCAAAACTTTTAGCGGGAGTTCGATTCTCTCATCCCCTGCTCGAATCAGTGTCAAAAGCTTAAATTGTTAAGTTTTTGGCACTATTTTTATGTTTTGTTAACAGTATATTCACACATAATTAATAAAATACAGGCAAATGGGCAAGATTAATTTTGTGCAAATGTTATAAAAGACATGCTTTAAAAGTCTTTTAAATATCGAATCTGTGTAATGTTAGAAAAGACTAATAAAAAATTGATAATAAAGAAAACGCTTTTTTACTTAAATAAGCCGTAAAATATCGGTAAATAAATATAAAAAAAATAAGTTTAGTAAAGTTTCGTATTTTTGACAAGTGCAAATTCAGATGTCATAATCGGCAATGTTAAAAAGAGATATAGATATTTAGAAAGCAGGTGTTTATTATGTACACTAACCAGAAGACACTTAGATTTACAGAGACAAGTGATATTGTTGAATTTGTAAATGCAGCTTCAAAGTGCGATTTTGATATAGATGTCAAATACAACAGATGGTATCTTGATGCAAAATCAATCCTTGGAATAATGGGAATCGGTGTAAGAAACAATTTTGAGGTTTGCTTTGATGGAAAGAACAAGCAGTTTCAGAAGGTCTTGGACAAATTCGCAGTTGCATAAGACAAGTGATTACAAAAGAATATAAATTAAACTGACAGGCAGCCTGCTTTGTGGGCTGTCTGTTTTTGTATGCCAAAGTATGCAGGAGAAACTGTCAGGTTTTCGATATAGTATGAGATACACATTTATGTTATTATATATGACATGAGTGAGAATGAAGAACGTGACAAGACAAAACTTCATATTTCAGTGAGAAACCTGGTGGAGTTCATTTTCAGGGAGGGCGACATAGACAACAGGGCTGGTAAGCTCCAGAGCGCAGATGCCATGATGGAGGGTACCAGAATCCATAAGAAAATCCAGAAGAGTGCTGGCAAGGGATATATGGCAGAGGTGCCCTTATCCTTTGTGCTGTCGGGGGAGCTCTATGACCTGACTGTGGAGGGCAGAGCCGATGGGATTTTTACAGAGGATGATATGGTCTGGATTGATGAGATAAAGGGCATGTATAGGAAGGTGGAGCTTTTTGAGGAGCCTGTATATGTACACAAGGCTCAGGCTATGTGCTATGCCTATATTTTTGCCTGGCAGAACAGTCTTGAGACAATCGGAGTCCAGATGACCTATTGCAATCTGGATACAGAGGAAATAAAGTATTTCAGACAGCAGTTTGACTTTGAGGAATTGAGTGACTGGTTTACAGACCTGATGAACTCATACAGGAAGTGGGCAGATTTTCAGTGCCGCTTTAAGCAAATCAGGCAGAAATCCATAAAGGCACTGCAATTTCCATTCGAGTACAGACAAGGACAGAAGAAGCTGGTGGAGGATGTATACAGGACAATTCTCCGCAGAAAAAATCTTTTCCTGCAGGCACCCACAGGAGTAGGCAAGACCATATCTACTATTTTCCCTGCTGTAAAGGCAGTGGGTGAGGGACTTGGTGACAGGATATTTTATCTGACGGCAAAGACCATAACGGCATCTGTTGCAAGGGAGACCTTTTCTACCCTTATGGATTATGGTTACAGGGCAAAAATCATACAGATTACTGCCAAGGAAAAGATGTGTCTCTGCGATGAGATGGAATGTAATCCGATTAACTGCCCATATGCCAAGGGACACTATGACAGGGTGAATGATGCGGTATACGAGCTGCTTCAGGAAAAGGACATGTTTATGAGGGAGGACCTGCTTGACCATGCCAGAAAGCACCAGGTCTGTCCTTTTGAGATGAGTCTGGATGTGGCTACCTGGTGTGATGATATAGTCTGCGACTATAATTATGTCTTTGACCCTAATGTATATCTGAAGAGATTTTTTCAGGAGGGGATAAAGGGTGACTATATATTCCTGGTGGATGAGTCTCACAATCTGGTGGAGCGGAGCAGGGAGATGTACAGTGCCGCTTTATATAAAGAGGACTTTCTGATGGTCAAGAAGATTTTAAAGCCTCACAGTAAGTGGCTTGAGAAGCTCCTCGACAAATGTAACAAAAAGCTCCTTGAGTACAAGCGTGAGTGTGAAAATTATGTAGTCTATGAGAATGTAGGCAGTCTGATTTTTTCATTGATGAGGCTGGCATCTGAGCTGGATGAGTTCCTACAGAAACCCATGGACTTTCCAGGCAGGAAGGACGTACTGGACTTTTATTTTGAGGTCAGAAACTTCCTTAATATATATGATTTGGTGGATGAGCATTATGTCATTTACACTGAGCACTGTGATGATGGCAGATTTATGTTAAAGCTTTTCTGCGTGGATCCGTCCCTTAATCTGCAAAAATGTCTGGATAAGGGCAATTCCACTATATTTTTCTCCGCAACGCTTCTGCCTATAAATTATTATAAGAGCCTCTTAAGCACTAAGGAGGATAACTACGCAGTATATGCGAAGAGTACCTTTGAGCAGAGCCAGCGGCTGCTTCTTTTTGGCAGGGATGTAAGCACTAAGTATACAAGGCGAAATGATGCTGAGTATGAGAAGTTTGTGAGCTATATTATAAATACTGTGGAGGGAAGGGCTGGAAATTATATGGTCTTTTTCCCATCATATAAGATGATGAATGATGTGTATGATAAATTTCAGCAGAGGTTGGAAGAACGGAAAGCTGTCTGCCAGAAGGAAACAGGATGTGAAAGCGCAGATGAAGCAGAAGGAAATGCCAGCCACACATATAGTAACACATACAATATAGAAACAATTATCCAACGAAGCGGCATGAACGAGCGTGAGAGAGAGGAATTTCTTGAAGCCTTTGAAGAAAATTGCGACAAGACTCTCGTAGCCTTCTGCGTCATGGGCGGTATATTTGGAGAGGGCATAGACCTAAAAAACGACAAGTTAATCGGCGCTATTGTAGTGGGCACAGGTCTGCCACAGATAAGCAATGAGAGGGAGATTTTAAAAAACTACTATGATGAGCGGACGGGAAATGGCTTTGACTATGCCTTCAGATACCCAGGTATAAATAAAGTGCTGCAGGCGGCAGGAAGAGTGATAAGAACCGCTGAGGACAGGGGCGTTATACTGCTTCTTGATGAGCGCTTTATGCAGCACGATTATGACTATCTGTATCCAAGAGAATGGGATGACAGAATCGTATGTAATTCAAATCAGGTAAAACAATTAGTTAGTGACTTCTGGAAGAAGCTTTAGGAATTCTTCTGTGGATGCCGATACAGGCAGGGTGGTGTTTACAGACACTACAATCTGTCTGGCCGGCATCTTTTCTTTTGTGTGAAGAATATACAAATCGTTCATGTTCTGGTCGATACAGTAGTCTGGCACAAAGGCAATTCCCAGACCAATCTTTGCCAAATCAATGAGCAAATCATTACTGCTAAGTTCAATCTCAGGCACAAGCTCCAGCTGGTGCTGTAAGAAAAGATTGTGCAGGAATTCACTTGTGGTACTGTTTCTGTCAAGCATCATGATAGGATGCTTGTTAAGCTCAGAAAATGAGATTTCGTGATTAAATCTGTAGTAGTTAGGATTTGCCACAAACACATCTGAGAAATTGCGGATAGTCTTCTGCTTGTATGAGTGATTAAGGTGTGAGTTTGGGAAGTTTGTCACAATGAGGTCAACCTTCCTCTGGTCGAGAAGCTCCACACACTTAATAGATGTAGCATTTGTTACCTTGATAGGCACATTTGGAAACAGCTTGTGAAACTGCTTTAGGTATGGCACCAGAAGGTAACGGCATATGGTATCGCTGGCTCCGATATGGAGCTGTCCCAGTCCCAGAGTTCCTGCATCGAGGAGCTGGCTCTCGCCACGGGATATGAGATTCATAGCCGGTTCAATATGGTTTAAGAGCAGGTTGCCTGCCGGGGTGAGCTGGACTTTTTTAGTGCTTCTTATAAAAAGAGGCTGTCCTAATTTTTTTTCAAGAGTCTTAACAGACTGGCTGACAGCAGACTGGGAGATGAAAAGCTTTTTGCTTGCCTCCGAGAAGCTCAGTGATGTAGCCACATAGTAAAAGACCTTGTATAGTTCGTAATTTATATCCATGATTTTCTCCTGACTATTTTATTTATCTAAAATACATATAAGTATTATAAGTCATGCTAATAAAAAAGCCAATAAAAATAAAAATTAGATATACTTATAAAACAGATTAAATATATTAATTATACTTATCATATTTCCCATGCTATACTAAAAACATATTGATGAACTATGAGATTTGGAGGAAATTTTCATGAGCAATGTACGCAGAGTATATGTAGAGAAAAAACCTGATTTTGCCGTAAAAGCAAAAGAGTTAAAGCATGAGATTAAGCACTATCTTGGTATAGACAGCGTGACAGCTGTTCGTGTACTTATCAGATATGATATGGAAAACGTGTCAGAGGAGACATATAAGAGAGCCTTACATACTGTATTTTCTGAGCCACCAGTAGACAATATCTACGAGGAGAGCTTTGAGTATGGTGATGCAAGAGTATTCACTGTGGAGTTCCTCCCAGGACAGTTTGACCAGAGAGCAGACTCAGCAGAGCAGTGCGTTAAGCTTCTCAATGAGAACGAGGAGCCTATTATCAGAAGTGCAATAACATATGTAATCGAGGGAAGTATCTCTGACGACCAGTTTGCTGCTATTAAGAAGCACTGCATCAATCCAGTAGACTCTCGTGCAATCGGCATGGAAAAGCCAGAGACTCTGGTACAGAATTTTGAGGAGCCAGCAGATGTTATTACCTTTGACGGCTTCACAAGCATGGAGGAGAGCAGGCTTAAGGACTTATATGATTCATTAAACCTTGCCATGACCTTCAAAGATTTTCTTCATATCCAGAATTATTTTAAGAATGACGAGAAGCGTGACCCTTCAATGACAGAGATTCGTGTGCTTGATACATACTGGTCAGACCACTGCCGTCATACTACATTCTCCACAGAGCTTAAGAATGTAAGCTTTGATGATGGCTATTACCGTGCGCCAATCGAGAATACATATAAGGATTACTTAAACACATTTGGAAATATCTACAAGAATCGTACAGACAAGTTCGTATGCCTCATGGATCTTGCCCTTCTTGCAATGAAGCGTCTCAAGGCAGAGGGAAAGCTTGATGACCAGGAGGAGTCAGACGAGATTAATGCCTGCTCAATCGTAGTTCCTGTAGAGGTAGACGGCAAGGTTGAGGAGTGGCTTGTAAACTTTAAAAACGAGACACACAACCATCCAACAGAAATTGAGCCATTTGGTGGTGCTGCTACATGTCTGGGTGGAGCAATCAGAGATCCACTTTCAGGACGTACCTATGTATATCAGGCTATGCGTGTGACTGGTGCAGCAGACCCTACAGTTCCAAATTCACAGACAATGGAAGGAAAGCTGCCACAGAAGAAGCTGGTGCGTGAGGCTGCTCATGGATACAGCTCATATGGCAACCAGATTGGTCTTGCAACAGGCTATGTCAAGGAAGTATATCATCCAAACTATGTTGCAAAGCGTATGGAGATTGGTGCAGTAATGGGTGCAGCTCCAAGACGTGCAGTGCAGAGACTTACATCTGACCCAGGAGATAAAATCATCCTTCTCGGTGGACGTACAGGACGTGATGGAATCGGTGGAGCAACAGGTTCTTCAAAGGCTCACAACACAGAGTCAACAGCTGTATGTGGTGCAGAGGTTCAGAAGGGTAATGCACCTACAGAGAGAAAGCTTCAGAGATTATTCAGAAGAGAAGAGGTTTCTCATATTATTAAAAAATGTAACGATTTTGGTGCAGGCGGAGTATCCGTTGCAATCGGTGAGCTGGCAGATGGCCTTGTAGTACAGCTTGACAAGGTGCCAAAGAAATATGCAGGTCTGGACGGAACAGAGATTGCTATCTCAGAGTCACAGGAGAGAATGGCAGTAGTTGTAGACCCTAAGGATGTAGACCAGTTCATGGCATATGCAAAGGAGGAAAACCTTGAGGCTACAGAGGTTGCAGTGGTAACAGAGGAGCCAAGGCTTGTCCTTGTATGGAGAGGAAAAGAAATCGTAAATATCTCCCGTGCCTTCCTTGACACAAACGGAGCACATCAGGAGACAGACGTAGAGGTTGAGATGCCTGCCCAGGAGGACAATTACTTAGATAAGATTAACACTCCTGCAGTAGCAGAAAAGGTAGAAGCAGGAGATATGAAGGGGGCATGGCTTGCAGAGCTTTCAGACTTAAATGTATGCTCGCAGAAGGGGCTGGTCGAGATGTTCGACGGCTCTATCGGAGCAGGAAGTGTATATATGCCATATGGAGGACGTTACCAGCTCACAGAGACACAGTCAATGGTAGCAAAGCTTCCAGTCTTAAATGGAAAATGCGATACAGTTACAATGATGTCATATGGCTTTGATCCATACCTCTCATCATGGAGTCCATACCATGGCTCAATATATGCAGTCCTTGAGTCAATCTCAAGAATTGTGACAGCTGGTGGAGATTTCGCCAAGATTCGTATGACCTATCAGGAGTACTTCCGCAGAATGAGCGAGGATCCAAAGAGATGGAGCCAGCCATTTGCAGCATTACTTGGAGCATATGATGCACAGATAGGCTTTGGACTTCCATCAATCGGAGGAAAGGATTCAATGTCAGGTACATTCAATGATATAGATGTACCACCAACACTGGTTTCATTTGCAGTAGATGTGGCAAAGGAAAAGGACATCATCACTCCTGAGCTTAAGGCAGCAGGCAACCAGTTAGTACTTTTCTCAATCGAGAAAAATGAGTACGATCTGCCAGTATACGAGCAGGTAATGAAGCTTTACACAGCTATCCATGACATGATTCAGGCAGGCGCAATCGTATCTGCATATGCGCTTGATGGAAAGGGACTTGCAGCAGCAGTTTCCAAGATGGCATTTGGTAACAAGCTCGGTGTTACAATCGAGGATGATGTGACAAGCCAGACACTTTTTGCGCCAGGCTTTGGAAATATTGTGGCTGAGATTCCAGTAGACAAGCTCGCAAAAGTCAGAGAGATTCTTGATGCAGCAGGACTTGACGGAGTAGAGGCAGTTGTAGGATATGTAAATGACAAGGCTGCAATCGAGTGCGATGACATGATTCTTCCAATTGATGAGGCAATCAAGGCATGGACTGGAAGACTTGAGAGCGTATTCCATACAAGAGCAACAGAGGATACAAGCCTTGTAGAGACTGGCTTATATGATACAAAGGATATATATGTATGCAAGAATAAGGTTGCAAAACCAAAGGTATTTATCCCTGTATTCCCAGGAACAAACTGTGAGTATGACAGTGCAAAGGCATTTGAGCGTGCTGGTGCAGAGCCAATCGTAAAGGTATTTAAAAACCTTACAGCAGAGGACATCCGTGATTCTGTAGATGAGTTTGTAAAAGCCATTGACCAGTCACAGATTATTATGTTCCCAGGCGGATTCTCAGCAGGTGATGAGCCAGACGGTTCTGCCAAGTTCTTTGCAACAGCCTTCAGAAATGCAAAGATGACAGAGGCTGTAAATAAGCTCTTAAATGAGAGAGACGGACTGGCACTGGGTATCTGTAATGGCTTCCAGGCACTGATTAAGTTAGGACTTGTACCATTCGGCGAGATTCGTGAGCAGGATGATACATGCCCAACACTTACATACAATACAATCAACCGCCATATCTCAAAGATGGTATACACAAAGGTTGTGACAAACAAGAGTCCATGGTTACAGGGCGCAGAGCTTGGCAAGACCTACTGCAATCCAGCATCACATGGCGAGGGACGTTTCGTAGCACCAAAGGAGTGGCTTGATAAGCTCTTTGAGAACGGACAGGTAGCTACACAGTATGTAAATGAAGCTGGTCAGCCAACCATGGATGAAGAGTGGAATGTAAATGGCTCATACATGGCAATCGAGGGTATCACATCACCAGATGGACGTGTACTCGGAAAGATGGCTCACTCAGAGCGTAGAGGAGAGAGTGTGGCAATCAATATCTATGGTGAGCAGGATATGAAGATATTTGAGAGCGGAGTGAAGTACTTCAAATAAGTAAAAACAAAGGGTTAGTTATGATTTAAAATACAGGGCATCACAGCGGAGAGGAAGGCTGTGGTGCC
This sequence comes from Senegalimassilia sp., assembly GCA_963659315.1. Lineage (GTDB taxonomy): Bacteria > Bacillota > Clostridia > Lachnospirales > Lachnospiraceae > Roseburia. The sequence goes on along the minus strand of CAVKUD010000080.1, from coordinate 3,743 downwards.
TGATTTTATTTTTCCTTTGACAATCCTATAAATGTGAGCTATCATACGATAGCATAGGAAATAAGTATGAATTAAGAAGGATAGATATGGACGAAAGAATAATAGGTATTTTGCAGGAGGCACTTGGCAAAATCCTTATAGCAAGTGTAGAGGTTACAATACCGCTTACAGTCTTTGGTTTTGCACTGGCTATGGTGGTAGCTCTTTTCATGGCGCTGGTTCAGTATGCAAATATCAAGGTCTTGAAGCAGTTTGCCAGATTTTACATATGGATATTCAGGGGAACGCCACTCTTGGTGCAGCTCTTCCTTGCATATTTTGGACTTCCAAAGCTTGGCATAGTAATGGATGCCTTTCCATGCGCACTTTTAGTGCTAGGCTTAAACGAGGGTGCATACTGCGCAGAGACCCTTCGTTCTGCTCTGGAATCAGTGTCAGAGGGACAGATTGAGGCTGGATATTGTGTGGGAATGAACTACATACAGATTATGTGGCATGTGGTATTACCACAGGCATTTAGAACGGCTTTTCCACCGCTTTCAAATTCATTAATAAGTATGCTCAAGGACACATCCCTTGCAGCGACAATCACTGTTGCAGACATGTTTATGGTAGGACAGCGGGTTGTGGGAAGAACCTACGAGCCACTCTGGGTCTACAGTGAGGTGGCACTGGTATACTTATTTATGTCAACTCTTCTTACCATATTACAGCATTATGGTGAGAAAAAACTTGGCTCTTATACCTCCAAGGATAATGAGATAAAGGAGGTGGCATAGTGATGAGTGAAAAGACAGCTATGATAAAAGTAAGTGGAATCAAAAAGTCTTTTGGTAAAACAGAAGTGCTAAAGGGCATTGACCTTGAAGTGAATGAAGGGGATGTGGTTGCAATCCTGGGACCAAGCGGCTCTGGTAAGACCACCCTGCTCCGCTGTATCAATATGCTTGAAAAGGCAGATGAGGGACAGCTTGTTTTTGATGGAGTGACCTATAATCTGGGGCATATGCACAGAAAGGACATTGCAAAAATCAGAAAGAAAACAGCCTTTGTTTTCCAGAACTATAATCTTTTTGCCAACAAGACCGCCCTGCAGAACGTGACTCTTGGACTGACATCAGCCAGAGGCATGAAAAAGGAAGAGGCAGAGAAAATCGGCAGAGAGATGCTTGACAAGGTAGGACTCCTTGACAAGCAGAACAATTATCCAAGCCAGTTATCAGGCGGTCAGCAGCAGAGAGTCGCAATCGCAAGGGCACTGGCTACCAAGCCTGAAATCATATATTTTGACGAGCCTACATCAGCACTTGACCCTGAGCTGATAGGAGAGGTACTCACTGTCATGAGACAGCTGGCAGCAGAGGGAATGACCATGCTTGTTGTCACCCATGAGATGAATTTTGCCAGAAATGTATCAAACAGGGTTGTGTTTATGGATGATGGCAGAGTATTAGAAACAGCAGAATCAAGAGAATTCTTTGAAAATCCAAAGGAGGACAGAGTAAAGGAATTCCTTAAAAATATTACATCACAGCATGATGCATAAGGAGGAAACATGAAGAAAAAAATAATCAGCTTAATGATGGTAATGACTATGACCTGTGGACTTTTCGCAGGATGTGGAAGCGATAAGGCTTCAAATGATGTGGCTGCAAATGCAGGAACAGAGAGTGACAGTAATGCCACAGCTTCTGACAGCAGTTCAGATGACTTATTAAGTGCAATCAAGGAGCGTGGTTACATCACTGTAGCCATGGAGGGAACCTGGGCACCATGGACATACCATGATGAGGACGACAATCTGGTTGGCTTTGACGTAGAGGTGGCAAAGGCAGTGGCAGATGAGCTTGGCGTAGACGTGCAGTATCAGGAAGGTGAGTGGGATGGACTTCTCGCTGGTGTGCAGTCAGGCCGTTATGACATTATGGTAAATGGTGTGGGCTACACAGAGGAGAGAGCACAGGCATATACTTTTTCTGACCCATACTGTTACAACAAGACAGCCCTTATAGTAAGAGGAGACAATGAGGATATTAAGTCTCTTGAGGACTTGAATGGCAAGACAACCTGTAATTCAGCAAACAGCACATATCAGCTTATTGCAGAGGAGTATGGTGCAAATGTTCTCGATGTGGAGACTCTTGATGGTACACTTGAGATGGTTCTTGCAGGAACAGACAGAGCAGATGCTACTCTCAATGCAGAGGCTTCATTCCTTGACTACATGAATGCCCATCCAGATGCAAACTTAAAGATAGTAGACTACTATCCAGAGTCTGAAAAGGTATGTATAATCATGCCAAAGGGTGATTCAAGCGACTCATTAAAAGAAGCAATCAACTCAGCTATCGAAAAGCTTCGTGCAGATGGCACTCTGTCAGAGCTTTCTAACAAGTACTTCGGCGGAGATATTACAGAGGAATAAATTCAGCTTTGCGGTTTTTAAATACTGTATAGTATTTAAAACCGCAATTTTTTATTATCTGGGCAGTCTTGTCAAATTCGTAGGCAACATATTCAGGCACATGGGCGTCAGCCCCCATGGTGATTATCTCGCCGCCCAGCTCACGGTATCTTCTAATAATATCCTCAGTTGGATTTGGATGCCCCAGTCCGTATTTAAAGCCGCCTGTGTTTACCTCGATTCCCTTGCCTTTTGAGATAAGCAGGCTTAAAATCTCATCGATTATATCCTTAAACTTCTCATATGTATAAAAAGTATTCTTGTTTGGACCATACCTGACCACATAGTCTATATGACCATAGACATCGAAATCCACGCCAGAATTTATGTTTTCACGCACAGACTCAAAATACTCCATATAAGCCTCATCCTCATCCCTTCCTGCAAAAAACTCAGGGTAGTAAGGGTCCATGTGATTAACAACATGGGAAGACCCAATTATAAAATCAAATGGATACTTTTGAGCCACAGCCAGATTCTGCCCAGCCACCTGGGTCTGTAAACCAAGCTCAATCCCTGTATTTATGGAAATTTTGTCTGCATATTTTTCTTTCAAATCAGAAAGCACCTTAAAATAATTGTCAAAATCCAAAAGAAAAATATTAGGCTCCTCTGGATAATCATAATCCAGATGGTCTGTAAAACAGATTCCAGAAAGCCCATGTGCAATCCCAGCCTTAATCATATCCTCTGGCAGAGCATCGCTGTCCCCTGAAAAATTGCAGTGCATATGTTGATCCCAGAACATAGAGCAAATCCTCCTAATCTATATATTTATCCCAACACGTATATTTATACTAAACATTTTATTACATAAAATCAGCCAATGTGTAAATTCAAACTTCCCATTCAAAACCTACGATAACAGAATGGCATACAGTTGTTTTGCAGAAAACAATATGAACTGCAACGGGGTACCAGCAAATTTGGAAACGGAAATCACTTCTCAAACCTCCACAGCCTATCCACGATACGCTCCCGTTGCTGACTTCATATTTTTTCTGCAAAACAACTGTATGTCATTCTGTATAAACAATCTTCAAGGGAAGTTTGCCACACACCCATGGCTATGTATAAATATACCACAAATTTGTAAACTTTGTCTAAAATTGTATATAGATAAAAACATTTAGTGAAATATTTAACAAACAAATATAAAAAGACTTGAACCTTGTAAAATAATTCGCTATAATAAAAAAAGCTTAAGGCGAAAAGCTTTAAAAAACTTTTTACAATTCTAGGAGGAATTAAAATGGCAGTAAGAGTAGCAATCAACGGA
>CAVKUD010000079.1:0-12025 GCA_963659315.1 Senegalimassilia sp. | reverse complement strand
CAAGATGAAATAATGAAAAATATGTGAAAAAATGATTGATTATGTAGAATTTTGAAAATGATTCATGCAGATTAGGAGAAATACATGAAAAAGAAAAAGCCGATATGGTTAATCTTATTTGTTTTATTCTTACTACTTTTAATATGTGGAATAGTGGCATTAGTTATCCAGAAAAATGAGAAAAAAACTGCAAATGATTCATATGAGCAGATGCAGGAAGAGGTCAATGACATTTCAGATAAAGAGACCCTGCCTATAGATACAGAAACAGAGACCACAGAGGATGCACTGGCAGGAATAGAAATTCCAGAGAAGAATCTCGACTGGGATGCATTGCACGAGGAAAATGCGGACATATACGCATGGATATATGTGCCAAATACAACCGTTGATTATCCTGTATTACAGCACCCGACAGACAACAGCTATTACCTGAACCACAACATAGATGGCACAAGCGGCTATCCAGGCTGTATCTACACAGAGGATTACAACAGCAGGGATTTCACGGACACCAACACTGTGCTGTACGGTCATAATCTGAAGGATAAGACCATGTTCTCATCATTACACAATTTTGAGGATGAGGATGTGTTTAATCAGGACAATTATATCTTCATTTACACAGAGGATTATGTCTTTGTATACCAGATATTTGCAGCATATGAGTATGATGCGTTGCATCTTCTGGCAAACTTTGATTACTCAAATGAGTATGTGTATCAGGATTATCTGGACAGCATATTTGAGGGGACAGGCAGAGAGTCTAATGTGAAGACGGATGTGGAAGTGACCACAGAGGATAAGATAATCACACTCTCAACATGTACATCAGACCACAACTCAAACTACAGATACCTGGTGGCAGGAAAGCTGCTTAATCCGAAGAATTGAAAAAGTACCAGACTTGCAAGGATATGCAGGGAGATTTGAATGTTAGATAACAAAGAGATAGTAGAAAAAAAGAAAATGGGACTGGCAGGAGTCACCGTGGTCACAGTGCTTGCAATAGTGCTGGTGGTTGCTGGCATCATATGCGTCATGAGACTTATTGGAAAAAATAATGTCTATGGTCGTGTAGCAGGCACAGAGGTTGCAGATGTAGGAACCGAGGATGACGGACTGGATGAAAACCAGATACTCTACAAGGGACAGACCTACCAGTTAAACGAAGACTTAATCACCATACTCGTCATGGGTATAGACAAGGAGACTGTCACAGAGGTAGGCGGTCAGAGCTGGGAAGCAGAGGGAGAGCTGGCTGGAGGACAGGCAGATGCACTTTTCCTCATGGTGATTAATCCACATGACAAAAACGTATATATCGTAGCCATAAACAGAAACTCCATGGCAGACATAGATGTGTTTGACGAAAACGGCAAGTACCAGGGCATGTATACAAAGCAGATAGCCTTGCAGCACGGCTATGGGGACGGCAAAGAGGAGAGCTGTGAGCGACAGGTCAAGGCAGTATCCAGAATGTTCCACAACATACCAATCAATGCATACGCAGCTATAAGCATGGACTCTATACCAGAGCTAAATGATGCACTAGGTGGAATCACGGTGGAGGTGCTGGATGACATTGTCTATCCAGAGTATGACATGAACCTCCATGCAGGAGAGACAGTGACCCTCCATGGCAAGCAGGCATACTGGTACATAAGACTGCGAAACGAGAATGTATTTAACTCAAACGAGCAGAGACTCCAGAGACAGAAGCAGTACCTGACCACATTTGCAGCAGAGGCAAAGAACCAGTCCACATCAGATGTGAGAGTGGCGATAAACCTCTACAACACCGTGAGCAAATACATGGTGACAGATATAGATATAAACAGCTTTACCTATCTGGTAACTGAGTTTATAAATTACAACTTTGATGTAAAAAATATGTATTCACTCGAAGGGGAAACAATACAGGGTGATAATTTTGAGGAGTTCTATGTAGATGATGATTCTCTACAGGAACTGATTGTAAAACTTTTTTACGAGCCAGTTTAATGGTATCTCACTGGGAAACCACATTTCCAGTTTGATATAGCCACATGAATATGAGGAAGGGAGGAATAACAAAAAAATGAAGAAGAAATTATTAGCTATCGTAACAGCACTCACTGTTATGACAATGGGAACAGTAACAGCATTCGCTGCCAGCCCAACAGTAGGAACAACTGAGGCTCCTGTAGCAACTCAGAAGGCAGCTACATCAGTAGCAGCTACAGCTACTCCAACAGAGTACGTTGCAGCAACAACAGTATCTGAGGGATTCACAGTATCAGCAGTTGAGGATACAACAGTTAAGGCAGCAGCAGTAGAGGTACAGAACGCATTATTAAATGACCTCGCAACAGTAGGAACAAAGCTTGGAAACAGTGATCTTGCAGCAGCAGCTACAGATTCAAACAAGAAGGTTTCAGCTTCAATCCTTTCAGTAGTAAACATCGATGCTTCAACAGCAGCAAAGGATGCTGATGGAAACTACACTGTAACAGCAAACATCGCTGGAATCGCAGCTGGAGACACAATCGCAGTTCTTCACTACACAGGTTCAGCTTGGGAGACAATCGTTCCAACAAGCGTTGCAGCAGGTTCTGTAACATTCAAGACAGCAAGCTTCTCACCATTCGCAGTAGTTAAGCTTGAGGTTTCAACAGTAACAGCTTCTCCAAAGACAGGTGCAGCTATGCCAGTAGCAGCTCTTTTCGTAGTAGTTGGATTCGCTGGAGCAGCAGTTTGCGGAAAGAAATATTTCGCATAATCTGAGTAACACAATCTAAGAAATAAAAAGAAATAAAATAAGATATCTTATATTTCCAAAATATCATGTGGTGGATAAAGGAATACAGAGAAGGTGGGGCAGCTGCCCCGCCCAAATCTGTTGTATACAAGGAAGAAGTTTATGAAAAGGGTTCTGTTTGTAACAACCATAAGTGGTTTTTTGCCACAATTTGAAAAAAATGATGTAAAGCTATTAAAACAGAGAGGGTGCCAGATTCACTATGCATCCAACTTTACAAATCCAATATATACATTTGATGAGACAGAACTGGAAAAAGAAAAGGTGACACTTCATCAAATAGACATAGAGAAGTCACCGGCAAAAATAAGAAAGAATACAAAAGCAATAAAACAGCTTATAAAAGTAATAGATGAAAATGAGATAGACATAGTACACTGCCACAACCCCATGGGCGGTGTTGCAGCAAGAATAGCAGCAAAAATGAGCAAAAGACATCCCAAGGTGATATATACAGCCCACGGCTTCCATTTTTATAAGGGAGCATCGATAGTAAACTGGCTGCTCTTTTATACGGCGGAGAGATTTTTGGCGAGATATACAGACATAATCGTCACCATAAACAGGGAGGACTATATCAGGGCAAAAAAATTCAGGCTCAAGAAAAACGGGGAGGTCTATCTGATCCACAGCGTAGGCGTGGATAAGGAGAAGTTTGCTCCAAGACCAGAAATGAGAGAGACAAAAAGAGCGGAGCTTGGGATTCCAGCGGACGCTTTTCATATAGTGACAGCGGCAGAGCTGAATGAGAACAAAAATCAGAAGGTGGTCATAGAGGCTGTCGCAGCACTTGTAAATAAGTATGACATATATTACACAATCTGTGGCAAGGGTCCAAACGAGGATAAGTTAAGAGAGCTTATTAAATCAAAGGGTCTTGAAGACAGGGTAAGGCTTTTGGGCTACCGCACAGATATGAACGAGATACTTCAGACAGCGGATGTATTCGCCTTCCCATCCATCAGAGAGGGACTGGGAGTGGCAGCCATAGAGGCACTGATGTGTGATGTCCCACTTATAGCAGCGGACAACAGGGGTACAAGGGAGTACGCATCAGACGGCAGTAACGGAATTGTGTGCAGACATGATTCGCCAGAAGAATTCGAGGAAGCCATAGAACTGTTATATGAGAATGAAGCTTACAGAAAGAGAATGGCTGACAGGTGCAGAGCGTCTGTCAGAAAATTCACGATAGAAGAAGTCGAAAAGACAATGATAAAGGTATACGCCAGAGCATTAGGGGAGTGATGATAATGGATAAACCAATGGTTTCCGTAATAATGGGAGTCTACAACCAATGGAATGAAAATGTATTAAGAGAAGCGGTAAATTCAATACTCAATCAGACCTACAAGGATCTGGAATTCATTATCTGGGATGATGGCTCCCATCCTGATGCAGCCAGGCTGGTGCAGAATCTGGCGGGGCTTGATGAGAGAATCGTCATAGCAGGCAAGGAGGAAAACAGAGGACTTGCCTACAGTTTGAATGAATGTATCAGGCTGGCGAGAGGCAGGTACATAGCCAGAATGGACGCAGACGACATATCCCTGCCAGACAGAATCGCAAAACAGGTGAGCTTTTTGGAAAATAATCCAGACTACTCATGGTGCGGCTGCAACACAAGCCTTTTTGATGAAAAGGGTGTGTGGGGAGTCAGGGAGATGCCAGAGCAGCCAGAGGAAAAGGACTATCTCAGGTTTTCACCATATGTACACCCATCAGTCATGTTCCGTGCCATGGTCTTTGATGAAAACGAAGGCTATCTGGAAGCAGAGGAGACCCTAAGATGTGAGGACTATGAGATTTTCATGCGGCTGAGACAGAAGGGGCTTAAGGGATATAACCTGCAGGAGGTTCTCTTCAGCTACAGGGAAAACAATGAGTCATATGAGAAGAGGTCATTTCATTTCAGAATGAACGAGGCGAAGCTCAGATATAGGAACTTTAAGAAGATGGGCATGCTGTTTCCATTTGGATGGATATACTGCATCAGACCTGTGGTGGGCGGCATACTGCCAGCATCAGTCATATCCCTGCTCAAGAGAAGTGAGGGTGCCAGGGTCAAGAGACATACCGAGAGCAAGACATCGGAGGCAATAGGTTTTGAAACAAGAGAACGGATACAGATATGAGGAAAGCTTTTTACACATATGGGCACCAGCCATAACTGATTATGTGGAGTGGGTGCTTGATAGAGCAATAGAGTCGGGCAGGAAAAGGCTGTATTTTCTGGCAAGAGACGGCTGGATGATGTATCACGCTGCTCAAAGGATAATAGACAGGAGACAGCTGGATATAAAGGCCTGCTACCTCAAGGTATCCCGTTATGCCATAAGAAGTGCAGAGTACTATCTGCTAGGTGAAAAGAGCTTAGACCTCATATGTCTGGGCGGCATAGATGTGACCTTTGAAAGAATCATGAAGAGGGCGCTGCTCACAGATGACGAAGCAAGGCGGGTGGCAAGGATAGCAGGCTATCAGGAGCATTATAATGATGTGCTTAATTACAGGCAGATACAGGAACTAAAGCAGCAGCTTAAGGACGTAAAAATCCTGTTTAAATATATAGAGCAGCACTCAAGGATAAATTATGAAAATACTGTCGCTTATCTGAGACAGGAGGGACTGATGGATGAGACCCCATATGCCCTGGTGGATAGTGGCTGGATAGGAACATTGCAGATGAGCTTACAGCATCTGGTATCTGCAGAAACTGGAAAAGAAAGAAGAATCTATGGCTATTACTACGGACTGTACGATGTTCCTAAAGACGCAGCAGGGGAACAGTATGAGTCCTATTATTTTGGAAAAAAGTCAGTGTGGAAAAAGGTATATTTCTCAAACTGCCTCTTTGAGACCGTCTTCTCATCACCAGGGGGCATGACCATGGGCTATGAGAAAAAGGATGATAAGTATGTGGCGGTGGAGAGCCAGAGGAAGAACCCTAACAAGGAGCTGATGATGGAGTTTAAGAGCCTGCTCATGATGTATGTGGATGAGAGGCTGAGGAATGGAACAGCACTGGGTAAAAACAACAAGAGGCTGGCAAGATTGATGAGCCAGCCTACAAGCGAAGAGGCATCAGCCTACGGCAACATGAAATTCTGCGATGACATCATCGAGTTTAAACTACAGCCAGTGGCAGCCGAATGGGATGCCAAGGAGCTAAAAAAGCAGGGCTTTGTAAGCAAAATGCTCATAAAGCTGAATATAAAAAAAGAAGAACTACATGAGAGCGCATGGCCAGAGGGCAGCATAACCAACTGTGGCAGCAGGGTGAGGCACCATCTGCGGCAGGAGAGGCTGTATAAGCTATTCATGTATACAAGAAAGGCAATAGTAGGACGTTGAAACCAGAGAAGAGACAGGAAAGAGTAAAGAGAATAAAGAAGTTTCTGATAAAAAAAGAAGATGTAAAGCAGTATGCCTTTGTTATAAAGGAGCTGACTGCAAGGGAGATAAAGAGGAAGTATGCGAGAAGCTCGCTGGGGATTATATGGAGTGTGCTGAATCCACTTTTGATGATGATTGTTATGTCGTTGATTTTCTCTACGATGTTCAGGCATAGTATTGAGAATTTCCCAATCTATTATTTAACGGGTACTTTATTTTGGGATTTGTTTAGTGGAGCAACTAACTCGGCAATGTCTGCCCTTGTGGATAACAAAATGCTTCTTGTAAAAGCAAAGCTTCCGAAACATACATTTATTTTGTCAAGAATATATACATCCCTGATTAATCTGGGGTATACATGTATAGCTTATGTGTTAATGCTGGTTGTGTTTAGAATAAAACCATCCTGGTCAATGCTTTTATTACCGATTGATGTAATATTTGCCCTCGTTTTTGCAATGGGTATTGGTTACATGCTGGCTGTAATGTATGTATTTTTTGCAGATATTAAGTATCTGTATTCCGTAGTGCTAAGAATACTAATGTATTTATCTGCAATATTTTATCCAATCACAAGCCTGCCTGAAGCAATGCAGACGTTTATAAACTGCACACCTGTATACACGATTATATATTTTGCCAGAACTTGTGTTATGGAGGGAAGAGTGCCAGAAGGAATGGTGTGGATAAAGCTTATATGCTGGAGTCTGATTAGCTTTGCAGTTGGAATGGCTGTATTTAAAGCTAAGGAAAATAAAGTGATGCAGAAATTATAAAAGGTTTATTTAGAGTGAATTATGAGAAATAAATTGTATACAAATCATGAAGTAAATAAAACTATCACACTTCTTGCTGTGATATGTATGGTATTGACCATGCTGATTAATCCGGTAGATGTGTTTGCCGCAAACGCAGAGCTGACATTTGGCTCGGAGGAATATACCCAGTCAAATGGTTCGGAGTTTCACATAGGCGCATACATCACAGCAGACGAGTCAATCGGTGACTATAATGTGCAGATAAAATATGACAATCTGCGGCTGGAATTCGTGGATGGGGCAGACAACGTAGATGCAGAAAATGGAATAATCACACTAAGCGGAAATGAGAGAAAGTCAAAGCTTAAATTCTGGCTCAAGTTTCATGCCATAAGTGGAGGAGAAGCCAGTCTGGAATTCGTAGAAGGAACTGTATCTGATTATGAGGTGGTCACATATGCTACAGCACCCATACATATATCAGGTGAAGATACTGTGGCTCAGATAGAAGCTGAGAGAGCAGCAGAGGAAGCCCAGGAAGAGCAAGAGGGGCAGGAAGAACCAGGGGAGAATGTCACAGATAATTCTCAGGCAGAAGAATCGCAGAACTCAGCTGTGCAGGATAATTCACAGGAGCAGCAGTCAGGGCAGGATACAGCAGACAGCCAAGAAGCACAGACTGCGCAAGGACAGGAAAATACCTCTGGCAAAAGCTCGATTGTATTCAATGTGTTTTTTATGGCAATGATACTCGTATTGGGACTAAGCATAATTGTTGTATCGATTGTCTGGGCATTGATAAAGTACAGGAGAAAAAAGGAAGATGTAAAAAAGGCAGCGGTAAAGAAGAAAAAAGAAAAGAAAAAACTGGAAGAGATAAAGAAAGAAAAAGATTTACCAGTCGAGGATTTATCAGTTGAAGAGCTAAACGAAATGATGGATAACATCAAGAACGAAGTCCAGAACATGATGTATGAGTCGGCAATACAGGAGAAGCGAGGAGCGAAACCTGTAATAAAGGTCTGTGATGTGACCATGGAGTTTCATCTGTCATCTGTAAATCCGTCAGGACTTAAGGAGTACATGATACAGCTCATAAAGCGTGAGGTCAAATACAAGAGATTGTTTGCCCTGTACCATGTGAGCTTCAATGTATACAAGGGTGAGATAGTAGGAATCATAGGAACCAATGGCTCAGGAAAATCAACCCTGCTAAAAATTGTATCAGGGGCGCTCAAGCCTACAAGCGGTCATGTGGAGGTGGATAGAAGAAAAATCCAGCTTCTGACACTGGGAACAGGATTTGATATGGAGCTGACAGCCAGGGAGAATGTATTCCTAAATGGCTCTATTATCGGATATAGCAGAGAGTTTCTTGAGTCGCACTATGATGAAATCGTGGAGTTTGCAGAATTAGAGGACTTCATGGATCAGAAAGTCAAGAACTTCTCAAGTGGTATGGTGAGCAGGCTGGGATTTGCCATAGCCACAGCAGGAGATGCGGCGGAGATACTGATACTGGATGAGGTGCTGTCGGTAGGAGATGCTTTTTTCAGGAAGAAGAGCTTAAAGCGAGTCAAGGAAATGATACATGGTGGAAGTACTGTGCTCATGGTTAGTCATGGCATGGGAACTATTTTGGACAACTGCACAAAATGCGTGTGGATAGAAAAGGGCGAGCTTAGAATGATAGGCGACCCTAAGAAAGTATGTGCAGAGTATGGAAAGTTGAAACCTGATGAGTAAAACAACAAAAGAAGAAAGAGTAATTGAAGAAATAGGAATGGCAGAACTCCCACTTATCATTCACAAGCTGTATAAAATGCACTTGGGGAGATACAGACTTATTGATATAGGTGGAGACTGCATGTTCCGATTTGGAAAAACAAACGTAGCAAATGTATCCTATTTGGCAACGTATATACATTTTATTAATGTAGCAAATGATACATTGACAATAGAAGGAAATGTATCATTGCCATCAGTATTGAAGAAGCATTTTAGATTTTGGGTATCTGTTAATGGGCAAAAGTGTGATTGTACCATGTATGATGCTGGTTTTGATAGGAAAAGTAAAACAGAAATTTATGAAACACGAACAGCTTTTATATATGAACAGAAACTCGATAGAAGTGTTAATGAATATAAAATCACGTTTATATATGAGTGCGATGGAATAGATTGTACCAGTGGAAAAATTAATGCTATGAGATTTTCACCAGTGGCAGATGTAGTTGAAGGACAATATGCCATGCGGAATAATTGGGGAATCCAAATAGAAAAGAACAAATTATTAGTTAAACCTGAAAGGGTGCGTGGAAGATTTGATTATGAAAATGTATATCAATCTAATATAAAGGATTGTTGGATAAAAGAATTAAGAAATAAATATTTTGACATAGTAGAAAAGAAAAACAGACCTATATGGTTATTCATGGATCGAATAGATAAAGCTGATGATAATGGAGAGGCTTTTTTCAGATATGTTATATCACAAAGACCGAATGCTGACTGTTATTTTGTGATAAGCAAGGAAGCATCAGATTATAGAAAACTTAGCAATTTAGGAAAAGTAGTAGATGCGATGTCAGAAGAACACAAATTATTGTTGTTGGTGGCAGATTATATATTCACTTCTCAGCTTAATGGCTGGGCAGAAAATCCATTTGGAGACAAAGAGGAATATTTTAGGGATTTGTATCATCAGGCAAAGGTAGTTTTCCTGCAGCATGGTGTTACAAAAGATAATCAGACAAAGTGGCTCAATAGATTTAATCAAAACTTATATGCAGTAGTTACAAGCTCATATATGGAGAAAAAAGCTTTTCTTGAAAATAAATATCATTATAAAAAGGAACAGATATGGAATGTTGGGATGCCGAGGCTTGATTTGCTATACAGTGCCAAGCCTAAATACATATTGTTTATGCCAACATGGAGGCAGGCTGTAATGGAACAGCGGATAGATGTGGAATCAGACACCTATAAATGGTACCCCAAAAGTGAATTTACAAAGAGCAATTATTGTAAGTGCTATAGTGCGGTACTGAGCGATGAGCATTTTATTAAGGAATGTGAAGCTAAGGGTTATACGGTAGTATTTATGCCCCATCCGATTGTTCGGCCTTACATTGATAAGTTTAATATTTTGTCCAGTGTAAAAGTGTTTGATTATGAGACAAATTGGAGAGATTTATTTGCAGAGAGTTATGTAATGATAACTGATTATTCGTCTGTCGCATTTGATTTCGCTTATCTGAAAAAGCCAATAATATATTTCCAGTTTGACAGGAAAGAATTTTTTGAATCTCATACCTATAAGCAAGGATATTTTGATTATAAATCAATGGGATTTGGAAAGGTTGTTAAGTGTAAAAAACAACTGATAAAAGAAATAAGAGCATGTATGGACAATGGATTTTCAATGGACGAAAAGTATCAAATGAGAGTTGAAAAATTTTATACATTTATGGATAAGGGATGTTGTAAAAGGTTGTATGAAAAATTATAGGTTTGAGATTGTGGAAGGACATATTGTTCGAATCACACATTTTGATAAAAAGAATAATGAACAGATTTGGAATATATACCTCGAAAACATTTTTTGGGGAGGAAGAATTAAATTCCCAATGTATGTAGAAGCTGATGCACTTGATAGCATTATGTGGATGTATGAACTGACGGCAGAAGAATTTGCGCAAACAGGAGAGTATAGAGCTAAAGGACCAAATACAGGCGTTGTATGCATATACACAAATCAATCCAGAAATGAAATGTATTTTATTATGTATACGAATAGACAGCAAATGTATCGTAAATTCATTCATTACAGTCATAAATGTGAAATGGTGAAATTGACAGATGAAGAATTTCAAATCAAATTCGATGGTTGTGTATTTTCTGAAAAAAGTAAGTTCTTTGAACTGCAAAAAGCAGAAGTCGTGATAGATAAAAATCATAGATATGTAGTAGGGCAGAACCTGGATACAAAGAAGAAATATATAACATTTGAAAAAAGCATTCCTTTGGAATCCATTGTATCACAGGAAACAGAGATAAATAATCCAATACATATTGATGTATGGATAAATGGTGAGGTGCTAAGCTTTAATATAGGGCATAAGAGCAAAAGAAAGCTGCCCAAAAAATATTATTATCTGCCAATAACAAACTGCTATTACAAGGATAAGGCATTATTTGTAAGAGGAAATGTAAATCAAAATTATACATTGGTAGTCAGAGACAAAGACCCAATAGAATATGACAAAGAATTTCTGCAGCTGGAAGAAATACATAACTCAAGGCGGATGTATTATATTGGAAAAATGAAACGGATCCTGCCACATAAAAAAGTAAATCTGTACTATGAAAAAAATTCGTTTAAGGCGGAAGAAGGAACATTTGAGATATTTGAGCAGGCGGTCAAATTAAGCAGCTCATATAATTATTTCATTTTAGATGATAAATCTCCACAGTGGGAGGAATTATCAAGGCATGAGAATGTGGTCAGAAAGTATTCCAGGGAATATTATGAGCTATTATACAGGGCAGACTGCCTTATATCTACTGAGACATCATCTCACCTGAATGTACATAGAGCGGTGAATAAATATGTAAGAAAAGCATTAGTAGAAAAGAAATTTGTGTTTCTGCAGCATGGAATTACTTACCTGAAATGTCAGGGAGCAGGCTCTGTATTTGGGAAGGACAAGGAGGGTGAACCTGACTACATAATAGTAGGCAGTGATAAAGAGGCAGAAGCAGTGACGAGGATGCTGCATATCCCCAGGAAACGCTGTGTAAAAGCAGGACTGCCAATATTCAGCACAATAGAGCATGAGCATATAAATGAGAAATCCGAAAATGTAATAACCATCATGTATACATGGCGGCCGTCGGAGGAGCATATGCTGAGTCACTTTGAAGACTCGACATATTACAAAAAGGTGAAGGAAACCTATCGGATAGTAAAGAAATACTACTCGGATGCAAAGATAAATATAGTACCCCATCCCAAGGTATATGAGCTGCTGATGGCAACGGATATAGCAGACAGGGTGTGGGGCAAACC
>CAVKUD010000078.1:0-12064 GCA_963659315.1 Senegalimassilia sp. | reverse complement strand
GGCTGGTGTAAGTGCCGATAAGATTGAAAATTCCGTAAATATAGCAGATGATACCAATACATCCATGGCTGCCATAAGTGATACAGTGCTTTCAAATGATACAGGTATTGTCACTGCAAATGATGAGAATGGTACAGCCTGCAATGTATACTTTGATAAAATTTCTGCTACCGGATGGACACTGCTTCTTATGATGCCTCAGTCAGAGCTTTACACCCCGACCCTTACCATGGTTGCAAAGCTTTGTGTTGTTGCAGTTATCGGTCTCCTGTGCTGTATGGTTATTGTATCGCTCCTTGTTTCTTCTATATCAAAGAGCATACAAAAGGTACAGACCTTTGCCCAGACTCTTGCTTCTGGTGACTTTACAGTGGATTCTCTCCAGGTTGCATCAAGCGATGAGCTTGGCATCATGGGAAATTCATTAAACGAAATGTTTGACAACAATAAGGATGTGATTTCAAATATCTCAGACCGTTCAAGCAATATCATGACAGCAAGTGCCAAGCTTAAGACAGCTTCTGAGACCCTCCTCAATGAGTTCTCAGAAATTCAGGACAGCATGACCCATATCAATGATGCCATGAGTTCATCAAGTGCTGCAACCGAAGAGGTTAATGCTTCTGTTGAGGAAGTAAACGCTTCTGTAATGGTTCTTGCATCAGAGACTGAGGAAAGCTTGAAATTAACAAACGAAATCAGGGAAAGGGCAACATCTGTAGAGGAGGCAACCCGTACTTCCTTTGCATCTGCTACCGAGCTGTCTGCCCAGTTTGAGCAGAAGCTTCATGAGAGCATAGAAAATGCCAAGGTTGTTGAGAGCATAGGTGAGCTTGCAAACGTTATCGCAGAGATTGCAGAGGAGATTAACCTCTTATCTCTCAACGCCTCCATTGAGGCTGCCCGTGCTGGAGAACAGGGTAAAGGCTTTGCAGTCGTCGCTGACGAAATCGGCAAGCTTGCCGGTGAGACTTCAAATGCAGTCGGCAGAATCCAGGATACTATCGTCCAGGTACAGGATGCTTTCCAGCACTTAAGCCAGGACTCACAGGGGCTGCTCACATTCATGCGTGACACTGTCACACCTGACTACAACAGCTTTGTTGAGACAGCTAACCAATACGGAAAAGACGCTGTATACTTTGCTGATATCTCACAGAAGGTTACTAATATGGCAGATGATATACGCCAGATTATGAATGAGGTCACACAGGCTATACAAAATATTGCCGAGTCCTCACAGACAACCGCTGAGATAAGCTCTAACATCTTAGAGACAGTAGATGGTGTTTCAAACACTGTTGATGAGGTTTCTGAAATGTCTGAAAACCAGCAGGATATCGCTGATACACTCAATGCAGTGGTCAACAAGTTCCAGCTGTAATATATAGCTTTGTTTCTACAATATAAGAGAAGCCGCCAGCTGGCAGCTTCTCTTTTTCTTTGTACATATATGGATTATATTAGTAGTTCTTGTAACCTACCTCTTTAAGGCGGGCATCCTTTGCCTCTACCTGCTCTCTCATCTCTTCCTTGTATTTCTTAAGCTTATCAAGAAGAGCTGCATCACTTGTTGCAAGGATTTTAGCTGCAAGAAGAGCTGCGTTCTTTGCTCCATCTATTGCAACTGTTGCAACTGGTACTCCTGGTGGCATCTGCATGATTGAAAAGACTGCATCCATGCCATCCAGATTCTTGCCTGAAAGTGGTACTCCAATTACAGGCAGGTCAAAAAGGGCTGCACACATTCCTGGAAGGGCTGCTGCCATTCCTGCTCCTGCGATAATCACCTTGATGTCCCTTTCCTCTGCGCTTCTTGTCCAGTCGATTAATGCGTCTGGCTGGCGGTGAGCTGAGATAATTGTAATCTCATACTCTATTCCCATCTCCTCAAGCTGGTCTGCCGCCTTGCTCATTACCTTAAGGTCTGAGTCGCTTCCCATAACTATTCCTACTTTTGCCATTTTCATCCTCCATTCCTATTGTTATATTGTTTCATTATGTTGATTTCATACCATAATCCATGTTGTATATGCACCCTGCTTCAGACTCCGCATCTGGTACATACTTGTTACGCTCACTATGCTTAGTGGCTCGCCTCCCATGCATCAAGCTCATCCAGAGGCTTGTTAAGCTCCTCTGTGCCCTCAAGCACGAATCTGCCATTTCTGATGATGTCCTCTGTAGAACCATCCTTACGGATTACTGTGATTGCTCCCAGCTCATTGTATGGAATTGTAATATCTGTATGGCAGTTAAAATATGCCTTTGACATATCTGTTTTTCTGAGGATAGATACTGAATTATCCCTTGCAATAATAGCCTTTCCGTCTGGATTGTAGGTGATATTGTCCTCATCATATGTGTAACAGGTATCGCCCACTGCAAAGTGAGGGCCGGTCTTTTCTGCAATAAGGATTGGAAGCTTATCCTGTATATCATAGACACGACCTACCCTGTAGGCAGTTGTGTTTGTTCCGATTGCGAACTCTCCCATTGGAAGTGTGTCGTGGTGGAAAAGTACATTGTCTGCGATATACTTTTTATTTTCTTCCTCATTATCAAAGTTTGTACATGTATAGCTGTCAATCATTCCGTCCTTGAAATCAATCTCAAGATTCTTGTAATTGAGTTCGTTTAAGAAAACCTGTGTTACATGAAGCTTACCATTTGTGCCCTCAAGCACTGGTGAAGTAAATACCTCTCCTACTGGAATGTTTACATCTGCCACGCAGTTTTCAAAGGCTGTCTCCTTGTCAGGATTTGGAAGCTCATGGATTTTGACATATAAATCTGTCTTATTATCTCCACAGCCTAAAATGTGTACCCTGTCTGCAGTGTCAAGCACATCGATAATCTTCTGCTGGATTGTCTGATAGAGCTTGTAGTCTAATGTATTGATTTTGACTGTCTCAGAGAACAGCTCCTCATACTTGTCACCGATTGCAGCAACTGGGAAGGAAATAATTGTAAAGCTTCTCTCCTCACCATGGATGTACTCATTTATAAGTCTTAAGGACTCGCCTCTCTCCTTGACATGAATTTCCTGCTGGCTGTCAGAATATGCAGGATTCTCTGCCTTTGCCTCTGGTGAAAATGGCTCCTCTCCAAAGACCTCCATAACAGCTGGTCCGCCATAGCCTGGTGCTATATCCTTGATTCTCTCAAAGGAATTCTTTCTGCACTCAGTGCTGTACTCGCCCATCTCCTTATCCAGCCAGAGAGCGTCATCCTCCTTGTGGTCATAGTCAAACTGCTTATTTACAGATGTAGAATATGGCATGAGGACAGCCTTGAGGTTTATCTTTTCAAAGTTTTTTATTGCACATCTGATTACACGCTCAAAGCCCAGTGGGTATCTGATGTCAGCAAAGGACTTCTTTGTAATATCCTTATTGCATGTGGCAAAACCGATTCTGTATCCCTCTGTAAAGGTATCAGCCATTGACTGAATCTCATCATCTGAGAATGTAGCCAGGTACTCTCTGCTCCTTATCTCATTGTCACCTACAAAGAGACCATACTGATAGAGGTAGGCATTGTCTGAAATATCACTGTTTTCAACTAATTCCTGCTCGTAATCATACTTTGTAGTAAATGACCTGTTAACGGAATTATCTGTGAAGATTTCCATATAATCATGCATAAATGAGTGGAGGCAGTCATCTATAGCCTTCGGGCTTGCCTCATCAGACTCAAAATATGTGTAAAGCTCCACTACAAGCTCTGCGTAGATGCACAGATACTCTATATTTCCCTCAAATGTGTACTTTGAAGCATTGCAGATTCTTCTGAAAATTGCTGCAAAATGCTGTCCGTACTCCTGCCCGAACACTCTGACAGAGTAAGCTGGATTAGCATAGCTTGTGTCGTAGTTTTCCTTCTTAAACTGTGTATAAAGCTTATCATTAAGCTCTTTGCCCTGACTCTCAGACATTTTCGCCAGGCTGCCAGCCAGCGCCTTATTTGCAATCTCACTCTGGATAAGAAGATACTCTGCTACAGCCCTAAAATAATCTGCAAAATCCTTCTCAAGCTCATCTGCCTTTTTTATCTCCTCAAGCCTCTCTACTACAAGCTCAAGTCTCTCCTCGTACATCTCATTTGTCTGAGAATTTAATTCTTTGTACCCCATTATTCATGTCACCTCGTTAATTATTTTATAATGTAAATCCCATGCCATAGGTTACGCACCATATGAGCACTGCTATAACCGAAAATAAAATTGCCAGTCTCGGGTATTTCTTAAAGGAATCCTCCTCCATCATGCTCTGTATCGCCAGAACGATGGCTCCTATGCTTAGGAGCAGCGCAAGGATTCCTGCACTTCCATAATATGTAGACAACTGTCCCGCCTCATTAAATGACAGCATGACAAAAGCCACATACACAAGTATTGATACTGCTGCCATTCCAAGAGAGACAAATGCCTTTTTTGAATTGGTCTTCTCTGTAAACTTATATTGTCCTCTTCGTCTATTTCTTACCACTTACAAATCTCCCATAATACAGGATGTACCCGATTAAGCCGCCAAGCGTATTTAAAATCAGATCATCCACATCAAAGCTTCCTGTTCTGGTTATAAGCTGGGTCAGTTCCACCACAAGGGAAAATTCAAAGCTAAACAGGACTGTGTAAAACAGACCTATCTTTTTCTTTACAATCTTAGGGATAAAATATCCAAATGGAATAAATGCGACCACATTTCCCACGAAATTCAAAATCACATATTTCATTCCCAGTATATGCCTGCCCCTCCATATGCGCTTTATCTCAAAGAAGGGCTGCAAATTATAGTGATATTCGTCTCCTCTGGTAGTTCTACCCATGCTCTCTGCGAAAAACAAAAAGTAACATAATGCTATTATATAAATAACAAATATAGTGATAGAAATTATCCGTTCCTTTTTGTTTTTCATATTACTTGCAGCCATACTGCTCATAATATTTATCGATTGCTTCCTTTATCTTATCGTCAATTACTACCTTGCCCTGGCACTCTCTGTTGTAGAGATGCTCTGTAACCTCTGCCATTGTCACGATAGCTCTTCCGTCAAAGCCGTATTTTTCCTTAATCTCATCAAGTGCGCTCTTTACACCGCCCTGACCTACTTCCATACGGTTTAAGCTAACCATGAGTCCTACGATTTCAACATTTGCGGCAGCTCTTACCTTTGGCACTGTCTCTTCCATTGACTTGCCTGATGTTGTCACATCCTCAATCATGACTACCCTGTCGCCGTCCTTTAATGTGGCTCCAAGCAGTCCTCCCTTGTCTGCACCGTGATCCTTTGCCTCTTTTCTGTCTGAGCAGTAGCGAATCTCTTTTCCATAAAGCTCGCTGTATGCAATGGCTGTGACTACTGCCAGTGGAATGCCCTTGTATGCAGGTCCAAAGAGTACGTCAAAATCATCACCATAGTTGTCATGGATTGCCTTTGCGTAGTACTCACCCAATCTCTTTAACTGTGAGCCTGTCACATATGCTCCTGCATTCATAAAAAATGGAGACTTACGTCCGCTCTTAAGTGTAAAATCACCGAACTTTAAGACGTCACTCTCCACCATAAACTCTATAAATTCCTGCTTGTAGCTTTCCATCTATCTATAACCTCCTGTTTTTTGTTTTCCTTTTAATAGGTACATAAACCTCAAATAATATTATCATAAAACATAAGCGGTTTCAATCTCTGTGGAGAGTTTTCGCCATAATATGTGATATTGTAATTCAAATCTTTTTATATAACTTTAAACAAAGGGGGACATATATAATGTTAAAGGGTAAAAGCAGCAATCGCAGCTGGTGATTATCCAAATCTCATGGATGAAGATGTGGTAAAGGCTTTTGTCGATGAAGTGGTCAGAAAATATGGCAGAATTGACATTCTGGTGAATAACGCCGGTGTCTCAGACAGCACTCCTCTTGACAACTACACACTGGATGCCTTCCGCAAGGTATTTGATTTGAATGTAAATGCGGTAATGAACATGGTTATGCCTGTATCAAAGGTCATGAAAGACCAGCATGAGGGCGTAATCCTCTCAACCAGCTCTATGGTCAGCTTATGCGGCCAGCCAAGCGGTGTCGCATATCCAGCCAGCAAGACAGCCATAAACGGTCTTACATGGTCACTGGCAAGAGAGCTTGCACCATTTGGAATCCGTGTAAATGCAGTGGCTCCTGGTATCACCAAAACTGATATGGTGGCAGCTCTCCCAGATGAGATGATTGAGCCACTTATCAACCGTATACCACTCCGCCGAATCGGAGAGCCAGAGGATATTGCAAACGCTTTCCTCTTCCTGGCAAGCGATATGGCAAGCTATGTCACAGGAGAGATTCTGTCAGTTGATGGTGCCATGAGGTCATAAGCCGCAGGCAGCCAACAAAATCTAACAGTTACTAACAAAAGCCAATACAGAAAAACCAACGTCCCAGACAAACATTTTGTCTGGGACGCTTATTTAATCCTATTTATTTAAGCCTATCTATTTACTTTATACTTTCTGACACCATATCCTGCCAGACCTGCGCCTGCAATAATTATAATTGCAAACATCCAGACTGAAGGACTTGTATCGCCTGTCTTTGGTGCTCTCTTAAGCTGAGCCTTTACGTCGGTAACAGGGCTTGGTGCTGCGGCTGCTACAGCTGCTGCGGTTGTTCCTGCGGTCACAGTATCTGTTGTGGCAGCTGGTGTTGTGGTGGTTGTCACAGCTGCGTCACTGTATACCAGTGCATATGTAGAGAACTTGTCTGTCGCAAATGTAAACATCTGGGTCTTCTCATCATAGGTTCCATCTAATACAGTTGCTGCGCCATCATGTATCCTGATTACCTTATATGTACGGACTATGCTGCTGTCCTTGTTAATAAGCTCGTCAGCTACCTTGAGACTCAGACTCATCTCTTCACTTGTGGATGTAATCTGTCTGGCTGCATTGTCGCCTACCTGAACCCACAGGGTTATATCATAGGTTCTGCCAAGACTTAAGCTGCCAAGTGCAGCATTTACCTTTTCCTGGTCTGATTTGCTTACATCTGTTGCAAGGCTTGTGTATATAAGGGCATCTGCTCCATTCTTTATCAGCTCGTTCTCCTGGTCTGTCAGAATAGCTTTGCCCAGGCTTGCTGTTCCATTATTTAAGACAAGAGTCTCTGTGATTTTCTTTTCAACTTTACCTGCCTCTGGTTCTTTTACCTCAAGCTTTGGTATAACTTCTGTTTCCAGCACTTCCTTACAGCTTGTACACTCCTTATGCTTTGAGCCTGCTGATGTGGTGGTTGCTTCTTCGTCCACAATCCAGTCACTTGATGTATGAACATGGGATAATTTGCGGACATTTAAGCCAGCTTCCTTTACATACAGCTCTGCCTCATCCACATCACTTGTAAAGCAGTCTGCAAAGCTTCCGATATTACTTATCACTGTGGCATCAGTACTATCATATACATTCGAACGGTAAAGGATTCCTATCTCTGACTTACTGTCAAAGCTGCTGCCCAGAGTGACAGGTTTAGAGCAGTAGAGGTTTCGCTGTTCTCCGTTTATTGTGTTGTCCTTAATAATAACCTTTCCTTCTAATGTAAGCTTTGGTGACTGGTATGGTTCAAGGTATACTCCTGCTGCCTGCTCATATGAGTCATACATTCCTTTTTCTTCAGTATTCACATTTCCTGTAATAACAGTGTCCTTTATTGTCATGGTGCCAGTTCCCTCAAAATTTACTGCACCGTATCTCTTAGATATATTATTCTGGATTACACAATTTTCTATAAGTGTAGAGCCTGCCTCCGTACAGATAACGCTGGAAAAATAACCATTGTTATTCATAAATTTACAGTCTTTAATCTCCAGAATTCGACCTGAATTGCTGCCATAGTTGGAGAACCATATACATGAGCTCCAATATGTACATTCATTATTATAAAAATCAACACCAGTAATTTTCGCATGGGATTCGCCGCCAATTCCTACACAGGTTCCACCCTCTTTTGATTTGTTTCCGAAAAATGTGCCGCCTGTCATGGTAAAGTCTGCACCATCAACCAGTATAGCACAGGTTTTTCCTCCACCATTATGCTGGCAGTTAAAGCCTGTAATAATACCTCCTGTGATAGGCCTTCCATCATTTGTCACATATTTGGCATCATGGGTCTGTGCAGGATTACTGTCAGTGATTTCCAGACTAAGCTTCTGACCAGATGCAGCACGGACAAGTATACCACTACTGCTGCTTACCAATGACATATCCAGTATATGTCCATTTAAGTCAAGACCTGCAGCAATATCCCTGTTCTCTGAATACAAAGATAAAAAATACACATCTAAAACAATGTCACTATCAAGCTTCACATAGCCCTTTGGCAGATAATCTTCAAGTTCGTCAGATGTACTGACTATATATGGGTCTTCTGCAGTTCCACTACCTGGCACTGTTGTTGCTGCCTGCACAGCGATTTCTGGCTGGGCTTCCTGTGTATCTATTTCTGTTTCTGCTTCCACTGCATAAGACTCCTCGCTCTGTACATCAAGCTCCTCTGCTCTTACCGTGCTTCCTGCTATGCCAGGAAGCGCTCCTATTACCATTCCAAGAGTCAGGACTCCTGAAAGCAGGGCTGCCATTCTTTTCTTCATGCCGTTTTTCTTTCTTTTATCATTTGTCATATATTTTTGTCCCCCTTGTTTTTATTTTTCCATTCTTCTTCTGACACCGTAGCCTGCTATACCAGCACCCGCAATAATTATAATTGCAAACATCCAGACTGAAGGGCTTGTATCGCCAGTCTTCGGTGCTCTCTTAAGCTGGGATTTTACATCTGTAACCGGACTTGCTGCGGCTGCTACAGCTGCTGCAGTTGTCCCTGCTGTCACAGTGCCTGTGTCAGTCGATGCAGGTGTCTCAGGTGTCGTGGTAACTGCCTTGACCTTGTCACTGTATACCAGTGCATATGTAGAGAATCTGTCAGTCTCAAATGTAAACATCTGGCTGGTCTCATCAAAGCTTCCATCTAAGACATCCACAGTGCCATCATGCACTCTTATCACCTTGTATGTGCGTTCTATACCGCTGTCCTTGTTGATAAGCTCATCCTCCACCTTAAGGCTTAGGCTTATCTTCTCATCAGTTGTGCTAATCTGTCTTGCAGTATTATCCCCTACCTGTAACCACAGGGTGATATCATAGGCTTTGCCAAGCTTTAAGCTGTCCAATGCCAGATTAAGCTTTGCCATATCCGCTTCGCTTACATCTGTCGTCAGGCTTGCATAGATGACTGCGTCAGCTCCCTGCTCAATCTGCTGGCTCTCCTCTGCTGTGAGAAGGCTCTTGCTTAAGCTTGCTATATCATTATTTAAGGTCAGGCTGTCAGTATTTTTCTTTTCAAGCTTTCCTGCTGCGGCAGGGCTGCCTGTGTCAGATTTTCCTGTGTCTGGTTTATCTGTATCGGTCTTGCCTGTGTCTGGCTTGTCCGTGTCAGACTTTCCTGTATCTGGTTTATCTGTATCGGTCTTGCCTGTGTCTGACTTGTCCGTGTCGGTCTTGCCTGTGTCTGGCTTATCTGTATCGGTCTTGCCTGTATCTGGCTTATCTGTATCATTCTTACCAGTATCTGGTTTTGAGTCCCCGGAACCCAGCTTTGGTATCACTTCAGTCTCTAGCACTTTCTTACAAACCGTACATTCTGTATGTCTGGCGCCTTCACTTGTTGCTGTGGCTTCCTTGTCTATAATCCAGTCACCTGCTGTATGTTTTCCTGTCGGAGATAATTTTATCCTGTAAAGAAGCTCTCCTTTTGTATTTACTCTTCTGCCACATGTAGCACATTCGTAATATTCAATCGTACCACCAGTTGCACATGTTGCTGCCTCAGCTTCATGCTTTGTATCTGCTGTATGGTCATGCTGCTGCTTCTTCACATTAAGATTGACATCACTTTTATATAGCAGAGCATCACCCACATCACTTGTGAAGCAGCCAGAAAAGCTTCCAATATTATTGACTACAGCCGTGTCAGTCCTGTCTCCTATCCGTGAACTGTAAAGCACACCAATATCTGAATCACTGCTAAAATTGCTTCCCAGCTCTACAGGTTTTGGACAGTTCATATTTCTCTCTTCTCCACTGATTATGTTATCTCTGATAATAACCTTTCCGTCTAAGATAATCTTCGCACTACTACTACTGTAAATGTATACACCCGCTGTCCATGCTAGCCCATTACTAACAAAGAAAACTTCCTCCAAGCTTTCATTGTCTGTAATAACTGTATCCTTTATTGTAGCTGTTCCAGCATCAATCTGCACTGTGCCATTATCCTCTGATACATTATCCTTTATCAGACAGTTATCTATAAGAGTAGTGTCCGCTTCTGAAAAAATAGTACTGGTGATCCTGGAATAGTTATTCATAAAATTACAGTTTGTAATTTTTAAGGTCTTAGTACTGCCAGGAGCAGAATAATTAATATAATAGATACAACCACCAAAGTAGCCACCCTCATTATTATAGAAATCCGTGTCTGTAATACTGACCTGGGAGTCTCCCCTGATGCCTATGCAGGAGCCGCCTCCATCTGTCTTGTTCTTGAAGAAGGTTCCTCCTGTCACTGCAAGCTCTGCATTATTGACATATATGCTGCTCTCAGTAGTATATCCTCCATCATAACATTCATAGCCAGTAATAATACCTCCTGTAATAGGAGTTCCATCATCCCTGACATATGAGGCGTCATGGACTGCATCTGGATTGCTGTCGCTTACACAAAAGCTTAGCTTATGCTTTCCAGTTCCATCCACTGATATTCCACGCCTGCAATTCTTCTTTTCTGAATCACCCAGCCCTGAAAAATCCAATATATGACCATTCAAATCAAGTCCTGTATAAAGGTCACTGTCATTCTCAAGAACCAGAGATATATAATCATCTCCACTTACCACAATATCACTGCCAAGCCTCACAAAACCAATAGGCAGATAAGCCCTAAGCTCATCTGATGTATTAACTATATACGGATCCTGCCAGCTTCCATTTCCCTCGGCTTCATCTGTTACACTATCTGCTACAGTGAGTACCGCTTCAGCAGTCGCCACATAGCCATTTGAATTACTTACAAGGCATATATACCTAAAATTATTACAATCATCTTTTACTACTCCCGTAGTGTAGCTTGCGCTGTTGGCACCTTTAATATCTACAAATCCGTTATTATCATTTCTGTCAACCTGCCACTGGTATTTTATACCCAAGCCTGCAGCACCTACTGTAAATGTGGTATGCTCTCCTACCCTTACTTTCACAGCCTGCGGCTGGGAAGTAATAGATGGTATTACTGGCTCATAATCGCTCTCTGTAAGGGTAAGCTCGCTCTGTGAATATGCATTAGCAGTTGTGTCATCATATGTATACAATAAAGTATATGTATCACTGCCATCTGCAGTCTCAACAGAATATCCCTTGCTTGCGCTTCCTGTTCCACCAAGCATAAACAGCTTGTCTGCGCCTGTCACATCCACTATATAATTACCATCGTCCAGTGTGACTACATTCCATGCATGTGTGCTATTACCTGTCTTATCTCCTGCAGTATTCTGCCACTCAAGCTTTCCTGTTGCTGTATAGCATATGATGTCTGTATCTGTATTTGTATCCAGGTCACATAAAAACTGGAATGCCTTGGCATAACCCTTGCTATCCACATTTGTGCTTGAATCACCATCAAAGACATTTAGTATCTGGGCCATATCGCCATATGTGTTTCCTGCATTTGCATCATAGGATGCCAGATTACGAATCTCAGCTATATAGCCCTTCATCCTATTATAAGGAGTCTCATCCTCATATTTATCTACAATTTCCTGTGCCTTTATCACCGCATTTGCTGCTCCTGCTGCCTTGCCTGAATCTACAGTCCACTGGCTGCCTGTAGCTGAACGATAGGCAGCTGCAACAGGAAATCCTATTTCAAGTAGAGAATATGCATAATTATATTTATAGTACCCTCTGATTTCATAGCCTGCATTTTTATCATACCAGTACATCTCATAAGGGCAGTCCAGTAGC
>CAVKUD010000077.1:0-12111 GCA_963659315.1 Senegalimassilia sp. | reverse complement strand
GTGATAACGCTTAAAATTATGCCACAGGCAAGACCTGCGTAAACCACTGTCAATATAAGGGCTGCATTAACGATTGGACCGGTAACGTATACACTTAGATTTTTGAAAAACTGGCTTACAATGCAGATTGCAAGCATAATTGCGGTTATAGTAATTTGTCTGGTTTTTAGTTTCATAAACTTTTTCCTCCTTGGTATTATGTCATGGCAATGATAACTCTATATGAATGAATATGCAAGGAAAACTGTTGATGATGATATGTATGTAATTAAGGACATTAAGCCATAAATTATATAAATCCAACTTAATTATTTATTTGAATTAAGAAAAAATAATAGTAAAATTAAGTATATAGTAAAATTGAAATATTAAGTAACTGTTAACAAAAACAAACAGAAGAAAGGTGTGGGGATATATGCTGTATATAGGTGTAGATTTGGGAACATCAGCAGTCAAATTACTTCTGATGGACGAGACAGGAAAGGTATTAAAAATAGTTTCAAGAGAATATCCGATTAGTTTTCCTAAGCCAGGCTGGTCTGAGCAGAACCCGTCAGACTGGTGGGAGCAGAGCATACTTGGGCTTAAGGAGCTGACAGCTGAATGTGATAAGAGTCAGGTTGCAGGAATAAGCTTCGGGGGACAGATGCATGGACTCGTTATCTTAGATGAAAATGACAATGTAATCCGCCCTGCAATCCTGTGGAATGATGGACGTACCACCAAGGAGACTGATTACTTAAATCAGGAGATAGGAAAGGAACGCCTGTCAGAATATACAGGAAACATAGCATTTGCAGGCTTTACAGCTCCAAAGCTTCTATGGGTCAGGGCAAACGAGCCTAAAAATTTTGCAAGGATACATAAGATTATGCTGCCTAAGGACTATCTGGCATATCGTCTGACTGGTGTACACAGCACAGACTATTCGGACGCATCTGGCATGTTACTTTTAGATGTGAAAAACAAGCGCTGGTCAGACCATATGCTTGAAATCTGCCATGTGAAAAAGGAATGGATGCCAAAGCTATTTGAGAGCTATGAGAAGACTGGTACCCTGCTTCCAGAGGTGGCAGAGGAGCTTGGCTTTAGCAGGGACTGCATAGTTGCCGCAGGAGCAGGAGACAACGCAGCGGCTGCTGTGGGAACAGGTACAGTCGGGGCTGGAAAATGCAATTTGTCCCTTGGTACAAGTGGAACAATATTTATCACAAATGCTGCCTATAAGGTGGATTCCTTTAATGCGCTTCATTCATTTGCACATGCAGATGGCAGATATCATCTGATGGGCTGTATGCTTTCTGCTGCAAGCTGCAATAACTGGTGGATGAAGGATATTTTAAAAACTGATAATTTTGCAGAGGAGCAGAAGCCCCTTGATGAGCGTGAGAAAAATGGTGAGCTTGGCGAGAATCATGTATTTTTCATGCCATATCTGATGGGGGAGAGGTCTCCACACAATAATCCAGCAGCCCGTGCCGCCTTTATCGGCATGAGCATGGATACAAAGCGGGAGGATATGCTGCAGGCTGTATTTGAGGGCGTGGCATACGGACTCAGGGATTCACTTGAGGTGGCGAGAAAGCTTGGCATAAGTATTGACCGCACCACAATCTGCGGTGGCGGAGCCAAGAGTCCTCTGTGGAGAAAAATTGTGGCAAATATCATGAATATCAAGGTTGATACAGTGGAGGTCGAGGAAGGACCAGCCTATGGAGGTGCCATTCTTGCTGCTGTGGCAGATGGAGTCTTTAGAAATGTGGAGGAAGCCACAGCCAAAATCGTAAGGGTTAAAGCCACTATCGAGCCGGAGGCAGAGCTTGTTGCCAGATACCAGAGGGGATATGACAAGTTCAGGAAGCTTTACCCTGCCTTAAAGGATTTTTATTCAATGTAATTATAGTTTATCTGGTGGGCATATGGATGTCATACCAGAGCTTATTAACTGGCTGATTAGCGCAGCCATCTCCTCAGGTGATTCTACCTTTCCATGGGAGAGCCAGGCTTCAATGAGTCCGGAGCATCCGGCTACCAGAAAGTCGCTGAAATACTCGTGGGAGGTAGGAAAACCGGCTGGGGTATGTTCTACAATATATTCGTGCAGATATTGATGCCTGAAAAGCTCCTTGGTCTTGTTCATAAATGAAATATCACCATTGGGGCTTAGGAGGGCATGGCACAAGTCAGTATTTTCCTCTATAATCCTGAATGTGTCCAAAAACAGGGGATAAGGAAAATCTGGTGTTGAATAGGGAGTGTATTTTTTGAAAACATTCTCCAATTGTGCCAAAAGGTCATTTTCGACCTTCTCCAACATATCATAGATGTCTTTGTAATGCAGATAAAAGGTTCCACGGTTAATATCGCTGATTTCACACAATTCCTTTACAGTAATATCCTTAATACTTTTTTCCTGCATAAGCTTTGTCAGCGCTTGAAGCAGCAGGTGTTTGGTTCGCCTTATTCTGCGGTCTGTTTTTTCTTCCATATATGACTCCTTAATTATTATAAAATTGACATAAATAAAAATTTTATTAAATAATAGACACAATGTACAATATGTGTCTATTAATAAACAGCTTCCATGAAGATGATTATTGAGTAAATAAATTTTAATTATTATAATACTACAATGGAAAATAATCAACACGATGTTAAGTAAATGTGGAGGCTTGAGTATGGAACAAAAGAAGGAAAAAGAAAAGGGAAATTTCTGGCTTACACTTGCGACGTTTATAGTCAATAAGCGTAAAGCCATAGAGATTCTTTTTGTTTTAGCGATTATTTATAGTATTTTTTCTATAAATAAGGTAAAGGTAAATCAGGATATCACGTCATACCTGCCAGCAGAAAGTGAGACAAGACAGGGACTGTCACTGATGGAGGAACAGTTCACAACCTATGGCAGTGCCAAGGTTATGGTGTCTAATGTCACATACAATCAGGCAGAGTCATTGGTGGATAAGCTTGAAGATATTGACGGAGTAAAACAAATCGAGTTTGATGATTCATCAGACCATTTTACTGGAACAGACGCACTTTTTAGTGTGACTTTTGATGGCACAGAGGATGAGCAAATCAGTAAGGATGCGCTGGATGCAGTAAAGGATACACTCTCTGACTATGATTTGTACATATCATCTGAGGTAGGAGAGGAGGAGCGCAGTGCAGAGTCTCTTTCAGAGGATATGAATGTAATCCTTGTGCTGGCTGTCGTTATAATCGTTGTGGTTTTAATGCTGTCAACAAAGGCGTACTTACAAATCCCGGTATTGCTTATCACATTTGGTGTGGCAGCCATTTTAAATATGGGCACAAACTACTGGTTTGGCACGATTTCGTCTGTCACTAATTCAATTGCAGTGGTCTTGCAGCTTGCACTTGCCATTGACTATGCGATTATATTGTGCGACAGATTTATGGAGGAGCATGAGACTTTAGATGCAGAGGAGGCTGTAAAGGTAGCCCTGTCAAAAGCTATACCAGAGATTAGTTCGTCATCACTAACTACAATCTCGGGCATGGTTGCCATGATGTTTATGCAGTTCAGGCTTGGTTATGATATGGGTATTATTCTGGTAAAGGCTATTATTATCAGTTTGATTTCTGTATTCTTTCTGATGCCGGGAGTTCTGCTCATTTTTGCAAAAGGAATCGACCGCACCCATCATAAGTGCTATGTGCCTAAGATTACATTTGTCGGAAAATTTGCAAATATGACAAAGTACATAATTCCACCACTTTTTATCGTGTTTTTAGTATTTGCCTTCTGGGAGTCAAACCACTGTCAGTATATTTATGATACAAATTCTATTGTCAGTGCCAAAAAGAGCGAGTCCAAGATTGCAAGTGAGAAGATAGAAGATACATTTGGAAGCAGTAACCAGCTTGTAGTTATGGTGCCAAAGGGAGATTATGATTCTGAGAAAAAAGTCTTAAGTAAGATAGAAAATCTGGATTATGTCAATTCAGCCCTGGGGCTTGCAAATGTAGCAATCAATGATGACTATATGCTTACGGACAAGCTGAATCCGAGACAGTTTGCAGAGCTTACGGATTTGGATGTGGAGATTGTCCAGGTGCTGTATACGGCGTATGCCTACAACGAGGGTCAGTACGGACCTGTATTTACAGGAATTAACGACTATGAGGTACCGATTATAGATATGTTTTTATTCCTCTATGACCAGTATCAGGAGGGATACGTGACACTTGACTCTGATATGGATGAGCAGCTGACAGAGCTGTATGACACCCTGCATGATGCCCAGCTTCAGCTACAGGGAGAGGATTATTCGAGATTTGTGCTGGATTTATCGCTCCCTGCAGAGGGACAGGAGACCTACGATGCCATGGATGAAATCAGAGGCATTGCTGCAAAATATTATGGAAAGAGCAATGTAATCTTAGTAGGAAATTCTACAAGTGACCATGACCTCGAATCCTCATTTGCTTCGGATAATATTGTAATCAGTGTGCTGACAGCCCTGTTTGTTATGATAATTCTGTTCTTTACATTCCAGTCTGCAGGACTTCCGGTGCTTCTGGTACTTACCATTCAGGGAAGTATCTGGATAAACTTTACAGTGCCGGCATTGCAGGGACAGAAGGTATTCTTTATAGCCTACCTGATAGTGTCTGCTATCCAGATGGGAGCAACTATTGATTATGCCATTGTTATATCAAGCAGATATCTGGATTTGAAACAGAAGATGCCGATTAAGGATGCCATTACAGAGTCATTAAATCAGGCATTTCCGACGATTTTTACCTCAGGTTCCATTTTAACCTGTGCAGGCTTTCTGATTGGTGAGATTGCCTCAGACCCGACTGTTGCATCAATCGGTGTGGCACTTGGACGAGGCGCATTGATTTCGATTATTCTGGTACTATTTGTATTGCCACAGATTTTACTATTCGGAGACTTTATTATAGAAAAGACCGCACTTACAATGAATATATCAAGACCTCAGAGAGAGGTGGCAGGACGGGTGCGTGTGTCTGGTCATGTAAAGGGCTATGTGCAGGGAGAAATCGACGCAGATGTGGTCGGTGTATTCCAGGGACAGATGAAGGTCTCTGTTGACTCAGTGATACCTGGCAGACAGGGAGAAATCACCCATGATACAGATCAGGCACTGATTACAGAAAATACAGACAGCAGGGAAAATGAACAGGAGGAGAGTGAGTCATGAGAAGAAATATAAAAAGAATAACAGCCTTATGTTTTTCAATGATACTGATTGCTTCTACTGCAATAGGCAGCACATCCCTTTATGTTCAGGCAGCGGCTGCGGGAGAAAGCAGTACAGAGGAAAACACTACAGACAGCAATATAATAGAAATAAAAACCACAAAGGACTTTGAAAGCTTTGTGAAAAATTGCCAGTATGACAGCTGGAGTGTGGGAAAAACAGTAAGCTTAACAGCAGATATTAATTTATCAGAGGTAGATTTTTCTGGAATATCATATTTTTCCGGCACTTTTGAAGGCAATGGACATAAAATAAGCCATATTACACTGGATGCAAAGGGCTCTGAATACGGATTTTTCCGCTATTTATCAGCTTCTGCGGTTGTAAATAACTTAAAGCTCTCAGGCGCTATTACATCTGAGGGCAGCTGTGAGAGAATAGGAGGTCTGGCTGGCGTCAACTATGGAACCATCAATCAGTGTTCCTTTGAGGGCAGCGTAGATGGAAAAACAGAAGTAGGTGCCATTGCAGGAGTAAATAAATCAACAGGAAAAATCCTTGATTGCAGCAGTCAGGCAGATGTGACAGCCACAAATAAAACTGGTGGAATTGTAGGAAATAATGAGGGACTTGTGACAGGCTGCCTTTCGGAAAGCAGCGTAAACACAGACGAGCTTCAGACTACAATGGATTTGGGTGGTGTTGACATAGGAACTCTCAATGTAACCCAGCATGTGATTGACAGAAATGATATGGGTGGAATAGCAGGACTTTCATCTGGTGTAATCAATGACTGCACTAATAAAGGAATTGTCGGTTACGCACATACGGGCTACAACGTAGGTGGCATAGCTGGCAGACAGAGTGGCAAAATTATAGACTGCACAAACGAAGGCACCATATATGGCAGAAAGGATGTAGGCGGAATAGTAGGACAGGCAGAGCCATATATTGAGTCTGAGTACCTGGAGGATAAGGTAAACCAGGTACAGGATTCGGTTAATTCCATAAGCAGCACACTTAACAATATGGCTTCAACTGTAAGCAATACATCTGAGGAGGCAAAGTCTTATATGGACAGCCTCACAGAGCAGTATAATAATTCATCAGATACAGTG
Organism: Senegalimassilia sp.; assembly: GCA_963659315.1. Lineage (GTDB taxonomy): Bacteria > Bacillota > Clostridia > Lachnospirales > Lachnospiraceae > Roseburia. The sequence continues at coordinate 5,798 of CAVKUD010000077.1, read as the reverse complement.
ACCAATTCGCTTGGTTCGCTGGCTGATACTATAGGCGAGGGCAATCCGGATGCACAGCCATATCTGGACAGTATCAATGATTCCCTGGATAAGATTGACAGTATTCAGGGAGAAGATGGAATATCAAGTGAGGAGCAGGCAGACCAGATTTCAGATGAGTGGCAGAATATAAGTGACAATCTGTCAGAGGTTCAGGAAAGCATGTCTGATTCTGATACCACAACAGAGGATTTTGTCAATGATATTTCAAGCCAGATAAAGGATAATGAAATAAATGGTGATATTGACAAGCTCACCGACACAGTCAACAGTGGAATCCAGTCTGTCACAAATGGAATCCAGTCAATCAGCAACCAGATAAATAATATCCAAAGCACTGTGGAGGATACAGCATCAATTGTAACAGGCAGTGAGAGCCGTATTGAGGACATATCTACTGCGGCAAGTGCAAGGGAGACTGATGGAGTGATTTCAGGCAGCATAAACCGCAGTGAGATAAGTGGAGACTTAAATGTTGGCGGTATAGCAGGAACCATGAACATCGAGTACGATTTGGATCCAGAGTTTGATGCCGATTTCACAGATAGCCTGAATGTTGCAGTTCGTTCTACAGTAAACAATGTGATAATAAGCTGTATAAATTATGGCCAGGTTACTTCAAAAAAAGACTGCGTCGGTGGAATTGCAGGCTTACAGGAGCTGGGGCTTATCACTGCAAGTGAAGGCTACGGTGCGGTAAAATCAGAGACTGGCGATTATGCCGGCGGTATAGCAGGAAACAGTGCAAGTGCAATATCTGCTTCCTATAGCCTCTGCAATATATCTGTAAATGATTACGCCGGCGGTATAGCTGGTACAGGCTATACAATTAAAAACTGTATTTCAGCGCCTGCTATTGACAGTGATGGAGAAGGCAGAGGAAGCATAGCTGGAAAAGTCTCAGACGAGGGCGAAGTAAAGGGCAACCAGTTTGTAAATGATGAGCTGGATGGAATTGACAATATAAACTATGCAGGAATTGCAGATGAGACAAGCTATGATGAGCTTATGAAGCAGGATGGCATACCAGAGGGCTTCAACAAGGTTACTATTACATTCAAGGCGGATGATAAAGTGATTGCAAGAAAAACAGTTGCTTATAATGGCAGCTTTACAGACAGCGAGCTTCCAGAGATTCCTGAAAAGGATGGCTATTATGCAAAATGGGAGGACTCTATAACAACAGAAGCAATTACTGAAAATAAAACAGTGGAGGCTGAGTACACACGCTGGACAGAGAGTATTGCAGGAAAAGAAAAATCAGAGAGTGGCAATGCACTATTCCTGCTGGAGGGTGAGTTTTATAATGATACCAGAATAAACATGACCAAGTGTGAAGCTGACATAAAAGATGGTCAGGTGGCTTACGCCTATGGCTGGAATATGGAAAATCTGCATGACAGGCAATATGATACTGTAACTGCTCATTTTTACATACAGGATGAGTCAGGGAAAAATGAAGTATGGTATAAGGCAGCTGGAAGTGATAGCTGGATTCAGGCTGATACAAAGGCGGATGGAAGCTATCTGGTTGCAGACATACCATATGAGGCTTCATTTGCACTCGTGCATACTGCTGAGAACCACACTATTTACTATATAGGTGGTGCTATTGTAGTCATTGCTTTACTTTTGATTATCATAGTCAAAAAAACTAAGAAGCGTTAACATTTTAGAAACAAAACATAAACAAAGCAGAAAACATCATCTCCTATACTTAAGCCATAAGTTAAGAAAACATTTAAGTATAGGAGATGCATATTATGAGTAACAGAATATATTTATTAACAGGAGCAGCAGGATTTCTTGGAAGCCATATTTGTACACAGCTTTTGGAGCGTGGTGAGCAGGTGAGGGCATTTGTATTAAAGGGAGATCCTGCTGTAAAATATATACCAGAGAATGTAGAAAAATTTGAGGGTAATCTCTGCAATGAAGAGGACTGTCAGGCATTTTTTGAGGTAGAAGCTGGAAAAGAGACAGTATGTATACACTGTGCCAGCATGGTAACAGTTAATCCGGCATATTCGGAAAAATTAATGGCTGTCAATGTAGATGGCACAGACAATATCATATCAGCCATGAAAAATCATCCAGAGTGCAAAAAACTTGTCTATGTTTCAAGTACAGGAGCTATTCCGGAGGCACCAAAGGGAAAGGCTATAAGCGAGGTTAGTCATTTCTACCCATATGATGAAAGCGTGGTAGTAGGCTGGTACAGCCGCACTAAGGCTATTGCAACCCAGCATGTGCTTGATGCAGCAAGGGAGGGCTTAAATGCCTGCGTAGTACATCCAAGTGGAATTCTGGGACCGAATGATATGGCTATTGGAGAAACTACCAAAACTATTATAAAAATCATTAAGGGAGAGATGCCTATAGGTATGCAGGGAAGCTTTAACCTGTGTGATGTCCGTGATTTGGCAGCAGGCTGTATCGCTGCGGCAGATAAGGGGCGCAGGGGTGAGTGCTATATTCTGGCAAATGAGGAGGTCACTTTAAAGGAGATGTGCCAGATGCTCGACAAGGAGCTTCACTGTGGTACCTGTAAGGCATATCTGCCACTTGGACTTGCCAAAAAGCTTGCTAAGATAATGGAGAAGAAGGCTGCGCATGGAGGCACACAGCCAATAATGACTACATTTTCTGTATACAATCTGGAGAGAAACAATAGATTTGACTATTCAAAGGCAGAGCGTGAATTGGGGTACAAGACACGCCCATACGCAGAAACCCTGCATGATGAGGCAGTATGGCTTATGGAAGCAGGAAAGCTGGCATAATATCTGAACCCTTAATGTTTATATATTATATAATTAATGGTATAATATATAGCATTACCAATGAAGGGAGCCAGACAATGAGCAGAGACAGACAAGAGATAGACAGGGTGCGGTCGGGCATAGCAGGCGTAATCTTTAACGATGGACTGCCGACTGGTTTGACCACAAATTCATTAAAGGATATCTGTTTCAACTATGAGAATTATCTCGAAGCTGAAAAGCGGTATGTCACACAAACAGACCAAAATGATGCATTAGATGCAATCAGAGCAAGCATTAATCTGATAAACAAACAAAATAGAAACTCTGGTTCAGCATATAACATCATATATCCAAGGGATGATTCACTGGAAGCAATAAAAGACATAGCTGAGACCATCTCGATAATATATGCCATACCATATAAAGCTACATCAGACATTGATTATGTAGGATATGCATATGGGATGATAATAGGAAAGATGCAAAGCCAGAATTTGTACAATTTATATAAACCAGATGATTTCATAAACCAGTGTTCAATAGGAATCTTAGATGATGGAGACCAGAAAGCAGCTGACGCCATCATGAAAAAAATGGCCAACTGTGCTGGGACTGTCGATTATTTAAAAGGTATAGAGAACGGAACAATTTATGAACCTCCTCAACCCGTGAAAAACCTTATACAGAGCAGATTTAACTCAATCGCTAAAGAAGTGTCAAAACTAACAGAAATTGATATAAAAACAAAATATCACATGGTAGAATCGCTATACAATGCCTCATGCGTGAATGCATGCCTCACATTCTGTAATAGGCATAATATCGAAGAATATAGGGCAGACGGTATATTCAAGGATAATAGGGCAGCAGACATGGTCTTTGTATCATGCGAGATATAAAAGAGTAGTTATGGTAATGAAATTATGAAGTATTCAAACATTACAGAAGCAAAATTCATAGACAGACCCAACAGATTTATAGCCCGTGTGGAGCTTGATGGTAAAACAGAGACAGTGCATGTGAAAAACACAGGTCGCTGCAGGGAGCTGCTGCTGCCAAATGCAGCAGTTGGACTGGTCAAGTCTGACAATCCAGACCGTAAGACAAGCTATGATTTGGTGTCGGTATACAAAAAGGGCATAGGCTGGATTAATATGGACAGCCAGGCTCCAAACCAGGTTGTCTTGGAGTGGCTTAAAAGGCAGGGCTTTGATTATATAAAGCCTGAGTATGTCTATGGTGATTCAAGAATAGACTTTTATATGGAAAAAGACCAGACCAAATATCTTATGGAGGTTAAGGGCTGCACACTTGAGATTGATGGTGTGGGCTATTTCCCAGACGCACCTACAGAGAGGGGAGTGAAGCATCTGCGTGAGCTGACAAGGGCTGCAGCACATGGATATAAATGCTATATTGCTTTCGTAATCCAGATGGAGGGCATAGATGAGGTCAGACCTAATGAACAGACCCATAAGGAGTTTGCTGAGGCTTTGCGTGAGGCAGAGGCTGCGGGGGTGGAGATATTGCATCTTACCTGTGGTGTTGGGATAGATGAATTATGGATTTTAGATGATAATACTTTGTAAAATAAAGCTTGTATTTATCCCAAAAACTATGTATATTCGTCTATGGAAAACAAACGGAGGATATACAGATGAAGGATCTTACAAAGGGAAAGCCATCCATACTCATACTTAGCTTTGCCCTGCCTATTTTTCTGGCAAATCTTTTACAGCTTACATACAGCATAGTTGATACCAGAATAGTAGGCTCATATTTGGGAGAGAGTACGCTGGCAGCAGTGGGAGCTACCACCACCCTCAGCAATCTTATGATTCAGTTTCTCATGGGTGTGTCAAATGGTTTTGCTATAATTACAGCCCAGAAATTTGGAGCAAAGGACTATGACGGAGTGAGAAAATCCTTTGCCATGTCTCTTAAGCTGGGATGTACTATTGCACTTGCAATAACCATAGTCTGTCTTGTGTTTTTAAGGCAGATACTTGTGTTTTTAAATGTATCAGATACACTTATGGAAACTGCAATGTCATATATTTTTGTGATAATAGCAGGACTTCTTGCTACATTTTTGTATGATGCCTGTGCTGCGGCACTGAGGGCACTTGGAGATACGCTTACACCCCTTATCATATTGCTGGTGTCGGTCTGCTTAAATATAGTTGGAGATATATTTTTAGTTGTAGTGGTCAGGATGGGAGTCCGAGGAGCTGCTCTTGCCACGGTGCTTGCACAGACTATTGCCTTTGTCATATGCTGGATATACATGGTGAAAAAATATGAGGTACTCAGGGTAAAGGGAGAGGACTTCATAGGAGATAAATCTGATGCCGACAGGCAGATGCTTAAGAATATGCTCAGTGCAGGCATGTCAATGGGCTTTATGAGTTCGCTTATAAATATAGGCTCGCTGACCTTGCAGACAGCGATAAACAAGCTGGGACAGGATATTATTGTGGCACATACTGCCGCCAGAAAAATATCAGAGATATTCATGATTATGTTTACGGTCTTTGGTCAGACCATGGCTACCTACTGCGGACAGAATATCGGAGCAGGCGAGGTGAAAAGGGTAAAGCAGGGCATAAGGCTTGCAATTTTATATACCTGCATATGGTGTACAATGGTGCTTATAGCCAGCTACACAATCGGACCATGGCTTGTCTATCTGGTGACAGGAACCCATAATGAGGTGGTCATAACCAATGCGACCAACTATCTCAAGTTTGATACTATATTTTATTTTGTGACAGCTGTGATATGTATAGTCAGAAACGCCATGCAGGGACTGGGGGAGCAGATTACACCTCTTGTATCAAGTTCGCTTGAGATGATAGGAAAGATTGTTATAGCCTTTACACTGGTTCCTATGCTGGGGTATACTGGTGTTATCGTAGCAGAGCCTATAGTATGGTTCATAATGGTTATACCGTTGCTGGTGAAAATATTCAGGATGCCGATTCTGAAGGAGAA
>CAVKUD010000076.1:0-12158 GCA_963659315.1 Senegalimassilia sp. | reverse complement strand
TCTCAATACTGTTCTTTATCTCTTCCTTTGCCTCATTTACACTGTAATCAAATTCACTCATTACTCATCTTCCTCCTCTAAGTCTTTCAAATATATTTTCTCTACCCAGTCAGGCACTATGTCGCCAAATAAAATATTGCTATTGTTAAGCTCATCATATGGCATTACAAAAAATGTCTTGTAGCCTTCTGGCTCTGCCTCCGGAAAGCTTCCCATTCCGTCAGACAGATAGATTAGGCAGTCAACCTCATGCCCGTCCTTAATTAATTCATCCGCATAGTCAAAGACTGGATTAAAGTCTGTTCCACCAAATCCATACATCTTCTGACCACCATTAAAATCCGACATCTTAGGAAATTGCGATGGACTCTTATATGTATCAGCCTTCTGTATGCTGGCATCACATTGAAGCACCACAAATTCCCTGAAGCCCACCTTTGAAATACTGCGAAAAAGCTCCCTGCTCTCTGCCATAAACTGCTCAATCAGTTTTCCCTCGCAGCTGCCGCTTGTATCTATTGCCAGTACAATGGTCTCGATTTGAGGATTCATGGACTCAGCCTCTGGCTCTATAAAAGCCACATCCCCGTATTGTTCAAAGCCCCAGGCATACATAGCCTTGTCGATTGCCTCTACATTCTCCTTTGAACTTTCCCTCAGCTTGAAAAACTTACGCAGGACGTTTTTGTACTCAACCTGGGCAAATTCCTTTGCCCTGACCATTTCCTCCTCAGATAAGGATTCACTGCCATAACCCTTGCTGTTATTTCCCTGCTCCTTCATCTTGCTTAAGAGGTCTCCGCTTCCTTTGCCACCTTTACGAAACATGCTGCTTCTTAGCTTATTCCACTTGTCTGCTGCACTGGCAGCTTCTCCTCCCTCTTCATCTGCCTTAAAATACATATGATACTTCCTGCCACGGGTCCATATCTTATAATCATCCTGTCCGATTATTTTCTGTGACTCAAGCATATTTCTCTTTTGACGTACATTCACAGAGACATCTTTATATATCTTCTTAAGTGATTTACTGCTGCTTCCAAAGCCCTCCTTTAAAGGCTCAGTATTAGACATTCCCAAGGTCAGCAGAAACATATATACCTTATAGTCCATAACCGCATGCATGAGGGGATTGCACTCGTATTCCTCTGCCATGGAAAAATGCCCCAGCAGACCATGCGCCATGATGTGCATATATCTGTACTCCAAATCCTTCATCCTCTTGCTGCGAAATGCCTTGATAGTCCTGTGTGGAGAGTAAAATATACTGCATCCATCCGTCTCAAACTCTATATCCTCCCTGACAGGGACAAATTTCATAGATGCCGCTGCCATATACATGCTGGGAAATCTCTTTACAATATTCCTTTTCATCTGGGCTGTTATCTTTTCTGCATTTTTGATTTCTACAGTCTCTCTGTCATCCTTAGTGAGTCCCCTTGTATCCTCTATTTCAAGCTTAATCTCCATTTCCTGCCTCCTTTGCTTCAAACCAGAGAAGTAAGGGCAGTGCCTTGATGCAGTTATTTTTTCTCGCATACTCTATGGCACTCTTCATGACCTTTGCTGGCAGAAGTCCACATTTTCCTGCCATAATGATGTCGTCCTCCTCACACTCACTGATTATTTTCTTTTGATACTCATAGAGGTTCATCTCCCTTTTTATGATAAAATGCGCCTCTCTCCAAATCCTCCTCATTGCCTTATTGTTCCTGTCATTTATTTTTTCCAGCTGGCTGTAAAATGAAAAACTGCGTTCCTCTTCATTCGTAAAGATACGTGGCACATTCATGTTTTTTAATCCTCTTATGTCAATATCAATCTGATTCTTTGGAGAGATTTCATTCTTCATAAATATAAACTGCTCCAGGTAAATTCTCACTGAAGGAAACACCTCCTCCGTATACATCCGCTTTAGTTTTCCCTCTCCATCATCCATATTTTTTATCAATGTCTGAATAAACCTTATATGTCTATCCTCATTATCTGACCGCTCCTCCTCCCAGACATTAAGCAGGATCTCCAGATAAAGACTGTCATCTGCCAGCTCCCTCATCATTTTAAGAGACTTATTAAGTCTTATGAATTTCACCTTTTGTGTTTCCGCACTGTCTGTATACTCAGCTTCATATATCCTCTCGATTGCCTCTGTTACCCCATCATCTCTCCACACATTCTGAAAAAATGTGATAACTCTGTCTCCTTCCGGAAATATACCTCTATACTCTCCTGTGTCTCTTCTTCTGATTTCTTTATGGAGATTAGATACATATGCACTCATTAAAAAAAGGTGCATTTCCATTTTGCCACTTGCCTCACATAGCATTTTACCTACAGAGTCGCTGGGCAGGTTTTCAAGCGAAATACGCATATTGCTTTCCCGCTTAATCATGGCATTATAGATTGTAGGGCATTCCCTCTCAAATTTTTCTGTAACCTTCTTCTTTACATCATAGGGCTTATAGCAGCTGATAGTGTTCTGCATACTGCAAGCCATATCAATCTTTGCTTGTCGGTCGCCCTTCTTATAGCACTCTTCAAGCAGCTCACACTGTATTCCCGAGCATTTTCCCAACCAGCTTTTGTAGAAAAAATACCCCCAGATTTCTATAATGCCCATGTTATATTCGACTCCCTCCCAGGTGTCATTTATGGTGCCTATGATATCGTTCTGGCTCATAATATCCACACCCTGCTCACAAAAGTATCTGGCTGCCTCATCATCCTCAATTAGCAGGGCTGCATATAAGGGATTCAGTGAGTAGGAAATCGCCCCCAGCTTACCAGACTCATCCGTAATATCTATATCGCCATTCAGGCGTTTTGTCGGTTTTGCATCTATGAGCCTTAGCCCCTTTTCCTTTAATGTATTCCTTATGGTCTGTGCCACTCTCTGCCCCATTCTGTAGTTGGCAATTACTCTTCGTCTGCTCTCTATTGCCTCTCTGTAATCAAAGGCATCTGACTGTCCTGCTATTTTATCTCTTAACATTTGCAACAAACCCTATCGGCTGTCTGGACTCATTAAGGTCCTTGTCCGAATTCCTTTCTATAGCGTATTTCATATCCTCTAGGCTTATGGTGTTGTCAGCTTTTTGGGTAAGCTTTCTTATACTTAGAGCCTTTATGCAGCTCTCTGCTAATTTTCTTGCCTCTCTGGCATTACCAAAGTCCTTCTGACTCATTTTAGCTTTCATGTATCTGGTAAATCCTGCCTTACACTTAGCGGAAAGCATGTAACCATGGTCTTTTAGCATTTTCCCGAAAATCTGCCACAGCTCATCTATTGTGTAGTCCTCAAAGTGTACTTTTTCAGCTATTCTCGATGCAATTCCCTCATCAAGCTCCAGAAATTTTTCCATCTCCCTGCCATACATGGCAAAAATCACAGTCACATCCGGATAAGCCTCCATATATCTCACAAATTCCTTCAATGCCTCATCTACAAAGCCTCCGCTGTCTGTATTCAGAAAAAATCCTGCCTCATCCACAAACATCACACCGCCTCTGGCATCCGCAAAAAGCTTTGCAACCATAGGTGCTGTATGTCCCACATATTTTCCTATCATGTCGCTTCTGGTACAGACTACAAACTTGGAGCTGCCCACACCATTTTCCGCCAGTATGTTGGCTAAAAGTCTGGCGCAGGTGGTCTTGCCCGTACCTGGATTTCCATAGAAAATCATATTGCTGTGGAGCTGTCCCAGAGCCTGATTCTGACTCTTCTCAAGGGCTAATGCCTGATATTCCTTAGCCTTCTGCTTTAAGTCCTTTAGTCCAGTCATACCCTCAAGTATCTGCATAGAGCTTTTCTCGTCCATCTTAAGCTCCTTGAAATCCTCTTTTTTAAGGACGTCACCTGTGCATCTTGCCAGAGCCTTGTCTAACATCCATGCAATAGTGTTCTCATTTACATCTGCGCATACAGCCTTTTTTAGTCTGTTTAGGAGATAGGTCTCGCTTATATCAGCTGAAAGCTTTTTGCCACAGGCCTTAACCACCTGCCCTATCAGCTTCTCATAATATTTCTGGCAGTCAGTGTCCAGATAGATAATATCTGTGGGATAATTCATCCTGATATCCATAAGCCAAGGCTCATCCAGCTGTTTTTCGCTTATTCTTATAAAGCTTCTGATTATGTCACAGGATAAAAAGGCATCCAGCTTATCGTCAGTATCTATAGCTCCGTCAATTCCTTCAAATATGGCTTTTTCCCCGCCGTTTAGATACTGTACATATGGCAGATATTTCATATCTACTCCGATATTTCCCTCATACCTTTTTGAGAGGTCAATTATATAGCAGTCGCTTTCCAGGATATACATATCCACCTCTTCATAGACATCCTCATAATCCCTGTACTCATCAAGCTCTATGTCGTAGCCCTCCTCTGCCTCTTCTGTCTCCTCTGCCTTTTTCCTCTTTTTACTCTCCTCATATATGTGCCTTTCATTAGCGCTTATATATGTGGCTGCTGCTCTTGCTATGGAATCCTGTTCTGTCACCAGAAAACATATTTTTGACAGCTTTCCATTTTTGCTGATGTAGTCATTGATTTTCCTGATGTATGGTACCTCTGTGTTAAACCAGTCGATGTTATCGCTGTTTCCTAACATCATTTTTGTCCTGACAAACATATCTCTTACCGGCTCCTTCTGCGGTTTAATGATTGGAGCGATTTTTAACATCTGCTTTAATGCCTGACCCACACTGCTGCCTCCTTGCTTATTGCTTTTGATTTGTTTTACTTTATGTGGGTATTATATAGGGAGGGGTGTAATATATTTTTTACATAATTGCAGATTTGAAATAAATGTGGATTGGGGCATAGAAAAAGGATTAATTCGTTAAATTTGTAACAAATCAATCCTTTTGGTTTTAAATTATTTAATTATTATAGTCTGTAAACCTCTATTCCAGGGCTTTCGCACAAAATGGCAGCACATTCTGTCACAAGTGTTTTTATGTCATCTTCAGTCTTAGGCTTAAGCATATTGGCTTTACAGAAATTATCCATCTCGATTTTTTCTATGCCAGCCATCCTGCCTATCTCTTCAGCAGTCATATCTGAAATATCATCCACTATGTCAAATGCCTTCGGGTCATTTGTATAAAAGCAGCCTATGCTGTGAAGGGCTTCTCCCATATTTCTCACAAAATCTACATAGAAGAGCTTCTCTGAAAGCTTTGCGTATTCAAAGCTCTGCTCATCTCCGCCACTTGCTTTCATGTACAAATTCATTGCAGTGTCATAGAGATTACGCATGCTGGTTTCGGACAGATATTCTCTGAGAAGCTTGTCTTTTTTGCCAAATACGGCTTCTGTTGTCAATCCAATACAGTTTTCTTTATTCTGCTCTCCATCAATATCCAAATCTACTATGTTGGCTATGTCATCTGCGAACTTACACTTACGACCACTGTAGTCCTTTGATGACACTTTATATGTAGACTTATCATCTTTATCAAATGATACCGGAGTAAAAAGCTCTTTACCAACTTTATAGAACTTACCTATTGTTCCGCCTGCGACACTATTGATTTTTCCATCCACATCAAATTTAAACGCCTTGTCAATATGCCTGTCATCAAAAATATATTCAACATTTATTTTGTCATTATCGAACTTAAATCTGGCATCAATTGCATGCAGCTGCTCAATAGACCCTTTACCAAATGATGTTCTGTCCCAGCACTGGAGCTCATCACATAAAATCAGCAAATATGCCAGTGGATGCTCGTCCATTTTAAGCGAGCCGACATTTCCCTTGAAATTAAACTCAAACAACTTATTGTGAAGCACTATCGCTACAACGGCATCCATAAACTCCATCGGAAACTCATCTGGTCCAAACATCTTAAGAAGCTGCTTAAACATTATGATTGCACTGTAGTATGCATGATCCATAAATGGTGCATTGAAACCAGGAGTTGGCTTTTGACGTAAAATATCTTCTACTCCATCAACCGTAAGCTTTCTATCCTCCCTAAGCCCTCTCACAATATGGTATGCAATAATTCTCTCTATAGAGCAATCATCCTTCTTATAGGCATCTTCATCTAACAAAAATAATCTCTTTTTGTACTCCTCAATATCCTCATACAGTCTGACATCCTTTCCCCATAAATCAGGCGCATCCTTCTCTTCCAAATCAGAAACATATTTATTAAAATCAGTATAGTCATCAAACCCCAGATAATTGAAAATGATTTTTTTGTCACTGGTAGTCTTTATCTGCTCAAATGGTATCTCATACTGATAGCCTATATCATGGAATAAGGCTGTAAGTCCCCAGAGCTTAAGGAAGCACTCCTCAGCTGTCAAATCTCCACATCCAAGGTCTATATATGTCAAACCAAGTGACTTTTTACTTTCTACATCCATAAGCTTAAAACTACCAAAATGCTCATTGACAAATGCTTTAAAATACTGTCTATTGGTATGAGCAACTGCAAGTCCCAAAATATAAACATATACAGAATGTGAATAATGGTCTCTGTGGCTCTGGACAAGCCTGCTTGCATTATTCTCATATGATGAAATCATATTGATAAACTTCTGCATCTGGTCACCCTTTAAGAAGCTGCGGCAATAGCAGTTATATACATCAATAGCATCATACTTGCTGCCAGTTTCCATAAAGCTGTGTATTGCCTGATATAAGCATACTAATCTCTCATCCATGCTATACTCTTTATCTTTAATATTAGGATATGCATGCTTAAACATCCTGCTATCTTCCCATATAAACATAAGAGCATTTTTCTCAAGCTCCGTTATAGCTTCTTCTTTTCCGTCAGAGGTTCTCCGCTTCAAATTGTCAGGATGGTACTCTGCCCTGTAGTTCTCATACTCTTCACGGCTTATATATCTCTGGTCATCCAATCCAATATTCTCTATCAGGTAATTTACACCTTCTCTATAGCGTCCATTTTTCAAATCACTAAGGAGATTTTTGTACAATGACATTTCCCTTGGCTTTACTCTTTTTCCTGCAACAGTATTTATGCTTGCCTCAAAAAGCTTATCACCATAATTATACATAGAAATTGGGACATTACGCTCTGGCTGTCTGTAAAGGAACTTAATCATCCATTTTGTCTTTTCTTTACCATGCTTGGCTTCAACATAGCTGACAGCAAAAAATCTCTTCATTGCTGCAAGTAACCTTACAGCATCCTGATTTTTCTTAACCTCTGACGACAAATCAATATTTTCTACATTAACTAAAATCCATTCAAAAATTTCACCAGCAATGCTATAGTCTAAAAGATATTTTGTAACATATTTCTCTAATATTTCCCAACATATAGCTGAATTTTCTTTTTTACTCTCATAATAGTTTTTTAATTGGTTAGCTGCCTCATGAAATCTGTTTGCATATACATCAATCTTAGAAATACCATTTTCTTTTTTATAAGCAGAATATCTATACCAGTCAGGTTTCCACATGCCATCATTCAGGTCATTATGTACAAGATATTCAAAGTCAACTTCTATATTCTCATGACTCTCTATTGCAAAATTCGTCTCATAATAATCTATAATCTCTCCAATTTCTTTCTTATCAGTCTCATCCAGTCCTAAATTATTACCAAATTTTATAGCCATTTCTAAATATTCCCCTTTTCTGCAATTAATTTTTTAAGGGCTTCATCTGACCTGCCCTTTAATACATCATCATATAATACCTGATATAAGGCAAAATCTTTTCCAAATCTTTTTGCTTTATCCTTTATTGCCAGAGCCACCATAGTACAGCCGCCATAATAATCATCGCTATTTAACAGAGTGTTCACATTGTTTCTGGCAAATAATCCTGCCATGTTTTTTATTGCTTCAGGAATTACCCCATCATTTTTCTCTTCTTCCTTATATAAAGTGCTATAGCCTGTACCATTTTCAAAATGCCAATCTCTTACATAAAGCCAATCCTTGTAATCACACTGCGTTTTATTACAAAAATCGTTTATATAGCTGATTGCAAAAAATTCTGCAAATACCTCGCACATTATATTTTCTGAATTATTTCCAGTATCAAATTCTGTTTTTTCCACCTTAAACTCATAATTATGCAACGCATGAAATATCTCATGTGCAAGAAAATATCTTAATTGATTAAGAAATAATGACTTAAAATAATGCTCCTTTGTATACTCATAAAATAGTTTTACTAAAATTTGCTCTCTGGTGAATACTTCCTTGTCGCTTGGATTTTCCTTCTCGTATTTATTTAGCATCCATTTGCAATGTTCTAACAGGGTATTAATTATATCTATATAATAGACCGTTACAAGTCCACCTCTACATGAAGCGTACTCATCCCTTTTATATGTATGACCATTGACCTCTATATTTATCTCAGCTGTCTCCTCGCTACTATCCCCCAGCTTAAAATTTTCTTTGTAATACTCAATTATATCCTCAACCATATCCCTGAGTTCAATCTCACTTGGAGCGCATAGTTTTATTATATTCTGCTTATCCTTTGAATACTTTGAACGTCTTTCTGATTCTACAGTCACGTTTTCCTGTTCTTTTTTGTTTACCTCATCTACTACCTTTTCAACCATTGGCTTGCAATAGTCATAGACTTTTTCCTCATTTTTTGAGTCAACTATTGTCAGTTTAATATCAGTTTTCATCCTATACTCCTTTAACAATTTTTCTTAATTTATCTTTTATTTTGAATTATTTTCCCTATAAAATATATCACACGCATTTTTCTTAAGCAATGCTTTAGTAGCCTTCATACCACTTCACAACCGATTCGCCTGTTCCCTCAATTTTCCAGTAACCTTTGCCATTAACACTGACTTTAGTTTCAAAATTATTTTTTACAATTTTAATTACATTGTTAGCAGCTGCTGACACAGCTTCAATCTTTTCAGTGTAGGTTTTATCTACATTTTGAATTGGATTCCAATTCTCATCCAAAAGCCTCAGATAGCACTTTTCATCTTCTATATACAGCTGGGCATAATATGTTGCCCCTCCATATTCCATATACAGTTTTTCATTTCCTTCAACTTTTTTATCCTTGTATAATTGTGTAAATTTAATCTTCTTGTTTGCCGCCTTTTTTCCATCAGGTGTCTCATCATATTTTTCAAGAGACATATATATCTCATCAAAGACTCCTTTATACTTGGTATATATACGCCTTAAAGCACCAAATTCATTACTTTTCTTTACAGTATTGTATATATCGTCCAGTATCTCACCATGACTCTCATAAATCCTCTCGCATAGTCCTTTATTTGTCAGTGCCATCGGACACCTGACACTGCTTTCCCTGTCTTGTTTTTTGTTGTTCTTTTTTTCAATGTTATTATAGGACTCTCCCAGATTATTTACATACTGCTCAATTATGTACCTTGGCTCAGCTTTAAGTGCTGGATGTGATAAACACTTTGAAAGCACATTATCATACATTTCCTGGTATGTAATCTGGGCAAATTCATCGCATTTAGGCAGCTGGTCCTCATCCGGAGTAAGGAAAACATAAATTTTCTTTTTATTTCTACTTTCACTCTCATTCTCAAAATAGTGATAATATAAGTCAGTCTGCCCTATACCCGATTTTACTTCCTCGCTTGCAGAAACCTTATTTTCAATTACTATCACATATTCTGAATTTTCTCCATAAATATCAATGCTTCCACCTTTCCATCCTGAATATTTTTCATTTAGTGTAAAGCTTTTTTCATTTTCAAATGTAAATTCTTTTTTAGTGTCTAAATCGATCACATCTATTGGTCTGATTGATGATTTTTTAGAAACATACAGCATCAAAAATCTCTTTAATGGAAAAGCTCCCAATCCAACAGTTGATCCTGGATCTAGCAGCCACTTATAAAATGCGCTGTGCCAGTGTTCTGTGTGCGACTGCCCCAGAATAGAAAAAACATTCGCCTTACTCTGCTTATCAATAAGCTCCTGAAATCTGCCATCTGCTATCAGAGCCTCTGCCTGCATTATTTTTTCATTTTCATCAACTATAGGCATATTTTTATTTGGTACCCTATTTAAAAATGCGGCTAACTGTTCCTCTGTAAACTCCTCCATGCTGTTGCTTGTATCTGCAAAGTTCTTTTATACTCCATGTCTTCCCAATATACTTACTGCCAGAGTTTTACTTTTTACTTTCATATCCTCTGTAAAATATCCATCCTCGTTAATTGGCAGATTTTTATTTTCATGGTTTTTATATGAATCCGTTGCCTCATCCGCACGACAACTGCCTTTTAAGATATACCATTCATCATTATTTCTTCCAATTATTCCTTTTGCCCCTCTATAATTACAGAAATACAATTCATCATACATATGAATTTTCCTCCTCAGTAAATTTCATACAAATATTATATTTATTTAGGTTACTTATATCAATAGATGTTCGTTATCCTCCCTAAATCTCTGGTTATTCCTAACCAGCTCATTCAAAGAACACGGCGTAAAATTATTAATACACGCCCCTGCATTCAGGGCTCGGTCGTACTGCCTCATATAGTGAAAGGTCTCATCTGTCCTGTTGTGGATATGCCCATACACATGATATGCCTCACGGTGGAAGCCATTCCACTCAGCTATAGGATAGTGGCTCAATATAATCCGCTTCCTGTCATCCGTTATCTCCCTGTAATAGTCCACAGATACAAAGTATTCCATAGCCTCTGCGTCCTTTAGGAGCTTTCTGTCATGGTTGCCCACAATCAGATGCTTCTGTCCTCTCAGCTGCTTTAAGTACCAGCTGTATGGCTTTTCGTTGTGAAAGGCAAAGTCGCCTAAGATATACACCTGGTCATTCTTTGTGACCCTGCTGTTCCACAGCTCAATCATGACCGCATCCATCTCCTCCACAGAGGAAAATGGTCTGGGGTCAAAATCAATCACTGCCCTATGTCCAAAATGTAAATCACTTATATACAGATTCATAATCTACCTCCACATATCATCCATAAATATCATTTTCTTTTCAAGAACCCCCGGTATCAGACAGCCAAAAAGTGGCAGAATCTGATGCTTGTCAGATATTTCTATATAGTCCTTATATATCCAGCCTCCAAACAGGCAGTAGTCAATAATATTGCTGCTCTCACGGATGGTCTCATCCACATCTATGACCAGAAAAAAGGTCTTATCCACATCTTCACAGTCAGGCAGGTCATTTAGGATTTCAGTCAGATTTGGATTTTTCGTGGAATTAATCTTATCCAGTCTGACAGAACCATCCTTCATATAGTCAACCAGCATGATTGCCAGCCTTCTGCTTCTGAATTTGTAGGTTTCAAGTACAGTATGGGCAAGTACCTTTTTATCAGCTATCTCCCCTGCCTCATAGCATTTTGTACCGCTGCAATCAACATAGCACACATCACTCTCATCATATTTGTATGAGATTTTTTCTTCGATTTGAGGCAGATCCCTCTTCCAGTCATACTCGAACTTTCTGCAAAATTCAGACACGTCATGGGGATTATTTATATCACCATCAATAGAAAAATTGACCGCCTCTTTGTTTGTAAATCTCCAAAGTACATCCTCCACATTGTCCGTATCTACACACACTGCAAACAGGAGGTCATCATCCCAGCCCTCATATACCTCCGACATCCTCTTATCCAAATGCGTCACATGAGTATAGATGCCTCTTTTTGAATTTTTTATAAGCACAAGCCCCTCCTTCTCATATTTCATGAGAAAAGTAATCGGCACAACATAATCTCCCTCCCTGATTGCATACCTGTCATTTTCAATTTGTGTCACTCCCCGCTGTCTTAACATTTCTTTGGAGTCCTCATCATGAAAAGGAAATTCCTCATCCATCACTATCCTGTCAAATGTATCCAGCGGGCTTCTGCAAATCCTGTATGTATCGTCCTTTAAGGGCGAGTATTCATCCACATGATATAATAAGATTTTAATTTTTCCTGCCATTTGTCTTCCTCCTTAGGTCTGTGAATTGTTGTTCTTCTTGATTTCATGACAGGATTGTAGCAAAGTGTTTGTAATATAATTTTACCATTATTGTAAGTCTTCAGCTTTTGCTGTATGTATAATCACAATATATTTATAATGCCAACCGAACCTGCCACCATCAAACCTGCCACCAACCGAACCTGCCACTGGCAGCTTCTCTGGATGCATGGCAACT
>CAVKUD010000075.1:0-12258 GCA_963659315.1 Senegalimassilia sp. | reverse complement strand
TTTTTTAGTCTGTGATATTTACATCTATGACGTTTCCCACAGCAGGATTTACATCCACAGGGGTCTCGCCAATCACATCAAGATAGAACATGGTATAAGTCTGAATCATGTAAGGCTCAACCCACAGATAGCCGATTCCAAGCGACAGAACCACCAGAAGCCACATGCCGATGAAGCTTAAGTAGATGTAAAAAAGTCTGCCCTTATTTCCCTTCATCAGACCTACAGCCTTTTTAAAGCACTGCACAATGCTCATATCCTCATTGTCAAGCATCACGAAAAACACCAGTGCAAGTACAATGTTTATGAAAACTGAAAGCACAAGCGACAGCAAAAGCAGCCCGATAATCAGTGGAAGCTTTGCTAGGGTCAAATCGCAGAAAAAGTAAACGTACAATGCTGGCAGCATTCCGATTAGTGAAACTGCAAAAACCAGCAGGTAGCCCAGTATATATCTGTCTGTGCGGCTCTTAAAGCAGCAGAACACATCTGATACCTTACATTCCTTTTTGCGGGCAATAGACAGATGGATGCGGAAAAGTCCGATTTGCAGTACTCCAGAGAGAATTGCAATCAGAAACTCTGCAATATAATAAATTATATAGTTTGTAGTTGGAGTGGCAGCTCCGTTTACCAGCCGTGAAAATGGAATCTCAATAAGGGTGCCCAGAAGCATTACGATAACGAAAGCTCCCATGGTTATTCTATAATTGCCGATGAGATTTCCTCTTGCGGCTGCTTTTAATTGTTTGCATGTCTTCATGTCTGTTATAACTCCTTTTTGATGCCTTTGTATTTTGACAAATCCAAAGCTGAAAGCTTATACTGTATTCATCATAGATAATGGAGCAGAATATGAAACCAGAACCACAGATGAACAGATATTTTTATATCGCAGGCTGGATACTTATGGCTCTTTTTGCCATAGGCACTGCGGTCATACATATAAAGGGTAAAACTATATTAAACTATGTGCCACCCTGCATGTTTCACAGAGTCACGGGCTATTACTGTCCGGGCTGCGGTGGAACAAGGGCTGTATTTACTTTTTTCAGAGGCGACATAGTCAGAGCCTTTAAGTTTCATCCCTTTGTGCCATACGCCTTTATACTTGGCGGCTGGTTTATGCTGTCCCAGACCATACAGAGATTGTCAGGGAACAGAATCAAAATCGGGATGAACTTCAGGATAGTATACCTTTGGACAGCACTTGGAATAATTGCTCTAAACTGGATTATAAAAAATATGTTTATCCTAGTATGCGGAATTCATCTCCTGGATTAAATCAGAGTAGTCTATTCCAGTCATCTGGGAATAAGCATTTAATATTCCATCAATGCTTCCATACTCTCTAAGCAGAGTGATTATGGAAAAAGCATATATAATAGTAGTGATTGCAATGCCGGCTATACCCAGCCAGAATGCCAGCTTGCTCTTTGAGTTTAAGCTTGTCTCGCCACCCTTTGACAAGAGTGCAAATATGACAGCCAGGGCTCCTAATGGAATCGAAAAATAAATACAGGTACAGGTCGCAATTGAGATGACAGACAGGACAAGTGCCGCTGTCTCCATTGCATGTGATCTTTTATCTAGCATAATTACCTCCTAACAAGTTGATTTTATTGTATCACTTCATATATAATACGAAAAGGAAATCTTTTTAAAATCGAAAGGAAATTGGAATGGATATAATTGCAGCAATTGCCGAAGAGCTAGGCATTAAAAGAAGTCAGGTTGAAACTACAGTCCAGCTTATAGATGAGGGAAATACCATTCCCTTTATCGCAAGATACCGTAAGGAAAAGACTGGTGCCTTAAATGATGAGGTGCTTCGTAACCTTTTTGACAGACTTACATATTTGAGGAACCTTGAGGATAAAAAGCAGACTGTGCTGGCAAGCATAGAGGAACAGGGCAAGCTCACAGATGAGCTTAAGGCTCAGATTCTTGCTGCCCAGACCCAGGTTGCAGTAGATGACTTGTACAGACCATACAGACCAAAGAGAAGAACCAGGGCAACTATTGCCAAAGAAAAAGGACTTGAGCCACTGGCAGCCCTTATCATGGAGCAGAAGACTCCTGATGTGGCAAAAGAGGCAGAAACATTTGTAAATCCTGAAAAGGAAGTAAATACTGTCTCAGACGCAATCGCAGGAGCCAGGGACATAATTGCAGAAATCATATCAGATGAGGCGGATTACAGAACCAAAATCCGTGAGATGACCATGCAAAAGGGACACCTTGTGTCTACAGCCAAGGACCCTGAGGCTGAGTCTGTATATGAGATGTACTATGAGTATGACGAGGCGCTCTCAAAGGTAGCAGGACACAGGACACTTGCTCTAAACAGAGGTGAGAAGGAAAAAATCCTCACTGTCAAAATCGAGGCTCCTACAGAGGACATAATCAGATATCTTGAGAAAAAAATCATAACAGAGGACAATCCTCAGACTACAGCTCTATTAAAGGAGACTATAGAGGATGCCTACGACAGGCTTATAGCACCTGCCATAGAGCGTGAAATCAGAAATGATCTGTCAGAAAAGGCAGAGGATGGCGCAATCAAGGTCTTTGGAAAGAACCTGGAGCAGCTTCTCATGCAGCCTCCAATCGCAGGACAGGTAGTGCTGGGCTGGGATCCTGCCTTCAGGACAGGCTGTAAAATCTCTATTGTAGACCCTACAGGAAAGGTCTTAGATACAACAGTTATATATCCTACAGCACCACAGAACAAGGTTGAGGAAGCCAAAGCTGTACTCAAAAAGCTTATATCAAAATACCATGTTACCCTTATCTCTCTGGGAAATGGTACAGCATCCCGAGAGTCAGAACAGGTTATAGTGGAGCTGTTAAAGGAGCTTCCAGTGCCTGTGCAGTATATTATAGTAAATGAGGCAGGAGCATCTGTATATTCAGCCAGCAAGCTTGCCACAGAGGAATTCCCTAATTTTGACGTGGGACAGAGAAGTGCTACATCCATGGCTAGACGACTTCAGGACCCGCTTGCAGAGCTTGTAAAGATTGACCCTAAATCAATCGGAGTAGGTCAGTATCAGCATGACATGAACCAGAAGAAGCTCTCAGATGCACTTGGCGGAGTGGTAGAGGACTGTGTAAACAAGGTAGGAGTTGATTTGAACACAGCTTCGGTATCTCTCCTCGAGTATATTTCAGGTATATCAAAGGCTATTGCCAAAAATATAGTAGAGTACAGAGAGACAAACGGTCAGTTTAAGTCCCGTTCAGAGCTGCTTAAGGTATCAAAGCTTGGACCAAAGGCATACGAGCAGTGTGCAGGCTTTATGAGAATTACAGGAGGCAAAAATCCACTGGACGCAACAGGAGTACATCCTGAGTCATATGCAGCTACCAAGGCTCTTCTTGAGAAGCTTGGCTATACAATGGATGATGTGGCAGCCAGAAATGTATCTGACATCTCAAAGAAGATAAGTGACTACAAGACACTGGCAGAAGAGGTGGGCGTAGGCGAGCTTACACTCAGAGACATTGTAAAAGAACTTGAGAAGCCAGCACGTGACCCAAGAGAGGACATGCCTAAGCCAATTTTAAGAAGTGATGTGCTTGAGATGAAGGACTTAAAGCCTGGTATGGTCTTAAAGGGAACTGTAAGAAACGTAATAGACTTTGGCTGCTTCGTGGATATCGGAGTACACCAGGATGGACTTGTGCATATCTCAGAGATTTGTGACAGATTTATCAAGCACCCGCTTGAGGCAGTCAGCGTCGGAGATATTGTAGATGTACAAGTTTTAAGTGTGGACTTGAAAAAACAGCGAATACAGCTTACAATGAAAATAGGTACTAGCGAGAAAAAAGAAACAAAGGAACCTGAGAAGAAAGCGGTCGTGGCTAAAAAAGGGAATGAGACTCACAATAAGAACCGCAATTCAGGAAATAAGAATAAAACAGGAAACAAGGAGCGTAATTTCAAAAAGGGAAACAGCTTCTTTGACGGTATCGTTATTAAGTAAGAGGGTTTGCTCTTATTTAATATAAATCTTATTTTATTTCAATTTATTTTAAGGAGGAAAAGGTTATGAAGAAAAAGCTTTTAACAAGTGCATTAGCATTGGTTATGGCGGCTGGAGTTATCTTGACACCAGCAAATGTAAAGGCAGCTACTGTATATGAAATTGAGCCAAATGAGACACAGGAGACTGCAACAGAGATTAGTGTAGGAGATGTTTATTCAGGTGAAATTGGTTCATATCAGCTGTTTGACCAAAGAGGGGAAACTGATACTGATTATCTTAAGGTAAAATTGGAAGCGAACAAAAGGTATTCACTTCAGTTAACAAATTATACTAAATTCTATGAGGACGAAACTTTACTTGTAGATATAATCTCACCTAGTGGATATGATAATTGCATATTTAATTTTAAATATAATGAGGCTACTGGATTAGATGTATATACATTCACAGCAGAAGAGGATGGATATTATTATATAAAACTGTGGAATTATTTCGATTGGGACACAAAGACTTCACATTACTATCAGCTTGCTGTTACAGATGAAGGAGCATCATTCCCTGTTATTGAAGATGTGGCAATTTACAGATTGTACAACTCTGCAAACGGTGAGCACCTTTACACAACAGATGCTAACGAGAGAGATGTGCTGGATTCAAGTGCATACCCAGACTGGACATACGAGGGAATTGGCTGGGTAGCTCCTACTAGTGGAACACCAGTTTACAGACTTTACAATCCAGAACTTTTGAACCACCTTTATACAACAGACATAAATGAGGTAAATGTTCTTACAAGCACAACTTCATGGCAGTTAGATAACAATGGAAACCCTGTATTCTACTCAGGCGGAGACAAGCCAATCTACAGATTATATGCAGCAGAGTTAAATGGTATGCACCACTTAACAACAGATGCAAATGAGTACAATACACTTCCAACTATCTCAAGCTATGTGCAGGAAGGTGTATCATTCTACGCTGTAAAATAAAAAAACAGTTGACGAATGATATATAAATGCATACAATAACATTGTAAATCAAATAAGGAATTCTTCGGGGCAGGGTGATATTCCAAGGAATAGATTCCCGACCGACGGTGATTGAGCAATCAAAAGTCCGTGAACTGTCTACGAGATATAGACAGCCGATTCGGTGCAAATCCGAAACCGACAGTATAGTCTGGATGAGAGAAGATGAGTTATCAAAAACAACGATTAAGCTGTTTGATGCAAGTAGCATTTATGATGCAAAAGCAATAAGTCAATGATAATGATTTAAAGCCCTGAATGAGTAATCATTCAGGGTTTTTTGCAGTATGCAAATCTCCTGGAATTCCGACACAAATATTTTTCATCAAAGGAGAACGAAAATGGACAACACAAACACAGTAACCAAGAAAAAGGAACTATTCACCACCAGATTTATTGCAGGAACAGCAATGCTTTCAGCACTGGCATTTGTGCTTCAGTACTTTGAGATTGTCATTCCAATTATGCCAGGCTTTATCAAATTTGATTTTTCTGACCTGCCAGCACTTATCGGTGCATTTGCATATGGACCACTTGCAGGAGTCCTGATTGAGCTTGTTAAAAACATCATCCACTGTGCAGTATCACAGTCAGCTACAGTTGGAGAGCTTTCAAACTTCATCCTTGGAGCCGTATTTACAGGAACAGCAGGATTTATTTACAAGAAGAAAAAGACTAAGAAGATGGCGCTTATCGGAGCAGTAGTAGGAGCAGTACTTATGGGAATCATCTGTATTCCATCAAACTACTTTGTAGTTTACCCATTCTACTACAAGGCATATATGCCAGAAGAGGTTGTACTCAGCATGTATCAGGCAATCCTTCCATCAATGAAGAGTGTGCTTCAGTGCTTATTCGTATTTAACCTTCCATTTACAATTGTAAAGGGACTTATATCAGCAGCCATTACAATGTTAATCTACAAACCACTTTCAATCGTTTTAAAGGGAAGACACTAATAACAACCTGTCTTTCATTTCTCCAATTAGGGGGCGCAAATATGCGCCCCTTTTATTATAGATATAATGGGTATATAATAAACAAAACACAATTATCGTAGCTTGGAAACTTGAACAATAGATAGGAGGCAATCATTTAATATGAAAAAACACTTTCGTATATCAACCATAATTACAATGTTTATTATAACCACAATACTGCTGTCCGCCTGTGGCACCACCACTCAAAGTCAGGATAAAGAAACTACCCCAGAAACCCAGAACGAAGATTCAACAACCCAATCCACCGCCCCAACTGAAGAAAAACAGTATTCTGAACATACCTACACTGGTGGAGATGAACCCTACATCACCCTGCCATACACCGAAGATACAGAGAAAGAAGCCAGTTTTATGAAATAAAAATTAAAACATCCTCGTATCAATTTTCTTTTAAACGGGAAAATGCTATAATAAGTGTAAGCAGTGAGATGTGTCTTTTTTGAATTGACCACGTCGGCGTGGAATGATTTACATAGACCGTCCCATAAAATATAAGAAATACGGAGACCCAGACGTGAAAACAGAATTTGACATCAAACTAACAGAAAAGGACTTATATTCCTTCAACATCTACCAGACCTACCATGGCATCCATGGCATATTTTCAATCCTGATTGCCGCACTTGTATTTGTCATGGCAGGAGTAAGCGGCAAAAACGGAGAAATCGGCTATACAATTTTATACATAGCCATCGGCATTTTGCTCTTGATATATGTTCCTGCATCCCTAAAGCTCAGGGTTAAGCAGACCATGAAGACCAACAAGGTTATATCAGGTGTCCTTCATTACGAAATCACAGAGGAATATGTAAAGGTGACATCTGGCGAGGAGTCAGGAGAACTCCCATGGAATCTGGTATATCAGATACTTGAGCGCAAGGACAGCATATATATTTACAGCAACAGGGTAAACGCATATATCCTGCCAAAGAACCAGATAGAGGATAATGGTGCAGCTTTCATGGAGATAGCCAGAAAATCCCTTGACAGCTACAGAGTAAAATCTAAATAATAAAACAACCATAGAAAAAGGAAAATATAATGGCAGAAATAAGAGTTATAGAGAGCTATTCGCCAGAGGAGACAAGTGCCCTTGGCAGAGAGCTTGGAGAGAAGGCACAGCCAGGCGAGGTGTATACATTAATTGGAGATTTGGGCGTGGGCAAGACCGTTCTCACACAGGGAATCGCAGACGGACTTGGAATCACTGAGCCTATTTGCAGCCCTACCTTTACCATAGTACAGGTCTATGAGGAGGGCAGACTGCCTTTTTACCATTTTGATGTATACAGAATCGGCGATATAGAGGAAATGGACGAGATAGGCTACGAGGATTACTTCTACGGAGATGGTCTGTGCATGATAGAGTGGGCTAATCTCATAGAGGAGATACTTCCCGACCATTACAAGGAGATAACCATAGAAAAAGACCTTGAAAAAGGCTTTGATTACAGAAAAATAACAATAAAAGAGGTTTCATAGATTATGAAAATACTTGCACTTGACAGCTCAGGGCTTGTGGCATCTGTAGCTGTTGTTGAAGATGACAATTTGCTTGGTGAATACACCATTAATTATAAAAAGACACATTCCCAGACCCTGCTTCCTATGCTGGATGAAGTCGCAAAAATGATAGAGCTTGATATGAAAACTATTGATGTGATAGCAGTTTCCGCAGGACCGGGTTCCTTTACCGGACTTCGTATAGGCTCAGCCACAGCAAAGGGACTGGCTCTGGCACTGGATAAGAAAATAGTATCAGTGCCTACAGTTGACGCCCTTGCCTACAACATGTGGGGAAGTGACGCACTTATCTGCCCGCTTATGGATGCCAGGAGAAATCAGGTATACACAGGGCTGTATCAGTTTGATGATGGAGAAATGCAGACTATCGAGCCACAGTGCGTGGTTATGATAGATGAAATAGTTGAGAAAATAAATGCCCTTGGCAAAGCAGTAGTGTTTTTGGGTGATGGTGTACCTGTATTCAGGGACTATCTTGAGGAAAAGGTAAGGGTAGACCACAGGTATGCCCCAGCTTCCATGAATAAGCAGAGGGCAGCCAGCGTTGCCTGTCTTGGAGCCCTTCTTGCAAAAGAAGGAAAAGCAGAAGATGCCAGAGACCATAAGCCAGAGTATCTGAGAGTATCTCAGGCAGAGAGAGAACGTCAGGAAAAAGAAAGAGATTTCAAAATATGCTAGTCAGACAGATGAAATCAGAGGATATTTTTCAGGTGGCAGAGATAGAAAAAAAGAGTTTTTCAATGCCATGGAGTCCGAAGGGCTTTAAAGGAGCACTGGCATATGAGGACAATATCCTCCTTGTGGCAGAGGAAAATGATAAGATTGCAGGCTATGCCTGCGTCTATGTATCCTTTGAAGAGGGCGAACTAACCAATATAGCAGTAGAGCCTGAATACAGGGGGAGAGGCATAGGACTTATGCTTATGAAAGAGTTGAAGCACAGGGCTGAAGAAAAATCAGTTACTAAAGTTGTGTTGGAGGTTCGAGTCTCTAATGCTACAGCTATTTCTCTTTATGAGAAGTGTGGTTTCAGAAATCTTGGAACCAGAAAGAATTTTTATGAACAGCCTGTGGAGGATGCCTATATCATGGCATGGCAGGCGGAGGAAATATAGATGTTAGACGTATGTTTACTTGGAACAGCAGGCATGATGCCGCTGCCAAACCGGTGGCTCACAGCACTCATGCTTAGATATAACGGCAGCAGTCTGCTCATTGACTGCGGTGAGGGAACCCAGATTGCGATGAAGGAAGCTGGCATGAATTTTAAGCCTATAGATATTTTGTGTATCACGCATTTTCATGCTGACCATATCAGCGGTCTGCCAGGACTCCTGCTCACCATGGGCAATGCTGAGAGGACGGAGCCCCTTACAATTATAGGCCCAAAGGGACTGGAGCGAGTTGTATCTGCCCTGCGCACGATAGCACCAGAGCTTCCATTTGAGTTAAAGTGCATAGAAATGTCGGAGCCAGATGAGTATTTTGAGATAAACGGCTACCATATACACGCATTTAAGGTCAAACACAATGTAGTCTGCTATGGTTATTCTGTAGAGATAAAGCGAAAAGGCAGATTCTCGGTTGACAGGGCAAAGGAAGCAAATATACCGGTCAGGTTCTGGAATCCTCTTCAAAAGGGACAGACAGTAGAGGCAGAGGGTGTGACATACACACCAGACATGGTGCTTGGGGCTGAGAGAAAGGGGCTTAAGGTGACTTACTGCACAGACAGCAGACCCCTTGATACGATTGTTGAAGCGGCAAAAAATTCAGACCTGTTTATATGCGAGGGCATGTATGCAGAGAAGGATAAGCTTGCCAAGGCAAAGCAGAAAAAGCATATGACCTTTTATGAAGCAGCAGATATGGCAAAAAGGGCTGAGGTTAAGGAAATGTGGCTTACGCATTTTTCGCCATCCCTTGTGAGGGCGGAGGAATATATGCCAGAGGTGAGAGCCATATTTGAAAATTCAAAGCTTGGTAAGGATGGAAAAAGTATAGAATTAATGTTTGAGGAGGAATGATTGTATGAAAAAAGCAACAGGACTGGTTATAACAATTTTAGTTGTGGCTGCCATACTGGGAGGGTATTACTTCTTTTCTCAGAAGCATAAGTCAAATGTTGACAGCGAGAATCTGACAGAGGTTCAAAAGCTTATAAACAAGGATTTGGAGAAAAACTATCCTGAGACACCTAGAGAGGTGATTAAGCTCTACAACAGAATAATCAAGGCGTATTATGATGGTGACTACACAGATGATGAGTTTGATGCTCTTACCGATCAGGCCTTATTACTTATGGATGATGATTTAAAGGCGCAGAATCCAAAGGATACATATGTGGAGTCTCTAAAGGAAGAGATAGCCCAGTATGCAGAGGACAAGAAGAGAATCTCAAGGGCAAATGTCTGTGACAGCAACGAGGTAAAATATACAACTGACAATGGCGATGATATTGCCTATGTGTCTACTTCATATTTTATGAAGGTAGGAGATTCCTTTGAAGATACAGACCAGATGTATGTTCTCAGAAAAGATGATGAGGGCAGATGGAAAATCCTCGTTTACTATCAGATTGAGCCATCATCAACTGAGGAAGACTAAAGACATAGAAAGATGATAACAATGAGTATGGAAAATGAAAAAGAAATAAAAATACTTGCAATCGAGAGCTCTTGTGATGAGACTGCCGCAGCAGTTGTGGTAAACGGCAGGGATATGAGGAGTAACGTCATATCATCGCAGATTGCAACGCATACACTATATGGCGGTGTTGTGCCTGAAATAGCATCAAGAAAGCATATTGAGAAAATCAATCAGGTCATAGAGGAAGCCCTGGCTGATGCAAATATGACACTTGATGATATTGATGCCATAGGTGTTACTTATGGACCTGGACTTGTGGGAGCGCTTCTTGTCGGAGTAGCGGAGGCAAAAGCTTTAAGCTATGCCAGTAATATTCCTCTTGTGGGGGTTCACCATATTGAGGGGCATATCAGCGCTAATTATATAGAAAATAAAGATTTAGAACCGCCATTTCTCTGCCTTGTAGTATCAGGTGGACATACCCACCTTGTGAGGGTAGCAGATTACGGCAAGTACGAAATCCTTGGCAGAACCAGGGATGATGCGGCAGGCGAAGCCTTTGACAAGGTTGCCCGTGCAATAGGCTTAGGCTATCCAGGGGGACCCAAGATTGAAAAAGTGTCCCATGAGGGCAATCCAGAGGCAATCAGTTTTCCTCGTGCCAAGGTGGCAGACGGAGTCTATGATTTCAGCTTCAGCGGCTTAAAGTCGGCAGTTCTCAATTATCTTAACGGCTGCAAGATGAAGGGAATCGAGATTAATCAGGCAGATGTGGCAGCCTCTTTCCAGAAGTCAGTGACAGATGTACTGGTGGAGCATGCAGCAAATGCCATAGATGAGTATAAGATGGATAAGTTTGCTATAGCAGGCGGAGTGGCATCCAATGGTACTATAAGGGCTGCCATGGAGAAAATGTGCGCAGAAAAGGGGGTGAAGTTCTATCATCCATCGCCTATTTTATGTACAGACAATGCTGCCATGATAGGTGCAGCGGCATATTATGATTTTATAGCAGGCAAGAGAGCTGGGCTGGATTTGAATGCAGTGCCTAATCTTAAGCTCGGTGATTAAAGCTATGGTGGTTTGTTTGCGATAGATTGGCTTTTATATAGTATGTGAGCAGAAAATATAAAATTAATAGACTGGAATTATGCTATGACAATAAACATAAGCAGTTGTTGTGAGTCCAGATGAGTTGCAGATGCAGGTTCGGATGGGGCTGTGTTTATATATCAATATAATTATGTAAATATAGGAGTAGCGGAATGGAAAGATTCGCAGCGATAGTTTTGTCTGCTGGCACAGGAAGCCGCATGAAAAGCGATATTCCCAAGCAGTATATGGATTTAAACGGCAGGCCTGTAATCTATTACAGCCTGAAGGCTTTTGAGGACAGCAAAGTGGATAGTATTGTCCTTGTCACAGGCAGGGATGATATAGAATATTGCAGGAGCGAAATAGTAGAAAAATATGGCTTTACCAAGGTGAGAGCAATAGTGGCAGGCGGAGCGGAACGCTATGACTCTGTTTTTGAAGGTTTAAAGGCTGTAAATGATTGTGATTATGTAATGATTCATGATGGTGCCCGCCCTATGCTTGACAGCAATATAATAGAGAGAGCATGGAAGGGGGCAGTTGAATACAAAGCCTGCGTTGTCGGCATGCCTGTGAAGGATACCATAAGAATTGTGGCTGATGATGGTACCGCTATAAGCACACCTGACAGAAAAAGCCTGTGGCAGATACAGACTCCCCAGGCGTTTGATTACAAATTAATATATGAAGCGTATAGTAAAGTCTTAGCTGATGTAAAAGCCGGAAAGCAGCAGGTCAATATCACAGATGATGCCATGCTTGTAGAGTGTACCAGCCCTGTGAAGGTACATATGGTAGAGGGGGATTACCGCAATATAAAGATAACAACCCCGGAGGATATCCAGGTCGCAGAAATCTTTTTGAAGAAAATGTAAAATTGTGGTTGACACAATACATTATTTAATGTATTATAAATCCTGCGCTGAGGAACAGCGAGTTACAAAAACAATTACATAAAGTAGTGTTTTGTGATACGCAGAGGTATCGAAGTGGTCATAACGAGGCGGTCTTGAAAACCGTTTGTCC
>CAVKUD010000074.1:0-12398 GCA_963659315.1 Senegalimassilia sp. | reverse complement strand
TTGGATATACCAGCTCAAAGGTCAATGCCATGTGGGCTACATAATTGTCTATTGCTGTCTTTTTTAAGCTCTTGAGCACAGCGTGCTCTTCCTCAAAACACTGCATGACCTCTGGGCTTACCTGACTGTTTTTAAGCTCTTCAGTGGTCACATTGTATATCTCCTCTGGTGAAGTATCAATGTTTACCCTGAAAATGTCAATCTTATCTGCATCCCTTAAAATATCGCAGAACATCTTCTCTCTGGCAGAAAGCCCCTCTGGCAGTCTGTAGGCACTGTGGCTCCTTATGGCAAGTTCAATAACTGGACGCATGGCATCCTGCTCAAAATCATCCACATAGTCATTTGCCAGATGCTCCTCAAACAAAAGGTCTGCACTGAGCTTTGCATGGTCTATGGACTCTGCGTCATTGAAGGTGCCGTACCTCTTTATCTGCTCAAATCTGCCCAGGTCGTGAAGCATGCCGCAGAGCCAGGCTATATCTCTGTCCTCATCGCTTAGGTTGAGACTCTTTGCGATGCTGTCGCAGAATATGGCTACTCTGTAGGTGTGGTCGATTTTGAGCTTGATTTTGGGGTCTGCGGGGTTGTAGTTGGCGGTGTAGGTAGCGAAAGTCTGCTCTACGTGGGGTTTGTTTATATTCATGATTATCCTCTTCTATGTACTTTGCTATACTTCAACTAAGTTGCCAAAAGTTACTTGGGGATGTGAAGGTATATCACAGGAATACAGGTGGAAATTTGTTCCGGGTTACGGATATAAGATTTTCTAAATGTTCTGCGATAAGTAGTGATAACTTTACGCAACCACGAGACCGACAAAATCTGCCACTGGCAGATTTTGCTGGACACTTTGGCGCATTCGCCATCCATGGCTCAAGTCTCGTTCTCGGCAACGTCCTGTTGCCGAGTTGCTGGATTGTGTACAGAACATTAAGAAAAACTAATATCCTTCACAGTCACAAATTTTCACCTGTATTCCTGCGATATACCCTCGCTACGCTTTGGGTACATTTTGGCAACCTAATCTTACGTTGTGGCTAATTTAACATCACTTATTATATTACATCATTTTGAATTGTTTTGCTATCATTTCAATAAACTGGAAGTTGACTACTTCTTGCAATTCATTTTCTTACTTAATAATCCCCACAAAGCGAATGAAAAAATTCCAAGTCCAAGCAATACACCAGCCACTTTCATTAATTCATTGTTTCTATACTCTTTATCTGGAAGAATCCCCTGCTTGTAATAAGAATAACTTACATGGTCTGTAGTATATGCAGTTATTGAATCTCCTACATCATATTCCGAATATACAGCTTCCGGTACTTCCATTCGCTTATGATAATCATTCACTGCCCCATTATTGTAGTAAAAGAAATAATTCTGAGATATAGCATCAGCCGAAGCATCTTCAGCCCTTTTATCCGTAATTACAACATCCTCCATATAGTAATCTTCTCCCAGTACCATCTCTTCCATTT
This sequence comes from Senegalimassilia sp., assembly GCA_963659315.1. GTDB lineage: Bacteria > Bacillota > Clostridia > Lachnospirales > Lachnospiraceae > Roseburia. The sequence continues at coordinate 10,911 of CAVKUD010000074.1, read as the reverse complement.
GTGTATTAAATGCTTTAGATGTCAAAAATATATTTATCCAGACTGCCACGAAAGCTATACTTAAAACAACGAAACAACTCCAAAACAAAATTTTCTTTTGCTTTCCAGTTAATATTTCTTTTGTTTCTTGGTGTTTAACCAATTTATTACTCATTCAATAACACCTCTAAAGCTGTTAATTTTCTTTTGTCATTTCCGTAAAATTATCACAAGAACGGTATCCAATAACTCAACACTATAATTAAGCATACCACACTGGGAACAAAACACAAAAAAGCTGCAAACTTCTGCTTCATTTTTATGACTTCAAAACAGAGAATATTAGCAATCAGAAGCGGTATAAGTCCAAATGTCAATGCCATTCCCGCATTATCCCATGCTTCTGCTGGCAGCATTGCATCAGGATTTGTTATTGTAACATCATGAGTAAAATATGGAATGGCAAAATAAATCAGGCAGACAACTCCAACAATATTTAATGCAATTATTAGCCACGATAAAATACTCTTTGTTTGTTTCATTTTTTACCTCCACAAATTCCTATTTATCAAACTATCTAATAAAATGCGTAGCTACTCTCTCCTCTGTTTCCGGCAGACCAAATGCTTCTTTTCCTAATGCAATGCTCTTCATCAGAAATGTCATATTCCTTGCAAGCACACGCATTGTCTGTTTGCCCTCTTCATCCATCTGAGCCTCTCCCTGCATACGTCCATGAATAGAGTTCCAGTACTGGCTGGATGCGATTGGCATATTTGATATGGTAAAATATTTGTTCAGTTCATCAAATGTGGCAGAACAGCCTCCTCGCCTTGCACATACTACGCTTGCTCCAACTTTCATTGTCTTATCAAAATGCGAACTGTAAAAAAGCCTGTCCAAAACTGCAATAAGGGTCGCATTTGCAGAAGCATAATAAACCGGACTGGCAACGACAAGTCCATCTGCCTCTTCAAATACAGGTGCCAGCTCATTTACTATATCATCAAATACACATTTTCCCAATTCGCTGCAACGTCCACAGGCAATGCAGCCTCTGACATCCTGATTTCCTACACGGACAATCTCTGTCTCTATTCCCTCTGCTTCAAATATTTTTCTCATCTCTTCAAGGGCTATTGATGTATTTCCATCCTTCCTTGGGCTTCCGTTAATCATTAATACTTTCATTTTGTTACCTCCACATTATAAAGCAGTCCACTGATATGCAATTCTCTTGGTTCCATTTTTCACATATATAGTACCGCATTTAGTAAAACCATTCTTTTTAAATTCCGATGTACTTAAATCTTTTTTATCGGATGCCTAATAACAGTTTTCCATTTTTCAGGAGCAACCTTTCTCGCATCAGACAGATATATTTCATGGTGCAGTCGTTCCATATTCATATCATTAACATATCCATTCTGCTCCAAATAGTCATCCATTAAAGCGACTGTTGCCGGTTCCTCATCAAATGAACCCAAATGCATTATTTGAACACACAAGCCCTCATCAATAGTTATAAACTCCGCTGATGAACAATCCAGCTTTTTCTTTTTAGTGGCTGTTTCAACTGCCCATTCAAAGTCTTTCTTGGTTATAAAATCTGGCAGACGGATAACTGAAATCCAATTAAATGAATCTTTATCCTTATAATCTATCCCTTCCATATTGTCCTGCCACCAGAATCCCTCAAGTGGTGGAACTACATATTCAAAAAATCCTTCTATTTTATAATCCGTTTTATAACTCATTTTGAGTGTATATGCAACGGCGTATAATACACCAATAGCCTGCTGATATGCCCCACCTTCTTCATTTGGATTGCCCTTTCCTCTTACTGCAATATAATTTGCCTTAGGAACAGTTACAATCTCCGGTTTGTTTTTAGGCATATAAAATTCTTTGTATTCTTTCTTAAAATCAAAAGCCATAGTTACCTCAATCCTTTTTCCCTTATGTCATCCAGTTCCTCTGCCGTTAAGCACTCAGCCTCATAAAGCCTTAAATATTCTTTAGATACATCTGAGTCAAAAATCAGCACATCATCCGAATTAATCGTAACATCAACACCACTGCGATACAGTTTTCCAATCGGATGCGCGGACATATCTGCAACTCTACCAAGTAAAACATTGCTTGTCGGTGTTATATTTAGTCTGATTTTATTCTCCACCAAAAATCGGATTACGGATTCGTCACTAGCTGCCGCTATGCCATGCTGCACCTCGTCAAGCTCCAATTCTTCCACCGCTGTTCTCACATCTTTAGCAGTTCCCCATTCTCCGACATGTGCTTTCAACCTTAATCCTTCTTTTTTTGCCCGGCGATAAATCCCTTTAAAATTTTCAATAGGCTGGGCTAATTCATCACCATACAAATCAATAGAATAAAAATTCTTATTACCCCAAAAATGAGATAGGCACTCTTCCAAATAATCGATAGGACAATGTCTTGATAGTCCAATTTGCAGCCTTAATTCTATATCTGGAGCGATTTCTTTCTGGGCGCTTGTAAAAGCATCAACCAGCTCATCAATATCATTGTTAAAAAATTCACCTAAGCCCCAAACATCCTCACCGATTTCAATCACAGTTACTCCGTCCTCTTTGGCTTGTTGGAAAGCTGCCTTGATTAAAAGTTTTCTCATCTCGGTGCTGTTAAAATACTGACCAATATATTTTTGGCTCCATGCGTTCATCTCATCCATTGAGGACAAGAGATGACTTATAGGCTCAATCCTTTTACCAGTTGCCTGATATAGGAAGCTCCTGCTGCCACCAAGCACAAAATGATTGTGCAGGTCTGCCTTTGGGTGTTTTCTTAATTCTTGTAAATTTCTTTGTTTTAAAGCATCTGTAAAATTATTCATATCCTCACAATTTCCGCATTTTTTATTTAGCGTTTTTCCCTGTTTCCTTAAATATCTTCCCCAGTTCCTTCTCTATCGTTTTCATATCAATAGGCTTCACAATATGCCCATTCATGCCACATTCAAAAGCCTTTCGCCTGTCCTCTTCAAATGCGTTGGCTGTCATGGCAATAATCGGGATGTTGGCTTTGCGATTATTAGGCAGAGTACGAATCTCCCTCGTTGCCGTATAACCATCCATTCTAGGCATCTGAACATCCATCAGCACCAAATCATATTTATCCTCTGGTGCTTCATTCATAATATTGACTGCTTCGATTCCATCCTCTGCACAGTCCACCTCAATGCCTCTTTCTTTCAGAAGCTCTGCTGCAATCTCCCTGTTCAGCGCATTGTCCTCTACAAGCAGAAACTTCTTACCGCTATAGTCATATAAATCCTCTATAGGCTCATTGTCCGTTTTTTCCTTCTGAACAGGCTTTGTCAATACGCTCCTCAACTCTGACATAAAGATAGGTTTTGCAACAAAAGCAGTCGCTCCGGCTTCTCTCGCTTCGTTTTCAAAAGCACTCCAGTCGTATGCCGTCAATACAATAATCGGCACATCATCTTTGATTACTTTTCGTATTCTGCGAATGATTTCGATTCCGTTCATATCTGGTATCAGATAATCCACTATATATACCCTATACTCATTATTCAGTTCCGCTGCATCCTGGGCACGGAGAACCGCTTCCCTGCCTGTCACAGTCCATTCAGGCTGCATATCAATACTTCTAAGCATCTTGCAGACACTCCGGCAGGTATCAATATCATCATCCACCACAAGTGCCTTGGCACCCTGCAGCTCGGCAATAGGCTCATACCGAACTGTCTGTTTTGCAAGACGGACTGTAAGCGCAACCGTAAACTTAGAGCCTTTTCCCTCTTCACTTTCTACTTCAATCGTGCCGCCCATCATATCAACAATATTTTTTGTAATCGCCATACCCAGACCTGTTCCCTGAATACCGCTTACAGTGGAGGACTGCTCTCTGGCAAAGGTATCAAACACATGCCCCAAAAATTCAGATGACATACCAATACCTGTATCCTTGATTGAAAATTCATAGTTTGTATAACCTTTTATCTGGCATGGTTTTTCCACAAGACGGATGATAATGTCCCCACCAACAGGCGTAAACTTAATGGCGTTTCCCACAATATTGATTAGCACCTGATTTAATCTCAACTTATCAGTTATTACATCTTCGTTTTTCACATCCTGTGTGTCAATGTACAAATTTAGCTGCTTGGCATTAATCATGCCCTGTATCATATTTCTCAGGTCGTGCAGCAGGTCTGGTATATGCACCGGTTTCTCGTCCAGTTTCACGCTGCCACTCTCGATTCGGCTCATATCCAGTATATCGTTTATCAGACTAAGTAAATGTGTGCTTGAGGTATTGATTTTTGTCAGATAATCCTGTACCCGATCTGCATTATCAATATGTGTCTGCGCAAGGGCAGTAAATCCGATTATGGCATTCATAGGAGTCCTGATGTCATGTGACATACTGTTTAAGAACATAGTCTTGGCTCTATTTGCCTGCTGGGCTGCTGCAAGGGCTATCGAAAGCTGCTCCTGCTGCTCTCTAAGTTCCTTATCCTTTTCCAGTGCTGCCTCCAAAGCAGCCTCTGCTTTTTTCTCTTCCTCCTTCAGCTCTACATTAGTCTGCTCCAATCTGGTATGTGTTACAATCAAGTTCTCCCGTATTTCTATCTCACCTACAAAAAATGCCACAAGAGCTGAGAAAGTCTGGGCATAGGTCTGGAGTGACAAGCCAAAATTCATGTATTCATATATGGTGGCTCCTGCCATCAGAACAAAATAAGACCATCCCAGGAACTTAAGGTTTTTGCTGAATTTATGATGGTACTTAATCAACATCCAAACTACAATAAGCAGTGCCGCTATAGGAGCAATATGTGTCAGATGATAGTATTTTCCCCTACTGTACAGATTACTGCTATCAAATGAATAGAACCACCCAAAATGTAAGTTCATGGTAAGTGCAGCTATTGTTATCATCTCTACAAGCCAATAAGCCCTTAGCACAATGCCAGGTTTCTCATCCTTATCTTTGACCAGATTCCATAGAAATACCGAAAAAGCCAGCGACACTAGGTCATTTGCAACAAATGTGATATAGTTGCTGCATCTGGTTACAATTCCCCAAAAAAGCCCTGGCAGTCCATCGAAAGCCCATGATACGGCATCACTGACAAGTCTTGTAATACATACTATCATTAGAAGCTTTGTGACTTTCTTCTGCTTGAGCTCGCTCTTAAACAAAAACATTATGACGCAAAATATCAGTGTTACCCATATTTCGCTTGCTGCAATCTGTACACTTTGCATATTTCCTTCCCTCTTTTCTAACTACGTTTTCTTTTACTCGTACAGCTCCTTCAATTCAATCAATATCCGATTCTCCTCTTTTTCACAGGCAAATCCTGACTTTGAAAAAAATCCGTACTTATAACACTCCAAGCCAGTTTGCTCTACCTGGCGTATTTCATTTTGAACAATGCTCTCTGTTACAGGTTCTTTTCTGAATTTGGCTTCATAGAAAATATATCCCCTGTCATCCAGGGTAACAATATCAAACTCCCCATTCTTTTTTTCTATCGGGTCATCATAATAGTATTTTCCTATTTTTTCAAAGACTTCGTCCATCAGACCTTTCCTGTTTTTTCTAATCAGATACTGTTTGCAAATCCTCTCAAAGCTTTTCGGAACATACTTTGTTTCAAAATCCTCTGCAATATATCTATCATAAAATACATCAGAATCCATAATATTCATTCTCGACATATTTCTGAAAATATATTTGTAGTAAAACAAAGACAAATTGTCTGAAATGAAATATCCCGATTTTTTCTTATTATTTTCATCGTTAATAGGAGCTTCTTTGGAGACAACATCCATGCGCATCAGCTTATCAAGAATATCAACTAGTGCCGGTCCACTGGAAACATTTGACTGGTCAAGAATATCCTTATATCTGGAAAATCCTTTTGCAAGTGCCTCAAAGACCTCATTTGCATTTGTAATTTTTGATATTTCTGAACTAAGATACATAGATACCTCATTTTCCAGCCTAGCTCCCGGAGACGCAATAAGCTCTATAATATTTTCCCGCACACTTTTTTGACCATCAATCAATCGGTTATAATATGGAATTCCCCCGAACACACTGAACAATCTTACCTTATCCTCTTCTGTAAATTCAGGATAAAACAATGCGGATTCATAGTAATCCATTGGTTTCAAATTTAGGGTCAAATCAATTCTGCCGTATAAGGGATTCTGTTTTTCCAAAAGAGCCTTCATTGTATCTACATAAGAACCACATACAATAAACTTCATATTAGAAGTATCTTTATAATGGTCTATGAGAGATTGTAAAATACTGTCAAGTCCCTTTGAATTTTCCCGTAAATACGGGTATTCATCCAGGACAAGAATCATCGGTTCTTTTTCTGACATTTTAAAAAGGAATTGCAGCAGAGCTTCAATATTTTCAAATGCTGGTTTGGGAAAATCAAAGATTTCTGCAATAAGCTCTGCTAAACTGTCCACATTATTGCGTTCCGTGGTCTGCTTACATTCATAGTAAATGCTTTTTATGTCTGTTTCTTTTAGTGCCTGCTTAATAAGCTCACTTTTGCCAATTCTCCTCCTACCATAAATCAGAGAAATCATCTGACCGTCTGAGAGAAACATCCTATGCAGTTTTTCTCTTTCCTTTTCTCTTCCATAGAACATACTCAATATCCTCCAAGTCTCAAAATATGAGATGATATATATAGTATAGTGAGAATATTTGCAGATGTCAATTTTTATTCGGTTGCAACCGAGTCAACTGCAACCGAACTAAATTTATAAAATAATTACCAGCCGAACCTGCCACCGACAACTTCTCCGTATGCATGGCAACACAATAAGAGGCGGGCACCACGCCCGCCTCCTGTACTATTCTGCGTTCTCAATCTCCGCCTTATATTTTTCAAGTATAAGCCTCTGGATATTGTCTCTGGTAGAAGAGTTAATCGGATGTGCTATATCCCTGTACTCTCCGTCATTTGCCTTTCTGCTAGGCATTGCGATAAACAATCCCTTCTCCCCTTCAATCACCTTAATGTCATGAACTACAAATTCATCATCGATTGTGATTGAAACAACAGCTTTCATTTTTCCTTCCTTGTCAACTTTTCTGATTCGTACATCTGTAATCTGCATGTCAAGTCCCCCTCAAGTGTTATTAAATTAAGAATCTTTCGTTCTTTTCAGAAACAATTTTTATCTCACCCTCGCCACAATAATATGAATTTGGCTTAAGTGTTCCCCTGCTTTCCACAATGCAGTTCTCTACATGGGTGTTGTCCCCGATGTAGGCATCATTTAAAATGATAGAATTTTTTATCACACAATTCTTTCCTATAAATGCCTGCTTGAATAATACGGAATTTTCTACCTTGCTGTTTATGATACAGCCGCTTGCTACCAGACTGTTTGTCACATCTGATTCCGAATTAAACTTAGCTGGTGGTAAATCATCCACCTTAGAATATACCTTTGGCTCCTGCCTGAAGAAGTAGTCTCTCACCTCTGGATTAAGGAAATCCATATTTGTCTTAAAGTAATCATTTACATCTGCTATATTGCTCCAATATGTATTCATCTTGTAGCCATATATTTTCTTCACATTTCTGTATCTTATAAGGATGTCGCTTACCAGGTCATATCTTGACTCCTCTGCTGCCTTCTCAAGCAGTTCTATAAGCAGACGTCTTCTTACGACATAGATACCTGTGGAAATCGTATTTGACTGTGCAAGCAGTGGCTTCTCCTCAAACTCAACTATTCTTGAGTCCTCATTCATCTTTACCACACCAAATCTGCTTACGTCCTCGTTTGGCATCATATCCTTGCATACAACTGTTATATCTGCCTTCTTCTCAATGTGGTAATCCAGAACTGCATTGAAATCCAGCTTGTATATACAGTCACCGCTTGATATAACCACATATGGCTCATGCCTTCTCTTTAAAAAGTCCAGATTCTGATAAATCGCATCTGCTGTTCCCCTGTACCAGTCACTGTTTTCCGCTGTCACTGTAGGTGTAAAGAGGTACAAGCCGCCCTGCTTTCTGCCAAAATTCCACCATTTTGATGAGCTTAAATGCTCGTTTAACGACCTGGAATTATACTGTGTCAGTACCGCAACCGTCTGAATACGGGAATTGCTCATGCTCGATAATGCAAAATCAATACTCCTGAATGCTCCGCCAACTGGCATTGCCGCAATCGCACGTTTTCTTGACAGCTCCTTCATCCTTTTGCTGTTTCCACCAGCCAAAATAATACCTATTGCCTTCATTTTCCGTCACCTGCCTTAATGATTACCTGACCGCTTGCCAGTTCCCCATTTGGATAATCCTCATGTTCTGTAATTCCAGAAATCGCAGTATTTTTGCCAATTCTTACATTATCTGGCACCACAGTATCTTCTCCTACTGTAACCAGTCCAAAAGAGTAAATGCTTTCATTAAGAACATTTGGAGCTTCTTCCCCGACTCCAAGCACTGCACCTTCGCCAATCTTACTGTTCTCTGCTATGATTGATTTGTCAATGGTACACCTTTCACCTATCACTGCATCACGCATGATGATGGAATCCCTGATTACTGCCCCCTTACCAATCTTAACATTTGAACCAATTACTGAATTCTGCACATAGCCATAATTTTCCGTGCCCTCTCCAATTATGCTTCTCTCACTATGTCCCTCTGATGATACATACAAAGGCTCTATTGTATCGCTCTTAGTGTAAATCTTCCAATATTCCTCATAGAGGTTAAACTCAGGAATCAAATCAATAAGCTCCATATTTGCTTCCCAGTATGAGCCAAGTGTTCCTACATCCTTCCAGTAGCCGTTGAACTCATACGCAAAAAGTCTCTTATCGTTCTCAAAGCAATAAGGTATAATGTGCTTTCCAAAATCACAGCTCTGCACATCCTTCATTGCTATAAGAGCATCCCTCAAAACCGGCCATGAGAATATGTAAATGCCCATTGATGCCAGATTACTTCTAGGCTTCTCTGGTTTTTCCTCAAAATCCGTAATCTTCTTGTCATCATCAGCTATCACAATTCCAAATCTGCTTGCTTCCTCCATTGAAACAGGCATAGTGGCTATTGTCACATCAGCATTGTTCTCCTTATGGAAATCAAGCATAACCTCATAATCCATCTTGTAAATATGGTCGCCTGATAAAATCAGCACATAATCAGGATTGTAGCTTTCCATGTATCTTAGATTCTGATAAATTGCATTAGCTGTTCCTGTGTACCATTCACTGTTATTGCTCCTCTCGTAAGGAGGAAGTACTGTTACGCCACCATTATTACGATCCAAATCCCAAGGAATACCAATTCCTATATGTGAATTTAATCTGAGTGGCTGATACTGTGTCAGAACACCTACAGTGTCAATTCCTGAATTGATACAGTTGCTGAGAGGGAAATCAATTATCCTGTATTTGCCCCCAAATGCAACTGCTGGTTTTGCCACGTCTGCTGTCAGAACTCCAAGTCTGCTGCCTTGACCACCTGCTAATAGCATGGCTATCATTTCTTTTTTAATCACGTTATCACTCCCTGTCTGTTCTACTTATTATATTTGAATTATAACATATCCCTTTACAAGCAACAACATTTTTCACAATTTTTCGTTTATATTCGTCTTTTTTTTGTTAATTTATACAATTTCTTCCAATTATTCTTCTCTTTCCAAATCATGTAAATGAGAGTATAATTATTTGAAGGGTTTCAACCCGTATTAATAATAGGTAGGTATTCGTTTATGTATAAATTAGATTTTAATTCACCAATCCATGTGCATTTTATGGGAATAGGCGGCATCAGCATGAGTGGTCTGTCTGAGATTCTCTTATCAGAGGGCTTCACTGTCACAGGCTCTGACTCAAAGGAATCCGAGCTTACAGATTTCCTTGAGAGCAAGGGAATCAAAATCTTCTATGGTCAGAAGGCTGAAAACATCATACCTGGCATCCAGCTTGTAGTCTACACAGCTGCTATCCACGAGGATAATCCTGAGTTTGTTGAGGCAAAGACCCAGGGCATCCCTATGCTTTCCCGTGCAGAGCTGCTCGGTCAGATTATGGATAACTATGAAAAGTCAATTGCTGTCGCTGGAACCCATGGAAAGACAACTACAACCTCCATGATAAGCCAGATTCTCCTGGAAGCAAAAGCTGACCCTACTATTTCTGTGGGCGGTATGCTTAAGGCTATTAACGGCAACCTCCGTATCGGAGACTCAGAGGTATTTATCTCAGAGGCATGTGAGTACACCAACAGCTTCCTCAATTTCAGACCTCGCTATAGTGTAATCCTAAACGTTGAGGCTGAACACCTGGACTTCTTTAAGGATTTAGATGATATAAGACACTCATTCCGTCAGTTTGCTTCAAACACTATAGAGGACGGCGCTACAATCATAAATGGCGAAATCGACAACTATAAGGAGCTTGTAAATGGTCTGCCTCAAAAGATTATCACCTACGGCTTAAGCGACCAGTTTGATTACTATGCTTCTGATATTTCCTATGATGATAAGGCATGTGCCAGCTACAGCGCAATGCATAAAGGACAGAAGCTGTTCGACGTAAAACTCAATGTACCTGGTGCCCACAATGTAAGCAACTCCCTTGCTGCCATCGCACTTATGATGGAGCTTAATATACCAAAGGAGGCTGTTATTTCAGGTCTCTACAAGTTTGGCGGTGCCGACAGGCGCTTCCAGTACAAGGGTGAGTTTAATGGTGTGACTGTAATCGACGATTACGCCCACCACCCAACAGAAATCCGTGCTACTTTGACTGCCGCTGCGAATTATCCTCACAAGAGACTGGTTCTTACCTTCCAGCCTCACACCTACTCTCGTACCAAGGCATTCCTCAATGACTTTGCCGACGTACTTTCCA
>CAVKUD010000073.1:0-12407 GCA_963659315.1 Senegalimassilia sp. | reverse complement strand
TAGGTCTATGTGTAATAACCACAAGCATCTTATCCTTATCCAGAATCTCATCCAGAAATCTGATAATTCTCTCCTCCATAACCGCATCAATCTCCGCTGTCGGCTCGTCCAGAATCAGCATATCAAAATCCCCCATCAGGGCTCTGGCAAGACCTACACGCCTCTTTTCTCCGCCAGATAGCTCACCGACCTTATGCTCCTTAAAGTTATTGACATTTAATGTGTCAAGAATATCATCATTCAAATCCTGCCCTCTGCCAAATCTTATGTTATTGAGCACAGAATCATCATAGAGGAAAATATCCTGTGGCAGCACAGCTATCCGCTTCCTGCAGGCTGATAAATTCATTGTCCTGCCATTGACCATGACATCACCAGAGGAAGGCTTTAGCTCGCCTGTCAGCACATGGGACAGGGTGGTCTTGCCACAGCCCGAATCTCCGACAATACCTATTCTGTCACCCTTTGAAATATCCATATTGAAGCCATCAAAGATTTTCTCATCCTCCTTGTATGCCACAACAATGTCCTGCAGCCTGATTTTCTCTATCTTTTCATCAAAATTGCTGCTTTCCTCTTCCCCAACCAGCAGCTCCTCCAGCCTGTCCTCATTTACCTTTGCCTGCTGCATGCTGAGATTTAGGTCTGTCAAGTTCTGGATTGGCTCGCTCAGATAGGCTGTGTACGCATAAATGCCAAATATTGCTCCTACAGTGCATTTGCCTGATATAGTGAGCATTATTCCAGCCACAATCGCTATAATTGGCATTAAGTTGATAATCAGACCAGACAGGGACAATGCCAGCGACTTCCATAATTGAAGCTTGATGGTTCTCTCTCCCAGCACCTCTGCCTGCTCCTTATATTTTTCTGAGAAATACTTTTCCCTCATAAAGAGCTTGATTGTAGGTATGCCCTCATAAAACCTCGTGGTGGTCTGCAAGAGGTCTGAGAAGCCCGCACGCTCCTCTCTTGAGTATTTTCTCAGCTTGATATTAATACGCTTATATGAGAAAAAATAGATGATGCAGGCAGCCAGCAGCATAATGCCAATTAATAGGCTGTAATTAAAAATAAAGAAAAATGCCACAAGCAATGAAATCACATTTATAAGCAGCATGGGTACCCTGATCAGGCAGTTGTCCGCATACTGGGCAGCGTCATTTAATATACGGTTTGTGATATCACCGCTTTGATTTTTGCAGAAAAATGAATAGGGATTTTTCACAACTCCCTCAAACATCATAGAACGCATTGACACATCGCCACGATACATGAGTCTGAACCACTTATAGTTCTGGTTCCAGTTCAGCAAAAAGCATATGAATGTCAGCGCAACAATAGCCGTTGACAACTTAATAAGCGACAGTTCCGGATTTGACAGCCCGTCAATCAGTTTTCCCATCAGATATGGTATCAGCATGGAAACTACTGTGTTTATCATACATGCAATAATCAGCATTATCTGCTGCGTGCGGAAACTTTTTGTCAGTTCCTTCTTGTTTTCATCTAATTTCATAAATAAACTCCATTCCTTATAAATATTAAGACATTTACAAGCTCCTATTTTATTTTAACAAACAGTGACATATAAAAAAGGGACACTTTAGTTCTTAGCATCAAGAACTAAAGTATCCCTTTCCCATGCAATAAGTATTTAGTGCCTCTTCATCTACTTTTCTCCTATACAATTTACATATGTTAAGTGTCCATTTATAATATTCCGTACACTTTGCCTTCAGCTCATTAGTCAGCTCTGTTGCCGAATTTTCCAAACACAACCCCCATCCAGCAACAAATCTATCAAGCTTGATTCCCCTGCCACTCTCGAAGCACCATCTAATCCCCTGATTAATCAATTCCACCGCCTGCTCATAACAGCCCATATCAGCTAAAACATCCTCATAGAAAACTGTCAGCAGGATTAATTCCTCTACATAGAAGCTCCAATCCACCTCACTTTTCTCATAAAAACTCCACAAGTGCCTTACAAGCTCCAGTGCTTCATCCAGCTTATTGATTTTATGATAAACCATCGCCTTATGATATACGAGAATGACCTCCCCTTTCGTATAATAATGCGTTCCATAATCCTTCTTCCATTCTGGAATCGTCAGTCTGATAGTCTCATCTATCTTATCAAGAAATTCCTCTGGCGTAATCTTCTTTTGGTAATAATTCTCCACATTTCTAATTCTCTGGATAAACTGCCTGTTAATACTCAAATCAGCATACTCGCCCAGACTTTTTTCCAATTCGTCCAGCATTTCCATAGATTTTGCCCGATTCTGGCTTTGTCTCTCAGCAATCAGCTCCGCAGCCAGCTTGTAATCAGAATACTTGTCCGACACAATATCTGCATTGTATCTGCCTATCTGAATATCCATAAGCTCTGCGAGTAAATCATAGGTGCTGTGATTGGCTCCACGCTTGCCATTTTCCAGTGCCCTATAGGTTTTTCCACTACAGGCTTTCTCGTCTATCTGTCTGACACTCAGCTTTCTCTCCTGCCTGTAATCCCGCAAAACCTCATGCAGTAATACACATTCAGAGCTGATTTCCTGTGCCATAAAACTCTTATCATTAATCCCAAGCTTTTTCCTGATAGCTGTCAAAGTGTGGAGCATGCCACTGTAATCCTCTTCCGGTGCCTGTCCTGTCAGCTCATATTGTCTTAGCAGACCGCCTAGCAAATCCTCCATGCTATCTAATCTTCCAAACTTTCTTTGCAACTCTACCGCCTTTTTATAATAAAGAATTTTCTCGCCTGCCTCTGCATTTACAGCATAGCTTCCATATAGGCAGACAGCTTTTCCAAGAACTTTTAGCCTCTCATGCTCTTCATAATTTTCTGCTATATAGTGCAGGATGCTTCTCAAATACTTTTCATCAGATGAGTCCATGCTTCCTGCCTTCTTCTCAAAATAAAGCAAAAGGTAAGCCATCTCCGTAGAACCTATACAACTGTCAGGCTTCACCTCATCCTTTGACATATCCACGGTCAGGGCTATTGCCTGCTTCATCCTCTCTGTATCATTCTTCAGATAGCTTTTCCAGAAAAGGACAAACTGCTCCTGCAGATTCTCATTCAATGCACGGTTTTTCGCCATTTCATCCTCCCACACAGCCTCATCAAGACTGTTGCTTTGAATCTGACGCAGCACCTTTCTTCTCCACACAAAATATTCATACTCCTGCTTAGACAGCAGTATTGTAAAATAGTCCATGGTCTTTCCCATACGCTGTACCAGTGCATCAAGCACAAGCTTGTTTGGTATTTCTCCATTTTGCTCAAACTTTGAGATTGCTTTCTGCGTGATTATGTTTTCTCCAAGGCTCTCCTGGCTGACATTTCTATCCATACGCATCTGACAGAACATTTTTCCCATCAACTGATTTATTTTGCGCTGGTTTTCTGACTGGTTCATAATCTACTCACCTCTCACAGATTTTATAAATTCCCATATCGAATCAATCTTCTGAAACTCACTGGAACATATGGCAGTGTAATCAGCTTCTGCACCGTTTACTACACGCTCCTCATTCCCGATGTTTTCTCCGCATCCCCAATATGAGCCATCTCTTTTTTGAATTATCGTGTTATTGTACTGGAATTCATCATTTGGGTCAAGCCTGCCCGTCCAGACCATCTGTACATCCTCGGCTGCCTGAATCGGTTCTGCTATCACTTCCTCATCCCTGATACCACAGTTTCCAGCACTATTATAGCCCCATGTCCAGACCGTTCCATCCCCAAGCAAGGCTGCATGATTAAACCAGCCTCCTGTTACCACTACCGCATCCTCCAAAATCTGCTCTGGCTCCTTCACATAGTATACATCTGAGGACATATAGCCTCCATTGATGTATATGGTTCCCCATGTCCAAACCGTCCTGTCGTTTTTAATGGCGGCTATATCAGCTCTTCCGCAGACCGCATAACGCACATCCTCCATCAAAAGCTTAGGAGTGCTGACAAAATAATGCTCCCCATTCATGTATTTATCCCAGTCAAATTCATCATACTCCTGCAAGGCTCCACAGCCTGCATTTCCAAGCCCATACAGCTTATTGTCCTCTGTGAGATAAATCAGAAAGCCCTCTTGGGCAAAATCAATATGGATGACGTTTTCAGCGATTTTTACCATATCATCATGGATGTCATAGTCCTGTGTTCCCTGTCCCAGCTGTCCATAATTATTTCTGCCCCTTCCCCATAATACATTATTTTCATCTATTGTATACACGTTTGTACCAAAATCAATATTTCTTACATATTCTGGCTCCGTCATCACCACGGGTACAGGACTATCATCTGCTGTGTCTTCCTCAGTTTCTGCCTCGGAAATAATCGGTGTGTGATACATGTCAAACAAGTACCATGCCAGCTTGCCCCTAAGCTGCATCACACTCTGGGTTATGGCTGTGATTGTCATAATCGTAGTCAAAACCAGAATAACAATCGTCGGTATCTTCCAGAAAAATGCCTTATATCTTGGCAGCTTTGCATATTTTAACCTGAGATAGTCACGCTCTTTGTTATCACACTCTTTTATATAGATAGTTCTCTGCTCATCAAAGACATAAAAGTATTTCCGATAAATACCATAGCTTTTTACCGTATATCCGCCATCTGGCAGATAGCCGCAAACCTTTATTCTGCTAATTCTCACAATATATGCTATCAGGTAAAACAAGAATATAACTGCACAGACAGCTAACAGGCTTCCTCTCTTCCTGACATTCCCATACATACAAAATCTGTACATGGTAAGGCAGAAAAATAAATAAAATGCCACAAATACAGGATTGCACAGCATTTTAATAAAAATTATTTTTCTGGCTGTCCTACTGTAAAATGATTTGCCCTGTGTAGCTCCAGCTTTTTCCTCCATCTGTTGACTCATAACATGCCTTCTCTCCTTCATCCCTTGCACTGCCTTCCTTCCCCACATAGACGATATATTTTTCTCCATCCCATACGGGCACATATGCCTGGCAAAAATCCTCCTGCTCCTTGGTAAGCTCGATAATTTCCCAATTATAACCACCATTTTCTGTCCTCAAGAGCTGCGGTGGCTGATTATCGAAGGACTGCAAAGCCATATAGCCCTCTTTCTCATTGATAAATGCAAAATCGTATACCACATCATGCATACTTCCCACATCATCCATTTCGATTTGCCGCCAGCTCTGTCCCCCGTCTGAGGTATAATAGAGGACAGAATAAACCTGCATCATTGCCTTGTCCGCAGTTGCTAACATGTAGCCATCCTTTTCGTTTTCTGGAAATGAAATCATGGCATCCCACAAGCCCCTTGACTCGGCAAGGGAATCTGCGAGTTCCTTTTGACTGCTCAAATCCTTTTCCCCTGTGTCTGCTCCCGATAAGAGCTTTGGAAACTGGCTCTCGTAATCTATGTTATATTTTTCCTTATACGCATCAAATGTCTTGTACAGGTCTGCGTATCCAAGGACTTCAAAGAGATATGGCTCATCCATTTTTATCTGAACGGCAGTGGCATAATACAGATAGTTTTCCTCCCCATCTATGGTAAATGCGTAGCCATCTTGATAACTCTGGGATGACTCTATATCACTGCAATAGACCTTCCACATAATTCCCCACACAGAATTGTCTATATCTCCAGCGAGGCGCTTAGCATATACAATCTGGCAGTTGGACTGATATGGTGATGCCTCGTACAGCTCCATGTCAAATCCAGTTGGATTTTCCCAATAATAATATAGTCTTTGCAATGCAGTTTCCGCTGCATCTTTATACAGCGCAGGCCTTTTTATCTTTATCTGCCATGGATTTTCTGCCTGCACAGCAAGCTCACTGAGTTCCTTTTGAGGGTACAACTCATCAATAGCATTTATCGAAGCCGCATCATATGTGTAGTCAGCCTCCAAATCCACGGACATCATTGAGTCTATTGCCTCCTCATTGTAGATGTCTGGCGGTGTGACACCCTCATATTCATTTACAGGTGCATTACTCTCCTTATAGTCTGTCACCAGCTTTCTGCCCAGAAGCAAACCTGAGCAGATGACCTCCATGGCAAGGACTATAATTGCACACCTGGCAAATACATCCCATTTTCTGTTTTCGTTTATTACCGCATCAATTCTGTGCTTTAAAATCCTCTTGCTGCTGTTCCAATAGGCATTGTAGGTATTTGCCTTTCGGTTCATATTCCTGACAGAATCAATCAAAAACTGCCCATATGCCAGACGCTCCTCCCTGCTTTTGCCCCTCACAACAGCTTCATCACAGGAAATCTCTATATCCTGATAGCTCACATAGCGAATCAGATAGGCAATCGGATTGTACCATAGCAGGCAGTTGGCTATAAGCATTGCCAGCTTGTAGCGTGTATCTCCTCTTTTCACATGAAAACATTCATGAAGCAGTACCAGCCTTAAATCTGACTGGTCTTTACAACTTGTCGGAAGAATAACTGCCGGTCTCACCACGCCCATGACAAAGGGATTTACAGCATCAGAGCTTTCATATATCCTCAGCTTTTTAATAGAGTTCCCACTTTCAGTCACGACTCCCTCAAAAAGCTCATTGGTCTTCTCATCATGGAGCATATTGATTGTACTTACGCATTTTTTCACAAAGCCCCTGTAGCTTAAGTAGTGAAAAATTGCCATAAGCACAAAGCCTGCAATTAAAATAGCTGACAGTATTTTGTGTCCTCTCATGTATGACATTTCAAGCACTGCCAGATGAAGGACAAGCAGTTCTGTCATTAAAATAAACCAGATAATCTTCTTTAACCTTCCGCTCATTTTTCACCTCTTTTTTGGTGTAGATATTCTTCCAGATTCTGCAAATCTTCTTCCGAAATGTTATCTCCATCATACAAAGCTGCCACGAAATTCTTTAAAGAATTGTTATATAGCTTTTTAAGTACATTTTTGCTTTCCGATTTTGTGTAAGTCTGCTTATCAATTAACGCAGTATAGACATTACTCTTTCCATTCTTGGTAACTTCAATGAAGCCCTTCTCCTGCAATCTGGAAAGGAAGGACAGGATTGTGGTCGGTGACAGCTTCCTGTCTGCATCCATTCTCTCCTCGATGTCAAATCTGGTTACTGGGCGGTCGAGCTCCCATATTATCAGCATTATTTCTAGTTCTGAATCAGGTAATCGTTTCATGATTTTATTATTCCTTTCGTTTTATTATATACAAGCGAGTTATAACAAACCTTGTTTGAATTAGCATATATTCTGTATGAACTATATTCGGCAAATGTAGAATATGGTTTCATTCTACATTTGCCGAATGTGTTTTGTCAATATACTATTTCCATTTATGTCAGCCCCAATACAACTACGAAGCCTATCTAGGCGAGTCCCTAAACGAGTTATATGCAGAAGCACTAGAATGGCTGACAACAAAAACCCAAACTTCCCGTTAAAGATGTAAAAAAATCGGATAGCATATAGTTGTTTTCCAGAAAAAAATATGAACTGCCATGGGGTTCCATTAACCTTAGAAACGGAAACAGCTATACAAATTAGTCTAGCCTATCCACGATTAAATCCCATGGCTGACTTCATATTTTTTCTGGAAAATACACTATATGTTATCCGATACTCACAATCCCCATACGGGAAGTTTGCGATATTCCTATACGCTTTGCAGCACCCTGACAGCCTCAGCCAGGTTCTCATTATCAATAGAGTAAAACTCTCCCCTATCCGCAATCTCCGCACACTTAGGGTCAAGTGGCAGTTTTCCAAGCACCTTCACACCAAGCTCTGCTGCTGTCTCATCAATATGGCTCTCACCAAACAGCTTAATCTCCTTGCCACAATCAGGGCACTTGAGATAACTGAAGTTCTCCACCAGTCCAAGTACTGGTATGTGCATCATGCCAGCCATATTGTAAGCCTTCTTTACAATCATCTGTACCAGCTCCTGTGGTGATGTCACAATGACAATTCCTGTTACAGGAAGAGACTGGAATACGGTAAGAGGTACATCTCCTGTTCCTGGTGGCATATCAACGAAGAGATAGTCTATATCTCCCCATACAACCTCGTTCCAGAACTGCTTTACAACGCCTGCAATAACTGGTCCTCTCCATACTACAGGTGCCTCCTCATCCTCCATAAGGAGATTGATAGAGATAATCTTGATTCCCTCTGGAGTCACATATGGGTACATACCCTTGTCGTCTCCTACTATCTGGTCATGGGCACCAAACATTTTTGGAATAGATGGTCCTGTAATATCAGCGTCCAGAATACCTACCTTGTATCCTGCCTTTGCCATCTCCACTGCAAGTGATGATGTGACGAATGATTTTCCTACTCCACCCTTTCCACTGACTACACCAATGACATTTTTGATGTTAGAGTACTTGTTCTGCTCCTCTAAAAAGCTCTGTGGATTATTCTTCTGTGCGCAGCCTTCACAGCTTGATTTATCGCATGATGAAGCACTGCTGCAACTACTATTCTCTGGCATCTATATATCCTCCTTTTGCTCTCTTGTAACTAATTAAAACCCATAGCTGACATCATAGCACAAATATTCTTTCTGTCAACCAATCCCAGCCACTATTAAATTTGTTTGCTATACCCCAAACGCTAAATATTTTCTGGCAATATCAATCTCACCCCTTGTGACCTTGAGCGGGTCACTGTTTATTGTGAGACCTGTAGTCCTCCATCTTTCCACAGGGATTGTTTCTGTAATTGCATTTTTAACATATCCAATCAGCGATATATTTGTAGATGTATCAAAGTCATAATAGATAACCGCACATCCACTCTCGCCATTATTGTAGGCAAGCTCCTCTGTGACAAAAATACGCTGTTGGCTCATCACATCTTTATTTTCTCCCATCATTTCAAAAACCTTTTCTTCAATGTCAGGGGTCTGCTTATAGAGTATTTCACGTATATCACTTCCTGTCTTGTATCGAAGCAAAAACGCACCTCCTCTTTGGAGCATATGGTGGTCATATTCTATATCCATAGTATGAGACCTTAAACGGGATATGACAGCCTTGTCATATCCGCATAGCATATGTTCAGAAACAGCATTAGCAATCCCTTTTTCATCACTATATAATTTCCTATATCGCACAGGATTAAAATAGCCACCACTTGGGAAAGCTGTATACCATTCATCTATGTAATCATACGCCTTACCTGATTCAAACTCAGTATGATAAATAGATAAAATATCGTCTTTATATGTCCTGATTTTGCTTTCATCACTTGGCGCAATGCCACCTCTTAATTTCTTAGCACAATGCTCAAACTGGTCTAAAGCCCATGCCCCAAAATATCTTGCATGTCTGTCATAAGAATATCGATTAGCTTCTTCAAGCTTTGTCTGGGATATAACAGGTTCAGAAAGAAAACCATCGATAAAAAGACAATGTAATATTTGTTCTGTCCGATTGGCTTTTGGAGCCAGTTTTGATATTTTTGAACCATATAAATCAGCATATATATTGTCATATCCGCCAGTATTAAGCTGCTCATTTATTTCATCACTGAGGCTATAATCATCCATATCTATCCTTTTACCGCTCATATAATTCGCCTTCTTTCCCTTTAGTGATTCGCCCTGTCAACATCTATGACAGCATAATAATTTTCTCCCAGCTTCTCCCTGATTTTCTTAGTAACCATATCTGCCATCTCCCCATCTGTACATTTACATGAAAATGGCACCACCATATCAAAGATGAGGTTGGTATGTGTATCACCCTTCACCACTCGGAAATCATGGATTGTGATAGCATCCAATACCTCTTTCACAAGGTCTGCCACCTGATGCTTTAATGCCTGCACCTCCGGGTCGTTTACCGCTATCGGATCCATATGTATGGTAGTCATACATCCCAAATCCTTTGACAGTTTCTTCTCCAGATTGTCAATGACATCATGTATCTGTATCATGTTGCTGTCCGCTGGCACCTCTGCATGAAGTGATATCATCTTTCTTCCCGGTCCGTAGTCATGCACCATCAGGTCATGTATTCCCACTATATTTTCATCAAAGGACAGGGATATGTCCTCTATCTGCTGTAAAAACTCTTCATCTGGCTCAACTCCAAGGAGCGGGTCTACCGAGTCCTTCGCTGCCTGTATTCCAGAATACATGATAAAGAGCGACACCAGTATACCGCAGTATCCGTCCAGCTGCCAGCCATACAGGTGATTTAAAACTGTTGTGACCAGCACAGCTGCTGTGGCTATACAGTCGCTCATTGAGTCGGTGGCTGCTGCCCTGACTGTGGCAGAGTCTATCTCTTTTCCAATATTATAATTATAATATGCCATGTAGCATTTTATCAAAATAGATGCCAGCAGGATAAAAATAACTATGACAGAAAACTCTGTGTCCTGTGGACTTATTACCTTGCCGATAGAATCCCTGAAAAGCTCAAAGCCCATTATCAGAATAACTGCCGCAACCGCAAGCCCAGCCAGATACTCTATCCTGCCGTGTCCATATGGGTGCTTTGAGTCTGGCTTTTGTGCCGCCAGCTTAAAGCCTGCCAGAGTCACAATAGACGAGCCTGCATCCGACAGGTTGTTCAAGGCATCCGCAGTTATAGAAATACTGCTCGTTATGATTCCAGCTAACAGCTTTCCAACGAACAGTATAATATTAAAAAATATACCTACAAACCCACACACCATTCCATATATACTTCTCTTCTCCACTTCTGTCCCATCCTTTGGAACAAAAGCCATGGCAAGTCTTTTTACCATATTATTTCAATGCCCCCAACCTTGAAAATGGAAAATATACAAACTCCGCTTTTCCTATAATCTCATCCTTTGACACATAGCTGTTTGACCAATACCTTGCGTCCTTGGAATCATTTCTGTTATCGCCCAATACCAGGTAGGAATCCTCTGGCACCTCAAACTCATAAGGGCCTGTGGCAATAATCCACTCCTCCTTCAGATAGCTCTCCTGATATGGTGTAGCTGAACCATTTATGTATATCTCGCCATCCTCGATAGTCACTGTATCTCCTGGCAGTCCTATGATTCGCTTTACATACTTCTGGGTCTCATCATCAGGATATTTGAATATTATAATATCCCCACGCTTAGGCTCAGAAAATGTATATGCCAGCCTGAAGCCCATTATGCAATCCCCTGGCATAATAGTGTTTTCCATAGAGCCAGTTGGAACTGTGGCATTGATAATCACAAAGGTCTTTAGGAATAAGGCAATGGCAACTGCTGCCACAAAGTAGAGCAGCCAGCTGATTATCTCCTTAAGCACTGATGGTGCAGCGCCATCCTTGGAAGCCTTCACTTTATCTGCATTTTTTCCCTGAAGGTCTGCATTTTTTATGTCATCTGTGTTAGTCTCTGCTAACTCTTCATCTTCATTCAAATCAATTATTTCCATGATATTATTTCTCCTATACTGGTGGCAGCCACCATGATATAAAGTCGTCCTCGCTAAAATACAGGCTTAGGAGTCCGTAATCGCTCACCTCTCTCGGTGTGAGCTTCTTTGCCACAAACTCATTGACCGCCATAGGGAATTCCTTCTCAAGACACCAGATTGACTGGACGCTGACAGGCTCCCTCAAGGTATAATCCTCAACAGCCTCTCCGCCAAAATCAAGTATCTTATCCCACTTGGTCTGTGAGCTTATAATTCTTTTCTTGATATTTTCTATTATGACAGCCTTAAGCTCCCTGACCTTTGCATATTTCTCGCCCTCGATCAAGAGCTCCGCATTTCTGTTGTAGGGATTTAAAACTATCTCAAATGGCTCTGTCTGGTCATTGTAGATGAGACAGAATACATTTGGCGATTCACAGCCTTTTGGCACCAGCCACTGGCTGTCCCTGTATTCGCCTGGCTCCTTCTGCACTCTCATGTCAGCGTCAAACTCTGTGTATATAACTCCAGGTGTATCACTGACTATATATTCCATATTTTCTATATATGGTGACATGAACTGCACAAAGACCCTGGCATTGTTATCAAATACTATCATATCATACTTTACCAGAAAACTCTTAAAATCATGAGGATAGTTTTTGATATAATAATCAAACACACCTCTTGACATGAGGGCCACCCTTATCTTCCTGCCCATAAAGCCATTTATCACAGTCTTTATGGTGACATCCACAGACCGTCCCTTCAGGAAAACTGATATAATCACCGCCCTGCTTATAAGCTCTGTCTCCAGCTCGTACTCAGAGAGCATGGATTTGCGCCCATCTGACAGGAACTGCCCCATGCCTATAGGGTTGTTTCCAAATTTGTCTATGAGTATCTGTCCTATTCTCTGCCTCAGCTCCTCAAGCTTCTCATCCCTTGCCGCTGTGGATCTGTTATAGTTCATGTTCAAAAGCCTGTGCTTTATGTTGAGCTGATATGTGAAA
>CAVKUD010000072.1:0-12419 GCA_963659315.1 Senegalimassilia sp. | reverse complement strand
CGGTGCAGGACAGCAGTCACGTATCCACTGTACAAGACTTGCAGGTTCAAAGGCAGACAACTGGTGGCTCAGACAGTCTCCACAGGTTTTAGGACTTCAGTTTGTAGACAATATCAAGAGAGCAGACCGTGACAATACAATCGACCTCTATATGGGGGAGGATTATATGGATGTGCTTGCTGAGGGTGAGTGGCAGAAATTCTTCAAGGTTAAGCCAGATGTATTTACAGCAGAGGAAAAGAGAGCATGGCTTGACAAGAGCACTGATGTGGCACTTGGTTCAGATGCCTTCTTTCCATTTGGAGATAATATAGAGCGTGCCCATAAGAGCGGTGTAAAATATGTAGCACAGCCAGGCGGCTCTGTACGAGATGACCATGTAATAGATACATGTAATAAATATGATATGGTTATGAGCTTTACAGGAATCCGTTTATTCCATCATTAGTATAAAGCGTATGCAGAAAAATAATCAACCCAAAGAGTTGCAGCTCTTTGGGTTTTTTATATTGCCAGTATCGGGGCGGTGACGTTATAATATACAATTAGTATGATATATTTACAAGGGAGAAAATTGAGTGAAAAATAAACGCAGTCTTATAATAATGTCAATCAGCCTGCTGGGCGTATTAACAGCAGTAAGCTCTGCAATCATAATATTTGGAAGCGGCAGGGATAAGATAGCAGCAGGTACGGACAGCCCAGTAGTTATAACTAATGCAGCAGGTACAGACAGTGCAACAGCTACAGACGATACAGCGGATGCAGGAAATACAAGCATTGCAGGAAATACAGGCAATGCAGACAATATATCGCTTCCAGACATAGAGACACCTGAGAGTCTGTTAGAATTAAAGGATAAGTATCCGGAAACAGCAGAATTTGTGGATGCATATTCAAAATATTATAATAGTGATTTCGACATAGATTTAACAGATGAACTGACAGAGGGGGAAATACCCCTTTTTATACAGTGGGACAAGAGATGGGGCTATAAGACCTATGGCAATGACTTTTTCGGTGTCAATGGCTGTGGACCTACCTGCCTCTCCATGGTGGTGTGTGGTCTTACAAATGATGCCAGCTGGGACCCATACAGCGTGGCTCTATTTTCAATGGATAACGATTACTATGTCAAGGGTCAGGGAACATCATGGAACCTGATGACAGAGGGAGCCAGAAATCTGGGACTTACAGTTGAGAGCGGCAGGATAACCCAGTGGTATATCGAGCACAATCTGTCAAGTGAGTCTCCTATGATTTGCTCCATGGAGCCAGGTGATTTTACATATACAGGGCATTTTATTGTGCTGACAGGTATAGATGAGGAGGGTAAAATCATAGTTAATGACCCTAATAGCTATATAAACAGTGATAAGCATTGGGACATACTTGATTTATTACCACAGATAAAGAGTATATGGTGTTACAGGAGGTAAGGGCTATATATGGCATTACAGTTTGTTCTTGGAAATTCGGGAAGCGGAAAATCTGAGTATATATACAGAAAGATTACAAAAGAGGCTAAAAAAAATATCACAAAGAATTATCTTGTGATTGTTCCAGAGCAGTTTACCATGCAGACCCAGAAAAAGCTGGTTGAACTGTCTCAAAATAAAGCCATTATGAATATTGATGTCTTGTCCTTTCAGAGACTGGCATACAGGGTGTTTGACGAGCTGGGCATATCTAATATCAAGGTGCTTGAGGAAACCGGCAAAAACCTGGTCTTAAGAAAGGTGGCTCAGGGGATAGAGGATAAACTGACTGTGCTGAGACCAAATATAGGCAGAATGGGATATATAAGCGAGGTAAAATCCCTTTTGTCTGAGCTTATGCAGTATAATGTCGCTCCAGAGCAGCTGAGGGCATATATAAATTCAGGAAAACTGTCGCCTGTCCTGGCAGCAAAGCTGTCCGATGTGCTGGTTATGTATGAGGGCTTTAATGACTTTATGAAGGATAAGTACATAACTGCGGAGGAACTTTTAAATGTCTTAAAGGATGTGGCAGCAGACTCTGGAATACTTAAGGATTCTGTGATTGTATTTGATGAGTTCACAGGCTTTACCCCGGTGCAGAACGAGCTTCTAAGCAGACTGCTTAAAATAAGTGAGCAGATATATGTGACACTTACAATAGATTCAAGAGAAGAGAATACATTTTACAGTTGTGCAGGCATGCATGAGCTGTTTTATATGCCTAAGAAAACCATCAGGGCACTCACAAAAATGGCTGGGGAGCTTCATGTAGACGTGCTTGAGCCTGTTGTGCTGGAAGGAAAGAAGGAATACAGGTTTAAGGAATCTGAGGAGATGTTTTTCTTAGAGCAGAATCTGTTCAGAAAAAATGGCGGTAAGTACGATAAGGAAGTTACTGACATTACACTTACTAACTGCAAGAATCCCAAGGAGGAGCTGGTGCAGGCAGCAAGGCTTATAAATGATTATGTACAGAACAAGGGGATAAGATATAAGGAGATTGCCATTGTAACTGGTGATGTGGAGAGCTACAGCAATTATATAGAGAGGATATTTGGACAGTACAATATACCATTTTTCCTTGATACGACAAAGGACATTTTGTTTCATCCTTTTATAGAGTTTGTCAGGGCTGTCCTTGAAATAATAGAAAAGGACTTCTCATATGAGGCAGTGTTCAGGTTCTTAAGATGCGGCTTCTGTGACATATCTGAGGGAGAGATTGACAGACTGGAGAACTACATACTGGCAACTGGAATCAGGGGAAGGTCAGCATGGAGCAAGAGATGGCTTAGAAGCACACGCAATAAGACTGAGTACGACTTAGAGGAGATGAACGGGCTGCGGGAGGCTGTATATGGGCTTTTAGAGCCTGCGGTAATGGTTTTCAGAGACAAAAACTCAGATGTGAAGCAGGAAATAATTGCCCTGTATGAGCTTTTTGTAAGGCTTGATGTGGAAAACAAGCTCGCTCAAAAGGAAAATGAGCTTTTAAAGCGGGGAGAACAGGTAAAATCAAAGGAATATGGGCAGATTTACGGCATAGTCATGTCCCTTTTTGAAAAGTATGTTTCAATACTTGGAGATGAAAAAATAGGAATAAGGGAATTTACAGAGATACTTGATGCAGGCTTTGATGCAGCATCAGTTGCGGCAATCCCACCGGGCTATGACAATGTGATGGTTGGAGACATTGAGCGAACCAGATTAAATGGGGTAAAGATTTTATTCTTTGTGGGCGTAAATGACGGAATAGTTCCAAAGAGTAATACAAAGGGTGGAATAATATCCCAGTACGAAAGGGAAGCCTTAAGGGAGATGGATATAGAGCTTGCGCCTGGAGCGAGGGAACTGACCTTTATACAGAGATATTACCTGTATCTTAACATGACAAAGCCTTCAAACAAGCTGCACATCAGTTATTCCAGACTTGATGCCACAGGCAAGACCATACTGCCCTCTTATCTGGTGGGAGTGTTGAAGCGAATGTATGGGAAGCTATCAGAGCAGACCGTGCTTGAAGTGAATGATACGCTTGATATTTCATCGGAGCAGGCAGCAAGAAACTATCTGTTATACAATGAACCGGATGAGAGATGGTATGCTATTGCAAGATATTTTTACGATAAGGACAGGGATGAGCTGGAGAGACTTATCATGGCAAAATATGCTGGTTTCACCAATAATCCAATCAGTGAGAATGTGGCAAGGGCAGTATATGGCAGCCATGTAGAGGGAAGCGTCACACGGATTGAGCAGTATGCCAGATGTGCCTATGCCTATTACCTTAAGTATGGTTTAAGGCTTAAGGAAAGGGAGATAAGGGGCTTTGAAAGTGTTGATATTGGAAATATATATCATGAAGCACTGAAGCGCTACAGCATGAAGCTGGAAAGCTCAGACTCAGACTGGTTTACTGTAAATGATGAGACCAGGGAGGAACTGGCTGAGCTGTCTATGGAGGAAGCCCTTGAACCGTATGCTTTTGCAGATGATTCTGTAACAAATGAAGCAAGGCACATGATGGAGCGGATGAAGAGCATATTTTCAGAGACGGTCTGGGCCCTTACAACCCAGGTAAGAAGAGGCAGGTTTGTGCCAAAGGATTTTGAAATGTCATTCAGTGAAGGAGCAGAGCTTAGTGACTTACACTTTGAGTTTGGCGATAACAGGACGCTTGATTTGGGCGGACGTATAGACAGGGTCGATACCTGCCTTGACAGCGATAAGATGTATGTCAAGGTGGTGGATTACAAATCTGGCAGCACCCAGTTTGATTTGCTTAAGATATATGAGGGAACCCAGCTTCAGCTTGTGGTTTACTTAAATGCAGCAATAGAAAAAAAGAAGCTGGCACATCCTGAGATGAAGCTTGCACCAGCTGGAATACTCTATTACCACATAGATGATCCGACTATTGAAGCAGCTGAGGGCTTAAGTGAAAAAGAAATAGATGACATTATCCTGAAAAAGCTAAGACCAAATGGAGTAGTGGGAAGCGAAGAGGCTATATACAGGGCTATGGATAAGGATTTTGAGTCAGAATCCCTGGTAATTCCTGTGCAGATAAACAAGAATGGGGCTCTGTCACAAAGGTCTAGTGTCATGTCACAGGATGAGTTTGAGGTTGTGAGACAATTTGCAGCCACAAAGATAGAAGAGCTGGGGCAGGATATGTTTGAGGGCAATATAGATGTCAATACCCAGAATTGCAAATACTGCGCATATGAAAGTGTCTGTGGTGTAAAGGCAAAGCTTCCGGGAATGGAAGAAAAGACCAGCGAAAAGCTTGAGAAAAAGGATGTCATAGACAAGATGATAAAGGCAAATGCTATAAGAGCTGCCAGAAATGAGGAATAGATTGTGGGAGTAAAGTGGACTGAGGAACAGCAGAAGGTAATTGATTACCGAAACAGAAATATTCTGGTATCTGCGGCAGCAGGATCTGGTAAAACCGCTGTGCTGGTTGAGAGGATAATCCACAGAATACTTGAGGACGAAAAGCCTGTGGATATAGACAGACTGCTTGTTGTTACCTTTACAAAGGCAGCGGCGGCAGAGATGAGAGAGAGAATTGCCAGGGCAATAGAGACCAAGAGGCAGCTTGTAAATGAAGAGGGCAGGACAGACGAGAACCTGGAAAAGCAGGCTTCTCTTATTCATAATGCCCAGATTACCACCATAGATGCCTTCTGTCTCTTTGTTGTCAGAAACCATTTTGAGGAGATTAATCTGGATCCTGATTTCAGGATTGCTGACAGTGGTGAGGTGACACTGCTTGAAAATGATGTGCTTTCGGAGCTGTTTGAGGATAACTACGGAAGAGAAGACAATGATGCTTTTCTTAAGCTTATAGATTCCTATTCATCAGGCAGAAATGACAATGCTGTGAAAGAGATGGTCTTAAAGATATACCATGAGGCTGAGAGTGCATCCTGGCCCTTAAAGTGGATAGAAAGGCTGGCTCATATTTACCATGTAAAGGATGAGGAGGAGTTCTTACAGACCGACATGGTGAGGGATATTACTGCCTATGTACTTATGATGATGGAGGAGTACAGGCAGGAGCTTATGTCGCTTGCAGAGAGGGCAAAGGCTGTGCAGGGGCTGGATAAGTATGCTGCAACGTTTGACAATGATATAGAGCTTCTGGCACCACTTCAGGGAATTACAGATTTTACCGGGCTTAAGGATTTTTTTGATAAGTTTAAAATGCCTGCAATCGCAGCTATACGAGGCTTTGATGGTGACGAGGCAGCAAAGGAGAGTATCAAGAACTCAAGAAACGCAGTGAAGGAGGGCATAAACAGTATAAAGAGTGCTTATTTTGCTGCGGATATTAAGTCTACAGTGGAGCAGATAAAGAGGCAGGCTGGGACAGTAGATGAGCTGGTGAGACTCTCCTATGAGTATAACAGGCTGATGGATGCAAGAAAGCGGGAAAAGAGAATAGCGACCTTTAGTGATATAGAGCATTTTGCCTTAAAGATACTTGTCAATGAGGAGACAATGGAGCGCACAGAGACTGCAATCCAGTTTTCCAAGCATTTTGAAGAGATAATGATTGATGAATACCAGGACAGCAATCAGGTGCAGGAGGATATTATGACTGCAATCTCAAGATGTGCTGATGGGCAGAACAATATGTTTATGGTCGGCGATGTGAAGCAGAGCATATACAGATTCAGACAGGCAAAGCCAGAGCTTTTTATGAAAAAATACAATAGCTTTGAGCTTAGCGAGAGCAAAAACCAGAGGATTGACCTGCATAAGAATTTCAGGAGCCGAAAGGAAGTTATAGACTTCTGTAATGATATATTTTATAAGATTATGGCAGCTGACCTGGGAAAGGTGTCATATGATGAGGATGCGGCACTTTATTGTGGTGCGTCCTATGAGGCTGCCTCTGACATGGAGCCAGAGATTATTCTGGCTGATTTAAAGGACGAGGGGCTTTCAGGTACCCTGCAGGATGAGGACAGCAAGGCGGTGAGAATTGAGGCACTCATGACTGCCAGAAGAATACAGGATTTGGTGGAAAAGGGGGCAAAATACTCTGATATAGTCATTCTTACAAGAAGCCTTTCAGCCTGGGGAAGCGAGTTTGCAGATGTGCTAAAGGACTGCGGCATACCTGCACATGTCACTTCACAGATGGGATATTTTTCTGCTTATGAGGTGCAGATAGTGCTTTCTATGCTAAGAATCCTTGATAATCCTTATCAGGATATACCTATGGCAGCAGTACTCAAAAGCCCGATTGTGGGGCTGGATGATGAGGAGCTTGCAGAAATCAGGGTAGGGAATAAGGAGGGGGCTTTTTCAAAGGCTCTGGCAGCTATTCTTGAGAGGCAGGAGCAGGACGAGGAGGACACCACAGAGGTTAGTCCAGCACTACAGAGGTTTGCTGTAACTTACAGAGAGCTTAGGGCAGCGGTAAGTGATACACCTATTCACACATTGATAGAGATGGTGCTTGACAAGACCGGCTTTGGAAGCTATGTGGCAGCTATGCCGTCTGGAAAGCGCAGGCAGCAAAATCTTGAGATGCTGTTTGAGATGGCTGTAAACTATGAGAGCACCAGCTACAAGGGGCTCTTCCATTTTGTCAAATATATTGAGACCCTGCAGAAATATGAAGTTGATTTCGGGGAGGCTGAGACCATATCAGAAAATGATGATGTGATCAGAATAATGACCATCCACAAGAGTAAGGGTCTGGAATTTCCAATAGTCTTTGTCAGCGGCATGGGCAGAAAGATGAACCAGAGAGACACCCAGGATACACTGGTGCTGCACCCGGAGCTGGGACTTGGTTTGACAGAAATGATTAAAAAGCCCCGTGGAAGGCTTAAACAGAATACATTGATAAGGTCAGAGCTGGCAAGGCAGTTAAAGTATGAAAATCTGGGCGAAGAGCTCAGAGTCCTGTATGTAGCCCTCACACGAGCCAAGGAAAAGATAATCCTTACAGGAACTGTGAGTGATTATGCAAAGCTTCTGGGCAAATACACAGGCAACAAAAATCCTATGCAGCCGATCTCATTTGGGCAGAGATCACAGGCACAGACATATCTGGACTGGATACTGCCGGCGGTGCTTTCATATCATCATAAGTATGATGTTACGCTAAAAAGCGGAATGGATATGGCAGTGAGGGAGGCAAGGGAGCTTGCTTCATTTGAAATAGATAAGGATACATTGATTAAAAACATATCGGAGGTTGAACCAGCATCAGTTGAGGAAATATCAAGGTGTTTTGATTTCGAGTATCCATATAAATCTGATGCAGCTAAAAAGAGCAAATATTCTGTATCTGAATTAAAGCATGATTCTATGCTCCAGAAATATGATTACGAAAAGGGAGAGGCAGAAAAACCGGATTTCCTGCTTGAGGAGAGAAAAAGCTATATCCCATCCTTTATGACAGATAATGACATGGGAGATAAGAAAGCCAATCAGGGAGCACTCAGGGGAACTGCCATGCACAGGGTCATGGAGTGTCTTGATTTTGGCAGGCTTTATGACGTGCTGGAAGTAAGGAAAGATGATGACAGGGTAAGTGAATTTGTACAGGCTGAGATTGACAGGATGCTGTCTGAGAAGCTTATAGATGAGGATATGTACAGGCTTGTAAGACCAGATATGATATGCAGATTTGCAGAGAGCAATGTGGCTTACAGGATGGCAGAAGCAGACAAAAACAAGCTGCTCTTTAGGGAAAAGCCCTTTGTCATGGACTATGACGGAGCCCTGCTTCAGGGAATCATAGATGCCTTCTGGCTTGAGGACGGAAAGGTAATCGTGCTGGACTATAAGACTGACAGGATAAAAAGCCCGGATGAGCTTGTCCTGCGCTATAAGACCCAGCTTGATATATATGGTGACGCCTTATCAAGAATTTTTGATAAGGACATGAGCGAGGAGCTTATTTATTCATTTAGATTACAGGAGATTATAGAAATTGAGTAGAATTATACTAGCATCGGCATCCCCAAGGAGGAAGGAGCTTTTAGAGCAAATCGGCATAGATTTTGAAATCTGTCCTGCCAAGGGAGAGGAAGTAATTACAAAGACAGTCCCATCGGAGGTGGTCTGTGAGCTGTCAGAACAGAAAGCCATGGAGGTGGCACAGCTTATCACCCAGTATGATGAGGCACACAGGGATATTACAACACCGACAGACATAATGGTGATTGGAGCTGACACAGTGGTAGCATATGGCAGTCAGATTCTGGGAAAACCAAAGGATGAGGAGGATGCCAGACGGATGCTCACAATGCTGGCTGGAAATACCCATAGTGTGTATACAGGAGTGACCCTTGTCTTTATCAATAAGGATGGCAGGGCGGGAAAAAAGACCTTTTACGAAAAGACAGATGTGGTAATGCACAATATGTCTCAAAAACAGATAAGCGGCTATATTGCAACAGGAGAGCCTATGGATAAGGCTGGCTCCTACGGCATACAGGGAAAATGCGCTATATATGTAAAGGAAATACATGGAGATTACAACAATGTAGTAGGGCTTCCTGTGGCAAGACTCTATCAGGAGCTGTTTGCTATTGGAATTGATATGTATTTATGGTAAAATTTCCTTGATTAAAATAATTATTTTGAAATATTGCGGAGGTGCAGGATGTACGAATATGATGAAGAGGTATTAAACACATTTTTGGAGAATCAGACCCAGCTTTTTTCAGAAGAGGTAGCAGATTCACCAGAGACAGCAGAGGAGTTTCTTGAGGACTGTATGGCTGTGGTTTGCAAGAACCTAAAGGAAGTAAGAGATTATTTTGATGAGGCAGGCACTGATATAGCAGGAATGTCTGATGATGAACTGCTTGAGCAGAGTGAGGTATTTTCACTGCCAAGCGGAAGATTTCTGATTGTAGAAGGATAGGAAACCGGAAGGAATTACGACATTGAGAAAAGGAACAATTATCAGCATGGCGTCAGCTCTTATGGCTGCTGTCATGCTGACTGGCTGTCAGATAGGAAATACAGACATAAGCTTTGACGTAAAGCATACCAATAAACATGTAGCTTTTGCAGTAAATGGTACAGAGTGCAGCATGAAGGAAGCCAGGCTCTACCTGTGTAATTACAAAAATCTATATGGTAATGAATATGGAGTCAATCTGTGGAATTATGATTTCGGGGAAAATTCTCTGGACGAGTATGTGAAGGATGTCACAGTGGATGAAGCCACAAGGATAACCTGTATGTCTCTTCTGGCAGAGGAGCAGGAGATAAGTCTCACAGAGGATGAAAAGAAGCTTGCCGCTGAGGCGGCAGCAGAATATTATGATTCGCTTAATGATGAGGAAAAAAGCTTCATGGGACTGTCACAGGCTGACGTAAAGCAGATATATGAGAAATATGCCCTTGCCAATAAGGTCTACAATTCCATGACTGCAGGAGTTGATTCGGAGGTCAGTGATGATGAGGCAAGAGTCATGAATATCCAGCAGATTATTGTGTCTGATGAGGAGAAGGCTAATCAGATTGAGGCAGCCCTGCAGTCGGGAGATGAGTTTGCCTCTCTGGCGAGTACATACAATGAGGCTGGCTCTGTGGAGGCAAATATAGCCAGAGACACATATCCAGAGGAAGTGGAAAATACAGCCTTTGAGCTTGAAAATGATGAGGTGTCTGGTAAGATTGCAGCATCAGACGGCAAGTTTTATTTTATAAAATGTATAAATAAGTTCGATGAAGAGCTTACGGAAAAGAATAAGGAACATATACTTGAGAAGAGGGAAAAGGAGAAATTTTTCGATGCCTATAATGACTTTGTAGATAATGCGGAGTTTGAGTTAAATTCACAGCTTTGGGATTCCATATCTCTTGTTGATGAAAAGGACATTACCACAGATTCCTTCTTTAAGGTATATGATAAGTATTTTGCAGGAGGAAACTAGGTAATGATTTGGTATATGGATTGGGAAATAAAGTTTTTAGATGCACTGCAGGGGATAAGAACACCGCTTTTGGATAATGTGATGGCGTTCTTATCGGACCTTGGAAATGCAGGCATATTCTGGATTGCAATAGGCATACTCTTACTTATTCCTAAGAAATCCAGAATGTATGGAGTCCAGATGCTTGCAGCAATGGCACTTACCTTTATTGTCGGCAACCTGATTCTTAAAAATGTCTTTGACAGAATGAGACCCTGTCAGGTATTCGTGGATATGTACAATCTCACGGTGAAGATTCCTTTTGATGCATCCTTCCCGTCAGGACATACCATGAATGGAATAACCGGCTCTGTATCACTTTTATTTATGGATAAGAGAGTGGGTATTCCAGCCATAATACTTGCCCTGGCGATAGCATTTTCAAGAATGTACAACTTCATGCACTGGCCGACTGATATAATAGGTGGTATCTGTATTGGTCTTGCCTCTGCAATTTTCATGAACTGGTTATTTAAGAAAAAGGGCTGGACTAAATAAGCCCTAAGAATTTCTCGTGGATTCTGGTATCGTCATCAAGCTCAGGATGAAAAGCCAGACCAATCTGATTTTTATATTGAACCGCAACGATTCGGCTGTCTACTTCAGCCAGAACCTTTGTGGATTTTGCATCCTTGATGTAAGGCGCTCTGATAAATGTCATATCAAAGTCGCCTATACCGTCAAAGGGTGCTTTCTTTTTAAAGCTTCCAAGCTGTCTGCCATAGGCGTTCCGCTCAACAACTACAGGGAGAGTACCTAAATACACATTAGGGTCATTGCTGATTTCCTCGGCGAGGAGAATCAGCCCTGCACATGTGGCAAGGGTTGGTATGCCATCCCTTATGAGAGCCTGTAAGTTGCTAAGCATATCAAGCTCATTTAAGAGCTTGCCCTGTACAGTGCTTTCACCGCCAGGCAGAACCAGTCCATCAAGATTACGGATGTCCTCCTTTTTTCTCAGCTCTACACATTCTGCACCAAGGCTTTCAAGCATTTTCTCGTGTTCTATAAAGGCTCCCTGAACAGCCAGAATACCGATTCTCATTTTACTGTCCCCGCTCTTCCATGATAATTTTTATCTCGTTTTCATTGATACCAACCATTGCTTCTCCCAGATCCTCAGATAACTCGGCGATTAATTTGGCATCAGTGTAGTTTGTTACGGCTTTAACAATCGCCTCGGCACGCTTTGCAGGATTACCTGATTTGAAAATTCCAGAGCCTACGAATACGCCCTCAGCACCGAGCTGCATCATAAGTGCCGCATCAGCAGGAGTGGCAACACCACCAGCTGCAAAGTTAACAACAGGGAGCTTGCCATTGTCATGTACATAGAGTACTAAATCATATGGTACCTGTAACTGCTTTGCTGCTTCAAATAACTCGTCTGGCTGCATAGAGACGATTCTTCTGATTTCAGAATTCATCTTTCTCATATGGCGGACTGCCTGAACGATGTCACCAGTACCAGGCTCGCCCTTGGTACGAATCATTGTAGCACCTTCATTTATTCTGCGGAGCGCCTCTCCCAGGTCTCTTGCACCGCATACGAATGGCACTTTGAAATCCCTCTTATTGATATGGTAGACATCATCAGCAGGAGAGAGTACTTCTGACTCATCTATATAGTCGATTTCTATAGCCTGTAAAATCTGTGCCTCTGCAAAATGTCCGATTCTGCACTTTGCCATTACAGGGATGCTGACTGCCTCCTGAATACCCTTAATCATCTTTGGGTCACTCATTCTTGATACGCCACCAGCGGCACGGATGTCGGCAGGAATTCTCTCAAGAGCCATGACAGCGCAGGCTCCGGCAGCTTCTGCGATTTTTGCCTGCTCAGGTGTTGTTACGTCCATTATTACTCCGCCCTTAAGCATCTGGGCTAATCCTCGGTTAAGTTCGATTTGTGTCTGTGACATTTTATCTTCCTCCTTGAAATATATCTGGAGCCATAATATAATAAAACTGGTTA
>CAVKUD010000071.1:0-12452 GCA_963659315.1 Senegalimassilia sp. | reverse complement strand
GGTATATATGCCGGGTTCTCAATCGAAGCCAGCACCCACATTATAATAAGTATAATATCATTTGACGCATATCCCAGCGCATAATAAGAGCTTCTAAGCATGGTAAGTGACGCCGCAAGAAAGCTTGTAGTGATTGATATTGTACTAAAGAGGATATTAGGCGTATCAAGCGCCTTAAGTATCATATAAAATACCGCAGTCACAATGACGCCTGTTGCTGCAATTCCTGCCACATGCTTTCTGGTAAGCTTCTGGATTGCTACCTCCTGCCCGCTTTCAGAAGGGTTCTTTATCCAGGTGACAGTAGACCATATAGCCATAGGCATTGTCATCCCCAGATAAGTAATCATCTCACCCCAGTATCTGAACTGCCATGAAATCAGACCATACAGTATGCTGAATATTACCATCAGTATCTGTGCCCAGACATTACCCTTTGCCGCAAAAATCAGTGATGTGATTCCCACGCATGCAGATACAAGTGTCAGGACATCAATGTCGGTTGACAGCAGGTTTGACAATATGACTATAGCAAGAGAGCCTATCCATAATATCCATTCTTTTTTTGTTAAACTCTTTATTGGGTTACTCATTGCATCCTCCTTGAATTTGTAATTTATAATCTTTGTTTTTTAATATGTATATAAATTTACATATATATATAGATTTACAAATTCAAGTTCTCTGGGTCTAGTATTGGTATACTTCGTTTATTTAAAATCATGTACATTTCCTTCAATTAATTGTTTACAACATAACTTATGTGTAACTAAATACCAATACAATCATGTTTCACCCAGATTTACAACTTTAGCCCCACACTTCCTCAGCAATTTCCTTAACCAGCTTGAGCTTAGCCCACTGCTCATCCTCTGTGAGCTTGTTTCCTATTTCACATGAAGCAAATCCACACTGTGGACTTAAGTATAATCTGTCAAGTGGAATATACTTTGCAGCTTCATTTATTCTCTTAATCACCTGCTCCTTGTCCTCAAGCACTGGCGATTTTGTGGTAATAAGTCCAAGAACTACCTTCTTGTCAGCAGACACCTTCTGTAATGGGGCAAATCCGCCTGACCTCTCATCATCATATTCCAGATACAGGGCATCCACATTTTCTCTGGCAAAGACATAGTCAGCCACTGTGTCATAAGGTCCACTGGTAAAGAATGTAGAATGATAATTGCCTCTGCAAATATGGGATGTGATAACCATATCCTCTGGTTTATTTACAAGGGCAAGGTTATTTACTTGAAGCAGTTGCTCCTTCACTTCGTCTATATCAATGCCAAGAGCCTTGTATCTCTGCTTAGCAGCATCTCCCACAATCGCACCCCATGTGCAGTCATCTAACTGAAGATTTCTACATCCTGCATCGTAAAACTGCCTGATTACATCCTGATAGGCTTTTCCTATATCCGCAATTAACTCCTCATTTGTGCTATAGAACTTTCTGGTTGTCTCAATATTTGCAGGTACAATCATCTGCTGAAAGGTCTGTGCCGGTGCAGGGATTGTGTACTTTGCTACTGTGTTTTCATCCTCAAACTGCTTTAAAAATTTAAAGTACTCCACAAATGGATGGGCTTTTGCCTTAATCTTACCCACAAGGTATGTATCATCCAGAACTGCCAGCTCAGCATCAAACTTCACACCTCCACCTGTATTCTCATGGGCTACTCCGTCCAAACCCCACATGAA
Source organism: Senegalimassilia sp. (assembly GCA_963659315.1). Taxonomy (GTDB): domain Bacteria; phylum Bacillota; class Clostridia; order Lachnospirales; family Lachnospiraceae; genus Roseburia. Next base: position 10,751 of record CAVKUD010000071.1, on the reverse strand, counting down.
ATCCAGGTGCCAGAATGTTCTCCTGAACTCGCCATCTGTTATTACGTGATAGCCCAGTTCCTTTTGCTTTGCAACCAGCTTTGTAATCTCATCATTGATTACCCTGTCTAATTCCTCCTTGCTGATTGCCCCATCACTATACTTCTCCTTCGCATCCTTAAGCGCCTGTGGTCTCAAAAAACTTCCCACATAATCGTATCTGAATGGTGTCTGTAACTTGCTCATATTTCATATCCTCTCTTTCGCTTATCTTTGAGGATATTCTATCAACATAATATTTATTTGAAAAATATATAAATTTATAGCTTCTCCATAGTTTTAAACTATGGTTAGATAGTATTTAAGTGCCTCCATATAGTCCAAAGCATATCTGCTGAATATTATATTTTTCTTTTTTATAATGCCGATTCTCATGCTCTTATCCACTGCCAGCGGCTTTGCTATGATATTACTGCCGTTTAGTTCATTGTCAATAATACCACTACTGACAGTAAATCCGTTAAGTCCAATGACCAGATTAAAGAGAGTCGCCCTGTCCCTCACCTGGATATTTTTTGGAAATTCCAGCATACTGATAAATTCCTCTGAAAAGAAAAAGGAATTACGATTGCCCTGCTCATATACCAGATATGGATATGGCACCAGGTCCTCCATTGTAATCTCATCCTTAGCTGCCAGAGGATGATTCTTGCAGATAAACACATGTGGCTTTGCTATATACAGTTCCTCGTAGGACAAATCATTATTTTTTATGAGCTTTAAAAGAACTTCCTCATTGTGCTCAGAAAGATAGATTACCCCCACCTCACTTTTTCCGTTTGCCACATCATCAATGATTTCCCCTGTCTGGGTCTCCCTGATAATAAAGCTGTATTGCTCTGCATCATATTTTTTAATCAAATCCACAAAGGCATTTACCGCAAAGGAATAATGCTGACAGGACACAGAAAATTTTGGTGTGCGTTTTTCGCCATTTCCAAAATGCTCCTTCATATTATCTGCCTGCTCCAAGAGCATCCTGGCATATGACAGCAGCTCTTCCCCCTCTCTGGTAATAGTCACGCCTTTATTTGACCTGACAAATGCAGTCACGCCTATTTCTTTTTCAAGGTTGTGAATAGCCGCACTGAGAGAGGGCTGCGATATGAAAAGCTTCTCCGCCGCCTCAGTAATATTTCCACAGTCTGCTACCGTTACTAAATATGTCAATTGCTGTAATGTCATTGATTATCCCTCCACCAATTTCCACCACTATATCACATGTTTCTCTTTCAGTACACCATTCTGAAACAGTTCCTCATATTTTCTAGGCTTGTATTTTCTGGTCTCAAGTCCCTTTATCCCCTTAAGGGCTTTCTTAGCCTTTTCTACGTTCTCATTGGTTCCCAGATTGTTTTGAAACTGGTCTACCTTCTGAAGCTCGTCCATTATATGTCTTCTTTTCGTCCTGCATACTCTGAGCAGCTCGATTAATGCCACAGCTTCATCATCATTCGTCTCGCACAGCTCAATATAATGCAGGATATCACATATCTTCTGGTCTATATCAGAATGCTTCTTTGCCAGCTCGTTGCGGTAATCCTTAAGCTCTGATACCAGACATGTGAAGTGTACAAGATACTCCTCCCAATCCATCCGGGATAAATCATAGGATGTTATGTCCTTATCAATATGCTCCGCTAATTCCTCACAGGTGAGCTCCTTAACTGATGATATATAGTCAAATTCATTTTCCATATTATACTGTCCCCACTTTCTGTAAAACCTGTTTATGTTTTCTTTTATGGGATTGTATCATAGTATATGGGTCATAAAACGTACATATGTTTGCCCCGTTTTTCAATTTCAATTCGCATTATTTTGCCCCGTTTTTTATTTTTAACCAGAAAAAGACACCTGCCATGCCATCACGCATACAGATGCCTTTCCAATATACTCGTATTTATTATTATCTTATTTATAACTACTTACATTATTACTATCCACTTTCTCAAATGGCACCCATACATACAGTCCATCATCAGTTGCACCCTCTATATCCTGCACTGACTGACCATTTATAAGCTTAAGCGCTGCATCAATGGCAGCCTTTCCCTGACCGCTGCCTGACTGGTATACGGTGAATGCCATATCGCCATTTTCGATTGCAGTACATCCGTCTGCTGTGGCATCTACGCCCAATATAGGCATGCTGTCCAGGTCAACCCCAGCCTTCTTACATGCTTCTACTACTCCAAGCGCCATACCATCATTGTTGCAAATCACACAGTCTGCCTTTGAACCTGTTTTGAGGAAAAGCTCAAACATTTCCCCTGCTGTATCGCCATCCCAGTTTGCATAGTCCTCAAATACATAATTAATTTTCTTGCCGCTTGCCTCTAAGGTTTTCTTCACACCCTTAGTTCTTCCACCTGTAGCAGAATGACCCTTTGGTCCTTTGAAAATCACTACGTTTATCTCATCCTTGTCTGCAAACTTATCCAGTACATATTCTGCCTGGTACTGACCTGCCACGCTCTCATCTGAACCAACGTATATGTACTGTCCCTCAGTTAACTGCTTTTCATCCGGACAGCTGTTGAAAAATACAATCGGTATATCTCCAGCATTGGCTTTTAATTCCACTGCCGTATCAGTCGATACAGGTCCACAGAGGATAGCATCATAGCCTTCTGCTGCTGCCTTTTTAATATGCTCCACCTGATTTTCGATATTATCTTCTGCATCAAAGACATCCAGCTGTACTCCCTGGGTGTCAGCCTCCTGCTGGGCTGCATCTACCAGTGTCTGTCTGAAATCATCCATTGCATTTACGCTTAGCAGAATCTTTACATTGCTGCTGCCTGCGCTTGTGGTCTGGCTGCCACAGCCTGTAGCCAGGAATACTCCAAATACCAATATACTTAATATGTATGCCAGCTTCTTTTTCATCCTAGTATTCCTCCTTCTCAACCTTAAATGCATCAACCTGGTTTGCCAGCTCCTCGGCAGAAGTGGTAAGCTCCTTTGCATCACTTGCCACGGTCTCACTGTTTCCTGTGATACTGTTGGCATGCTCTACCATATTATCAGATGTAGCCAGAATTTCCTCAGAGCTTGCTGCCTGCTCTTCTGAAATAGCAGCCACATTGTTTGCTACCTCATCTACTTTTTCTACTTTTTCAATCATCTGGCGTACCAGAGTGCTTACCTCATCGATATTGTCAAAGATGACATCAAAGGTCTTTAAGGCATCGCCGACTAATTCGCTGCTGTTGTTGATATTTTCCACACTGTCATCTGCCTGCGATACTGCATCCTTTACCAGCACATTTATCTCTGATATGAGTTTTTCGATATTCTGCACTGACTCGGCACTGTTCTTTGCCAGCTGTCCTATCTCAGTAGCTACTACAGCAAAGCCCTTGCCAGCTTCTCCTGCTCTCGCAGCCTCTATAGAAGCGTTTAATGAGAGTAAGTTAGTCTCCTCTGCAATTCCGCTGATTACGCCTGTTATATTGGTAATCTCCTCGGAAGCCTTTCCTACCTTATCTATTGCCTGCTGCAGCTTAAGCACAGAATCGTTGATATTCTGCATTGCCTCTCCAACGTTCTGCATATCACTCTTGCCCTTGCGTGATACCTCAACTGTATCCTTCATCTTTATGTCAACCTGATTGCCCTCATCCCTTGTATCAGAAACTACCATTGCAAGGGTTGTTGCATTTTCTGCAATCTCATTAACAGAAAGTGAAAGCTGCTCTACTGTATTATTTAACTCCTGCATAGACTGGCTCTGGGTTCTGGATGCATCATACATCTGACCTGATATCAGGCTGCTGTTGTCAGCCTGTTCATGCAGCTTGTCCGATACCCCATGAATGGACATAATCATGCCCCGCATAGACTGGATAAACCGCTCTACACACTGTCCCATCACACCAATTTCGTCATTGCTCTTCACATCTACATTTACTGTAAAGTCACCGTCTGTCATGGTTGTAATTACTCTTGTCAGTTCCTTTACAGGCTTTATTACCACATGAACTGTACGCTCAATAATGACAGCTAATACTAAAAGAGAGACTATTCCGATAAATACCATCACAGTTCTGACTGTATTAAGTCCTGAATATACAGTAGCTATTGGGACATATGATACTAAGAGCCAGTCTGTTCCAGATACTTCTGCGCAGGCAGCCATCTTATTATCAATCTCCTCCATGTCATAATCACCAGATACTCTTTTTTCCTCGATTCTCTTATAAAAGCTCTGGTCAGAATCACTTAGCTTTGTAAAAATCAGACTGCTGTCACGGTCTGCAAGTATTGTACCATCCTTGGTATCTACCAGAAATGCCTGTGCATCATCCATCTGCACGAAGCTGTTTACAATAATACTTATACGCTGTAAGGACAAGTCCGCAGATATAACCTTCATTGTTGCTGAGCCATCATTTAAAATACCTGAAGCACTGATAACAGCCTCTCCGTCTGAGTTGGTATAAGCATCTGTAAAGCCCATATTCAGTCTCGTAAGGCCATCCTGATACCATACCGAAGCTGTAGGATTGCTCTCTGTCTTGTCTGATTCCACTGCCTTCATCAGCTTTCCATTTGCATCTGCAATATAGAGTCCATTTGGATAGTTATCATCATAGCCATAATACCTGTCAAGTATATCCTGAAGCTGGGCATCATCAGCGTCCAGTCCTTCTATTGTCTCCTTTGCCATCTGGAAAGCTGCCAGATTTTCCCCTAACCAGGCTTCAATCTCATTCGACTGATTTTCAATGGATGAATTCAGCAAATCTGTTGCATATTCTGTAATTATCTGCTTGGAAACAAAATATGACACACCTACCAATACTACTCCAATCACAATAACAACCGGAAGAATCGTTCCCAGAAGCTTTGTCTTAATGGAAGTTGTTTTCTTTTGTTCTTTTTGTTTCATTGCCTTCTCCCTTTCTTTCATTTTACATAATATATAGCTTATATTATAAACCCTTTAGCCTTTTTCTACAAGTAATCATGAAAAAAGTACTATTTTTTGTAAATATTTGCTATTTTTCCTGTATCTCCTTGCCATTCATATGCTCTATCATGATTTCATAGACTTTCACAGCCTTGCCAGCATGGGCTATTTCCTCATCTATCGTCTCATCATCAGGATAATATTTTTGAGCCACAATTTTCACAAGCTCAAGAGCTTTCTCCTCATCCTCTACGATACTGCACCTGCCAAATACCACCACACTCTGCATATATGGTGCCCAGGCTTCCATCTCATCTATCCTCTCATTGCCATAGACTGTAAAGCAGACCTTATCATCCTTTTGTAAGGCTTCAAACTTATGCCCTGCTCCTGCACCATGAAAATAAATCCTGTTTGCAGCAGGGTCATAGATATAGTTGACTGGTACAGCATATGGATATCCACCATCTCCGTTTACTGCAAAAATCCCTCGTCTTTCGTTTCGCAGTAATTCCTTTGCCGCATCAATGCTTATCTCCTTTTTCTTTCTTCTCATTGGTCTGAACATTTCTCTGCCTCCTGTATGTTGTCTAAACTTCTTTTTTCATTATAATATATCTGTCCTATTCGGCAAGCCACTTTCATTTAATCAAGCTGCATTCTCCCCTTGACCCACGCAAAAAAAGTCTATAAAATATCTATGTTTCATCACAAAACAAGGAGTTATACTATGTTAAAAATCAATACAAAAGACAATGAACTAGCCCAGCAGATGCTTAAGCTTGTTGTTCCAATCGCTATCCAGCAGTTTATGCTGGCACTTGTCAGTGCAACAGATGCCATAATGCTTGGATTCGTAAACCAGGAATCCCTGTCAGCTGTATCTCTGGCTGGTCAGATTCAATTTATATTAAACCTGTTTATTTCAGGCATAGCCGCAGGCTGCGGTATCATAATCGCCCAGTACTGGGGCAAAAAGGACATAAATTCCATAGAAAAGGTCATGCCTGTAGCCCTTTACATCAATTTGATTTTTGGCGGACTCTTCACAGTCCTTGCCCTCACTATACCAGACTCACTCATGGCCCTGTTTACAAATGATGCCATCCTGATTGCAAACGGCGCATCATATCTGAGGGCAGTTGCCCTCTCCTATGTGCTCTGTGGAGTTTCACAGATTTATCTTATTTTGCTCAAAAATATAGGATATGCTGCCTTAAGCTCCAAAATCAGCTCTACAGCTGTAATTATAAATATCTGTCTCAACACCATATTAATCTTTGGCTTCCTTGGAGCGCCAAAGCTTGGCATAGTAGGCGCTGCCTATGCTACAGTTACTGCCCGTATTGTGGAGCTTATATGGGCATTTTTTGCAGTGAGACACTACAGTTCAGTTGCAATCCGCTGGTCTGGCATCCTGCACACAGATAAGACCCTCACAAGGGATTTCTGGCACTATACCTCACCAGTCCTTGGAGCTGCTTTAGTCTGGGGAATTGCATTCTCCCTCTACTCAGTGATTCTCGGTCATATGGGAAGTGATGCTGTGGCAGCTAACTCCATAGCAAGCATTGTAAAAAGCATGGTGCAGTGTGTCATCCGAGGTGTCAGCGCAGGAGCTGGTATCTTAGTGGGCAACCTCTTAGGTGCAAATGAGCTGGAAAAAGCCAAAAATTACGGTGGCAGAATCACCCGTATCGCTATCGTAATAGGTATTGTGACAGGAACAGTGCTTATGCTTCTGTCGCCCCTTGTATCACGCATGGCACCTATGTCAGATACTGCCAGGGAATACCTGCAGTTTATGATGATTGTGCTTGGCTTTAACCTCATGGGACAGTCTGTAAATACCACCGTCCTGGATGGAATTTTCTGTGCTGGTGGAGATTCCAAATTTGATATGAAGGGAAATCTGGGTGCCATGTGGTGCTTCTCTGTGCCCCTTGGCTTTATAGCAGCCTTTGCCTTCCACGCACCAGTATGGCTTGTATACATCATTATCAGTCTTGATGAGATTGTGAAGCTTCCAGCTGTATACATACATTACAAGAAGTATGTCTGGGTTAGAAACATAACAAGATAAAAAAGGGCTTCCCGAAAGCCCTTTTTTAATACCTGTCTATATTTATTTACTGTAAAATCATAACCCTAACAATATCCTTGATATTGATAGGCTTTGTGATATATCCATTCATGCCGGCCTTCTCACATCTCTTCTTATCCTTAATCAATGTGTTTGCTGTCATTGCATAGATAGGTATATCCTTATCCTCTCTGTTCATGGCTCGGATAGCCTTTGTCGCTTCTATTCCGTCCATGACTGGCATCTGCATATCCATAAAGACTGCATAGTAGCTGTGAGGCTCTGACTTTTCAAATTTTTCTACTCCCAGGGCTCCATTTTCAGCCCAGTCAACCTCCAGTCCCACATCTGAGAGCAGCTCTGTTGCAATTTCTGCATTTAAGGCATTATCCTCGACTAAGAGAACTTTTTTGCCTTCAAAATCATAATTATTTATGTCAAGCTCTGACTCTTCATTCGCCAGTATAGTGCGCTGCTTTGCGGATGCGTCCTCAAATGGTATCTCAACCACAAACTTAGAGCCTTTACCAGGCTCACTCTCTATGGACAGGCTTCCATTCATAAGCTCTGTAAAGCCCTTGACAACCGCCATTCCAAGTCCTGTGCCCTCTGTAGCCGAAGTCCTGCTGTCCTCCGCCCTGCTGTAATCATCACAGATATGCTTTATGTATTCCTCACTCATACCTATTCCGTTGTCGATACAGGTAAATCTGTAATGATTGTTTGGCAGTATATCCAGGCTTATCTTTATCTCGCCTCCATTGCCGGTGTACTTTATGGCATTTGACACGATATTTACTATAATCTGGTTAAACCTGCCTGAATCTCCCATTACCACCCTGTTTCTGAAGTTGGAGCTTATCATGATTTTCTGCTCCTTCTTGGCAGCCAGAGGTCTTAGAATACTCATGCACTCCTCGAGATTTTCAGTCGGATTAAAGGGCTTGTGCAAAAGCTCCATGTGTCCCTCCTCCAGCTGGTTTACATCCAGTATGGAATTAATCATTGTAAGGAGATAATTTCCCTCCGATACAATATTCTGCAGGGCATCATCCAGCTTTTTAGGCTCTTCCTTATACTTTATGGCAATCTGGGTCATGCCAAGAATAGCATTCAGAGGGGTCCTGATGTCATGGCTCATTTTTGAGAAGAAATTAAGCCTTGCATCATTCGCCGCATTCACTTCCGCCAGAGCAATGGAAAGCTGTTCTGCAATCTGGGTCTGTTCATTCCGTATCTTTGCTGTATGCCTCCACTGGAATATGAAAAACAGCATAAAAAGGATAAAGCATATACCAAATATCAGATATACAGGATAGTCAAACAAAAATGCTATAAGTGATGTCTTTGCTGTCTTTTGCATATTCTGCTGGATAATCTCATTAGTGTTTTCAGACGCTACCTTTAGCAGAGTCTTTTCCCAAATCTGATAAAACATATGGTCGCAGTCCGCATTTATGCCCATTTTGATACTGATTGTAGAGCCTGGCACTACCTCAGTCCTGAACCTGTTCTGCACATCATCCCTCACAAGCCTCTGGGCTGTATAGCTTAGGAGCACAGCTCCATCTATCCTGCCCTTTATCAGGGCATCTATACATTCATCCGTACTGTTGAGAGCTATAATATCTGAATCAGGCCAGGTGACAGCTATGATTTCCCTCTTATTTATATTATTTTCAATTACACCTATTTTCTTTACAGGATTTACGGCACCACTGACACGGAGCATAGACAGGGAGGTGGATAGATAAGGGTCCGTGTCCTTGTACTTGGCACTGCCCTCCTCCTCATAGTATTCATCCATATCCAGCCATATATCTACATTGCCAGAGGCAATCAGCTCCTCATATCTCGCTTTGGTAGAGGCAGATAAAATCTTGTAATTAAGTCCCAGCTCCTCTGCCGTCTCAGCAAAAATATCCGCAACGATTCCATAATTCTGACCATCATCATACCATGAGTATGGATTATTATCAGGGTTCATCACACCACGGATTGTGACCTTGTCAGCCTGCAGCTGTGCCAGAAATTCCTGCTCCTCTGCTGTCAGCTCACTGTTGTGGGTTTCATCCCCATAGTACTTATTGTAGAGGTCACTTCTCCACTTAGGCAGAGCCTCACTCATATCATCAAAGGCGGCATCCAGCTGGTCAATCAGCTCCTGATCCTCTTTTCTTGCCATTATATAGTAGGCTGTCTCACCAAAATTCTCTATTGTAACCTCGTCCTCAGGCGTCCTGATATAGCTGTCTACAATTGCATCAACCTCATTATCGATAAGAGCCTGTGAAAGCTCCTTGGGTGTGGAATAATAGACTATATCACAGTCAAAGCCCTTCTCCTCAGTAAAGGCAATAAACTTATCATTATAGGTATGTCTCTCCAAAAGACCTATTTTAAGCCCATTGTATGTAGAATAATCTCCCGACACAACCTGGGTATTGCCACGTTTTACATTCATACATGTGGTTGCTGTAATCGCAGGATGGGTAGAAAATGCAAACTCCTCCTCACGCTCTGGAGTCTTTCTGGCGGCGGTATATATATCCAGCTCACCATTACGGAGCATATCCTCACATTCCTGCGGTGTATTATCATATCCTACATATGAAAATGTACACTGCATATATTTTGACACATTCTGCATCATCTCATATCCATAGCCTGACCTCTTGCCATTTAAGTCCTGTATGTGATAACAGCTTGATGCATAAAATGCCACCTTATAGTCTGGTGTCTCTTCCTGCGGTACGTTAGTTCCTGCATAGATATTGCCAAAGCTGGTCAAAAGCATTACTATTCCCAAAATTAGTGCCGATACTCTTTTTCTCATTACTTACCTGCCTTATCCAATAGGTTTTATATTTTATTCTAACACTAACTTGACCTTTTGGGAATACAAATATAGGATATTAGTCCTAATTTATTTTTAACGATTTATTAAAAAGTATAAAGCCGATAATAAAGAGGACAACCAGTGAACCCACACCGATATTTGCGCTTCCTGTCAGCTGGCTTGCCACACTCACAAGCATGGTTCCAAGGAAGGAAGCACCCTTGCCGCATATATCATAGAGTCCAAAATATTCTCCAGACTTCTCAGCTGGTATGATTTTGGCAAAGTGTGAACGTGACAGAGCCTGTATGCCGCCCTGAAACATACCTACGCAGATTGCCAGCACCCAGAATTTCCACTGTGTGTCCAGGAAAAATGCAAAGACTGCAATTACAGTATAGGCTGCAATACATATAGGAATCAGCCTGCCAGACTCATACTTCTGCGACAGCCTGCCAAATATAAGGGCAGATGGAAATGCCACAATCTGTGTCACTAAAAGGGCAAGCAGAAGTCCTGTAGAGTCCAGTCCCAGCGCTGTGCCATATGCAGTTGCCATATCAATGATTGTATACACGCCATCTATATAGCAGAAAAATGCCAGTAAAAACAAGAAAACAGACTTTTCACTTCTTATATTTACAAGGGTCTCTCCCAGACGTTTAAAGCTGCCTGCCACAACACCCTGCTCTTTCTTCACATAATTTATCTGCTTATAATTCTTTAAAAGTGGAATGGTAAGCACTACCCACCAGACAGCTGTAATGATAAAGGCTGCCGACATTGCGGTCATCTGTGAAAGTCCGATTTTATCTCCGAATAATACCAGTAAAAGACCTAAGACAAAGGGCACGCAGCTGCCTATATATCCC
>CAVKUD010000070.1:0-12495 GCA_963659315.1 Senegalimassilia sp. | reverse complement strand
CTCTGAAGCTTCTCTTTTCCTTTATCTCCCTTGACAGATAGCCTATGAGAAGTGGACCTCCCGATACAAACATGCCATGAACTACTCCGGCACTGATAAGTAAGGCAAGTGATTTGCCTGTGGAGCCCTTATCTGATGTTTTCTGACCTCTTGCAGACATTTTCCAAAATCCCTGTAAGGCAAGAAAAACCACAAAAACACCAAGTATCCTGTATAGAAGGCTGTCATATCCTGCCAGCGCATTCTTCAAAAAGAAGCCTGCAAAAATACCTATTGCCATAATGAGGACTACTTTTTTTAACTGCTTCCAATCAACATATCTGCTCTGTGTAATAAAGACATATACACCGGCTAAAATTCCCAGCACATTGAGTATTGGCTTTGCCACACTGTAGCCCACAAGCATGAGTCCAGGCGGCATTGCAAGAATTGTTCCTGCAAAGCCTGTTATTCCCTGGATTACATTTGTCAGAAAAATTACTATGTAAAATAAAAACGCTTTCATTTATTTAACTCCATATTTTTCTCTGATTTCTTCAAATACGGATGCAAAACTACTGTCTTTCCTATAAAAGGCAGGTGTGTATCCAATCTCAGCAGACACCTGTGTATCCCCACCATGATATAGTTTTCCAGTCCATAGATGAACCCATTCATCCTCTGGCAGATATACATTCCACTCATGTTTATCAGCTTCATAGACAGGAGCTACAAGCATATCTTTTCCAAAGAGATACTCATATTGAATATCATAAGTTCTCGCATCATTCTCATAATGCATGAACAGTGGTCTTTGTACAGGATGTCCACTTTCTGAGTTTTCCTCCACCAAGGTTTTTGTATATGGCGCAAGCATTGTGTATATGTCAACAAGTCTTGCCAGCTGCTCCATGGTGTCCTCATCATCATAATACTGAAAATTGGTGTCCGGCCTGTTTCCCTCATGGGTTCTCATAAATGGTGTAAACATTGCCATTTCAGCCCATCTTAGGAACAACTCTTTTGTACGTGTATTATCGAACAGTGAGGTATATCCACCAATATCACTGTGGGTTAGTCCACATCCCATCATACCTGAGCTTAAGGCTCCACATATCACAGAAGCAAGTCCATCATGTATTGTAAAATCAACTGACTGGTCTCCTGCCCAGAGCAGTGTGCAGTACTTCTGGCTTCCTGCACCACCGGCACGCATGAAATATACTGCTTCTCCAAGCTTTCCTGATTCCTTGACAGCTTCATAATTACACTTTGCCCAAAGGACTGGCCAGTGATTGTGCTCTATCATAGGAGATTTGCCATTGTGCAGGCAGATATCATCTGTTGGAAGATACTCTCCAAAGTCTGCCATCCAGCCATCAATACCGATATCAAGTGTGTATTTTTTGATAACACCCTTAAACCACTCAAAAGCCTCTGGATTGGTCAAATCCACTACTCCACAGTAAAACTCACCAAAATCCACCAGATAATCACTGCCATCCGACTTAGTCGCAAAATAGCCTTTTTCCTTACCCTCTTTGTAGAGTTCTCCATCATTTACGAGATAAGGATTTACATATCCTAAGAACTTAATTCCCTTAGCATTGACCTCCTTAATCTTTTCTGGTAAGTCAGGGTACATCTCTTTGTGGTATTTCCAATCCCACTGAAGTCTCTTTCCAAAAGACGTAACTCTCTTTCCACACCAGTCCTGACACCAGATACCAGATACCTTTACACCCTTTTCCAATGTCTTATCCAGCAGTCCAAAGGACCTCTCATTTCCACCCTGCACACCTATAACAAGACCCTTATACACCCATTCTGGGAGCTTAGGCTGTCTGCCAAAATATGCTGTAAGCTTCTCCAAGAGTTCCAGATAAGTGTCAGCAGCTTCTATACGAATCTGTTTTGGCACTTCCCAAATCTGTAATTCGTGGAATGTTTCATTTTTAAAGTTAAAATCCGCATATGCAGTTGAATCTACATGCAGATAATATTTTTTTGTAGAAACATAGGTTGGCTGTGGGAAATTAGTATTATAATAATCTCCACCTGCTTTGTTCTCCACATCTGAACGCCAGGTAACATAAGTTGTCTTATCCCGTCCTACGCCCGGCTCAGATGTCCATATAGGGAAATTTCTTCCTCGCAGATTAAAGTAAGACATCTGCTCACCACAGCCATAGCACTTTTCCTCTTTATCAGCGGCAACCCTGAACCAGAATCGGTTAATCCTCTCATCCTTCTGCTCAAAGTCTAATGTGCAGAGTGTTCCATCACTCTTTACGTCAACAATAATTCGGTTTTCAAAATTAAGCTTAACGCCGTTTTCAGTCTCTTCTGCCTCAGTAAGGGCAAGCGGATATCTCTCTGTAACATAATCTGTTATCTTGAAATTGCCGCGATACATATCCACATCTTCCTGTCCCACTCCAATGAAAATCATCGGTCGGTCTTTGCTATGGACAAGAATCTCTTTTTCCCCCTGAGAAAGGCTGAACTCTCCGTTATTTAATTTAATCTGCATTTAATAACCTCCCTAAGCAGTTTTCTTTCTTTTGCTCATTTCCTTAACCAGTAAAACAACAGTTTCAATTACAAGTATAGCGGTAACAACTGCAATTCTTGTCACGTTCTTGTTCTCTGTAGCAATACCTGCTGGTGAGAAAATGAAATACTCATATACGAGGAATGATATAAGCCATATTGCAAATGAATTTTTGTGCTTCCACGGTGTCATATCATAGCCATCTGTACGAGCTGAACCTTTATCAAACACTTTTGTATTTGGAGAAATCTTACTGCATACAAAAATGATTACAAGCATAATCACAAATGAAATAGCATAAATGTTCATGTAGTTGATACCACATACTGCATTTGTAAATGGTGAATCAATCTGAGGGAAAATAAACTTGTAGCATGCATAAAATACTATATGGAATATAGTTGCACATATTGCACCAAGCTTAGAACCCTTTTTAGAGAACATTCCGACAAGTACCATTGTGATAATTGGAATATTGTAAAATCCTGTGAAACTTCGTCCAAAATCATATAAACCTGTGCTTAATACATCAAGGAATGGAGTAAAAATAATTGCAAATGCTGCAAATCCCCATCCAATTTTCTTTGCAAGCTTTACTGTAGCCTCCTCTGAAAGGTTTGGATTAAAAATAGGCTTATAAATATCAATCATAAATACTGTGCTTGCTGCGTTAAGGAATGAATTATATGTTGATATAATCGAACCAAACAAAGCTGCGCAGAACAGACCTACAATCGGCCATGGCAGAGCCTTTGCAACAAGTGAAGGATATGCAAAATCCTTGCTTGAAAGTCCTGGTACAAGTCTTGCTGCTATAACTCCAGGAAGTACCAGAAGTATAGGTACCATCATCTTAAGAAGACCAGAAAGCATAACACCTTTTTGTCCCTCTTTAAGATTTTTTGCTCCAAGTGCTCTCTGAATAAGCACCTGATTTGTGCCCCAGTAGAATAGGTTTGCAAGCAGCATACCTGTGAAGATACACATAAATGGTACTGGGTCATTCTTTCCTCCTATAGCATTGAGCTTTTCCGGATTTGTCGTAACAACATCTGCTACACCAGCAGCAAATCCACCACCATTTAATTTGCCTACTGCTATAAAGCCAAATACTACGACCAGTAGAGAACCAACTACAAGTAAAATACCATTGATTGTGTCTGATACTGCAACTGCACGCATACCACCAAGTACAGCATACAATGCACCAATAATTCCTACTAAAACTATAAGGATAGTAAGTGCTGTGCCCTCACTGATTCCAAATACTCCTGCAAAGTCGAAAATCTGCTCAAAGGCGATTGCTCCTGCGTACAGACATACCGGAATTCCGATAAAAAGATATCCTATAAGGAATAAAATAGAAACCATACGGCGGACACCCACACCATATCTTTCTTCCATAAATTCAGGAAGTGTGGTGTATCCTTTTCTCAAGTACATCGGTAAAAATACAAAAGCCATAACAATTGTAGCTATTACTGCTGTTGCCTCCCATGCCATACCTGACATGTTGGCTGCATAAGACTGTCCTGAGAGACCTACAAGATTCTCTGCTGACAGATTAGTAAGTAACATTGAACCCGCAATAAAAACGCCACCGAGTCCATTTCCAGCGAGGAAATATCCCTTTGCTGTTTTCTGATCGTCGCTTCCTTTTACAATTTTTCCTGAAACAATTCCGACTAAAGCGGTAAACAGGACAAACGTAACTATCGTAAATACTAAATGTTCCATAAAATCCTCCCAATAACCAAATAACTAATCCATTTAATAATACAATTCCTTATTCTCTCCTAATAATCCCGGATATGCTCCCTGTTTTATAAGTGGCTCCCTGTCCGGATGGGAAATAACCCACTTGTTTTTCTGTAAAAGCAGTCTCTCTTCTCCTGTCTCAGCAGGATTCTTATGCTCCAGAGGTGTGTTTGTGCCTCTTGGTAGAATAACAACATCCTTGAAGCCCTCGTCGCTTACCCTGCATGGTGACAAGTGAAGGGTCGTCTGGTACATTTCAATTACTGTGCCTTTTTCCACAAAAAATACTTTTGCATCCTCAATGCGGTAGGTGTTGTCCTTTATCTCCCAGGTGTGCCCCAGCACCAGCATAAAGTCAGTCACTGCTATGTTGATTTCGCTGCCCTTGTGGTATTCAAATCCATTATATGTAGTGTTTCTGCCATTGCAGTAGCCTATCTGAATCGACATCTCCCCATATATGCGGTTTTTGAAAGCCTCCGCAGCATGCGTCTCTTCGAGTTCTGGGACAGAAGCCACATAGACATTTCCAGACTCAGGAATCCCAGTCTTTTCTTCCATAACAGAGATAAGCTCCTGACAGTCAATACCCTCAACTATTCTGCCATAGCTGGCAAAGCATGAATCCTTTACGCTGAATATCTCCACATCATTCTTTTCATTCAAATGTTTTAACATGTCTTTGCCCTGCCTTTATTTCTGCATCTCTCTTACAGCCTTGATTGTAGCGCAGAAATCCTCTTTGCCGTAGCCTAATTCCATTGCCTTATCATATACATTCTTTGCTGCTGTCTCTCCTGCCAGCTTCAAGTTGCTTTCCTTTGCCATGTTCATGCAGATATTTACATCCTTGTACATATTCTCAATAGAAAAGGCTGTTGTATAGTCCTCGTTTTTAATCGGTGTATTCTTGGAATCCAGATAGAAATTCTGTCCTCCGCCGTATGAAATAGCCTTTGTGTAGCTCTCTATGTCTATTCCATATGCACTTGCCAGTGTCAGTGTCTCATTTACACCATTTTGAATCTGTGAAACCAGAGCATTGTGGCAGATTTTCATGACGAGACCTTTGCCATTGCCACCCATTCTGATGATGTTTTCACCCATATATGCAAGTATTGGCATTGCCTTCTCGCAGGCTTTTTCATCTCCACCTACATATATGCCAAGCTTTCCTGCTATCGCTGCAGGCTTTGATTTAACTACTGGTGCGTCTACGAACTGGGCACCTGTCTCCTTTACCATCTTTGAGATTTCCACAGATACGGATGGGTCTATTGTGCTCATATCAATACAGAGCTTTGACTCATTTAATGCTGGTAAGACTTCTTTGTATACAGCCATTGAGTGCTCTGACTTTGGAACCATTGATATAATCACATCTGATTTTTCAGCTAACTCCAATGAACTCTTGCAGCCGATTGCACCCTTGCTCTCCAAGAGCTTTACCTTATCCTCTACAAAGTCAAAAACATATACATCATCATCATGCTTTTTTACTATATTCTCACTCATGGACTCTCCCATGATTCCTAATCCGACAAATCCGATTTTCATTGATTCCTGCCTCCTTAAATTACTCTGTAACTGTGTTATCCCATGCGTTCTGGAATGTCTCAAGTCCCTGTCTTGTATAAGCGTGCTTTATGCTGTCCTTATATACCTCAAGTCCTGTTGTTACGATATCTGCACCTGCTACTGCACAGTCAACAATCTGCTTTGGTGTACGGATGGCTGCGCAGATTATCTGGGTCTTGCCCTTGTAGCCATAGTTATCATAGATGTCTGAGATAGCCTTGATATATGCCTTGCAGTCCTCTCCGTTTGCTTCCTTCCATCCGATAAATGGTGAAACAAAAAGCGAATGGTTCTTTGCTGGCAAAATTGCCTGGGCTGGTGAAAATACCAGTGTCACATTTGTTCTTACACCCTTTGCCTCAAGTCTTCTGGCTGCCTGAATACCAGCCTCTGTACATGGAATCTTGATTACGAAGTTGCTGCAGATTTCCGCAATCTTCTTTCCTTCTTCAACCATCTCATCTGCATCATCGAGATGGGGATTGATTTCAACTGAGATTGGAAATCTTTCGTAGCCCTCAATACCTTCCTCCTTAACCCAGTCTGCCATCTCTCTTATAACTGTAAGGAAAGGCTTGCCGCTAACCATGATATGACGTGGGTTTGTTGTAACTCCGTCTATACCAAATGTGTGGTATGCCTCCTTGATTTCATCGATTTTTGCACTGTCTAAAAAATACTTCATGATTGTTTCCTCCCTTTACTTTGATTAAATATTTTAATTAATTCTTTCAAAAAAATTTCAGCCTTGTTCTTTTCCTTGGCTTCTAAGTGAATTATAGTACCATGTTTTTACTTTTTCAATATCAAATAGGAGATAAAATACATTTCCGGCTATTTGTTTAATTTTATTAATCAACCTTTGTGCAATATACATAAATCCTGCAACTGGCAGCTTTTATTGCATACTTTGGCATACATAAAAAAGCATCCGAAGATGCTTTTTACTAAAATATATACTCTTTATACCACTATTTTTTTTAATATCGCCTCATAGGAGCAATCCTCTGCCTCTATAATCTGACCTGCCTTTTGCTCTTTTAATGCGCCCGTGGTTTTCTCTCCTATAGAATATGCCTTTGAGATTGCAAGCTCCTCTGGCAGTACTCCATACAATCTCTTTACATTTGAAGCACTGGTAAAGACAGCTTCTATCTCCCTGCTGTTGGCTTCCAGAATTGGCTCAAATATGCCACTTGGTATTGGGAGTGCTATATTCTCATAGGCTGTAATTTCATGGAAATCACAATGACTGCCCAGTATGCTTTCCACATCTGCTGATGCTTCATTTGCAGCAAGCATACATACCTTGATATGGGTATTATCTGCACTTAAGATATTTCCTGTATCTGCCACATTTTCTATACCTGACCCATTATCTGACTGCAATATGCTTTCAGTAAACTCCCTTGCCAATCCCTCACCAGTCACTGTTTCTGGAATAAAATCAGGGGATATATTATGCTTCTCAAGCTCATCCGCTGTATGCTTTCCCACAACCGCAAACTTACAGCCCGCCAGCTTTCTAATATCCATGCCAGCATACTTCATATTATAGAAAAATGATTTTACACCATTTTTACTGGTAAAAATAAGCCAGTCAGCTCTGCATACCTGTTCCTCAAAATCATTTATAATTACAGGCTGTATTCTGCCAACCTTAACTCCAATCACATCTGCACCAAGGGCTTCAAGGCTTGATATTATCCTGTTACCATGCCCTTGTATTCCATATCCAATCATGTCCTCAATATATGGCACGATAAATCTTCTGCCAAACAGGGGGCGCTTCTCAAAAAAGTCAAGCCTGTCACTCATATTGACCACATCCCCAACCACAATTATAGCTGGTGATTTTAAATGAGCCTCTTTCATTTTTTCCCCGATATTTCCAAGTGTCCCGACACACTTATTCTGTGTCGGCAGGGTGCCATTTGAAATTACAGCTATAGGTGTGTCCTCACATCTTCCAGCTCCCATTAGCCCTGTCGCAATGCTTGCCACATGCTGTAGTCCCATGAGAAAGACACAGGTTATAGTCCCATCTTTGAGAAGGGAGTAGTCTATATCCGCCTCCTCATCCTTCTTGCTGTGGGCTGTTATCACCTGAAAGCCCTTTGCCACTCCCCTGTGGGTAATAGGTATTCCTGCATCTGCAAGGGCTGCTATTGAAGAGCTGACTCCCGGCACTACTTCTACAGCCACACCTCTCTCGATGAGGTATAAGGCTTCCTCTCCGCCTCTTCCAAATACATAGGGGTCGCCGCCCTTTAGCCTTACAACCAGCTCATGCTGCCTGGACTTCTGGAATAATATCTCATTGATACCGTCCTGCTTTACCACATGCTTGTGATTTTCTTTTCCAACATAAATAAGCTCGCAGTCTGCCCTTGCAAGCCCCAGAAGCTTAGGAGACAAAAGTCTGTCATATACCAGACAGTCAGCCTCTTTTATGTATTTGTATGCTTTTAAAGTAAGCAGGCCCGTATCTCCCGGTCCTGCTCCTGCTAATATTACTTTTCCCATTTTCTCTCTGCCTATATACAACCTTTAAAACTGTAATTCGTGACATATTTTTTCAACAGCCAAATTCACCATTTTATCCATCTTTTCATTTTCAAATGTACAATCAGCGGTATTAACTTCAGCTTCTGTCACCCTTGTTGAAGCCAGCCTGCTGCCATCCTCAGTTCCATACATGGCTCTAAGCTCAAGCTCACCCCTGGCATTTATATCACAGTAGGCAGCCACTGGTGTATGGCAGTCACCACCTATCTGCTTGAGAAAGGCTCTTTCCATCTGCACGCACTTATCAGTGTCCTCATCTGCCAGAGCATTTAATTTTGCCATAAGCTCTGTATTGTCAGCCCTAAGCTCAAGAGCGAGTGTTCCCTGGGCTGGAGCTGGGATTATCTCATCCACAGACAGGTATTGGCTTATCTCGTCTGCCCTGCCGATTCTCTTGATTCCTGCCGCTGCAATCATGATTCCGTCTAAGGTCTCCTCGCCCTCGTACAGCTTTCTAAGCCTGGTATCTATATTTCCCCTGATTCCAACTACCTTCAAATCAGGTCTAAGCTTAAGGAGCTGGTACTTTCTCCTCTTGCTTCCAGTTCCGATTACCGCACCCTCTGGCAGTTCATCAAGCGTTTTTGCATTTTTAAGCACCAGTACATCCCTTGAATCCTCACGCTTCCAGGCTTTTGCAAAGGTCAGCCCAGCTTCTGGTTGGTCTGGCATATCCTTTAGGGAATGTACTGCCATCTGTATCCTGCCGTCTCTAAGCTCTTCCTCTATCTCTTTTACGAAAATGCCCTTTGAGCCTATCTTGTCCAGCTGACGGTCTGCCTGTATATCTCCTGTGGTTTTTATAATCACAGCCTCAAACTCATCCTCTGGGTATGCCTTTTTTAATCTGTCAATCACATAGTTAGTCTGTACTAACGCAAGCTTCGAGCCTCTTGTTCCAACATAATATTTCATCCATCTCTCCTATGGCAATTTACCTTTTTCTATTGCACTATATACAATATCACAAAATGCTCTTTTGCGCTCCTCTTCACTGTCATATTTTGAAATAATATCTGCCCTTATATCGCCCATATACTCATTTAGCTGACCTAAAAATGGAGTCAGTATATCTGCCTCCTTCTTTTTCAGGTACTGGGTCAGGACAGGACTGTTTCCTCCACTTGAAAATGCAGCCACCAGATTCTGCTCCTTGACATAGGATGAAAAAATAAAGCTGCAGTCATCCTTCTGGTCAACAGCATTGACCATTATTCCAGCAGCTTTACAATATTCAGCTATATTATGATTTAAGTCCTTGTCATCTGTAGCCGCTACTACAAGCAGCCTGCCATCACAGTCCTCTTTCTGAAATGGTCTGACACAGATTGTGACTTTATGCTTTGACACATCAGCCCTTTCTGCTTCCGCCAGCCTCGCAAGCTCTGGACAGACGCTCTCCGCAACCACCGTCACCTCTGCGTCAAAATCCAAAAGAGTCTTAACCTTTCTATACGCTACTTCCCCACCTCCAACCACGAGGCAGGGCTTATCTGTCAAATCTACAAACATTGGAAAATATGCCATACTACACAGCTTTCTTTCTTGAAGAATATCCATACAGGATATTCATAAATACAGGTCTGAGCTTTACTGCAAACATTGCTGACAGCACGCATAAGATAAAATCAGGAATCACAGTTATCAGACAGTAATCTACTACAACTACAGCCATTGACACAGGTGATTTCACATAGAAATTATTAATACAATAAAAATAAATTGCTCCCACTCCATAGTAAGCAATAAGACCAACCACTGATGGAAGTAAAAGGTTTATAATATTGTATTTTTTAAGTTTATCTGTTATCGCACCCATTAAAAACGCCGCAAGGGCAAAGCCAAGCAAAAAGCCAAAGCCAGGTCTGAAAATATATGTCGGACCGCCTCCTGCTGCAAACACTGGTACTCCCACCAAGCCTATGCACAGGTATACCACCACACTTGTCGCTGCCAGCTTCTTTCCTAACAGCAAGCCTGCCATCAGTACAAAAAACCACTGCATGGTGAAATGCATTGTATACATTGGAAGCGGAATATCAATTTTAATAAAAGCCCCCACTGCAATTAAGGCTGCAAACAATGCACAGGTTGTCAGTTCTTTAGTTTTCAATTTCATTTTTTCATCCTCTAAATCGTTTTAAAAGAAGTATTCGTCAGAATAAATCCTCAAATCCTCTTTTGTCACAGCCCCGTCTTCAATATGAAATGAGTTAAGGACTGGATTATCTGCCATAAGCGATAATATCATATAACTGGCATTAGGGTCAAATGCCAGCTTTATGTCCTCATCCGAAGGTCTTGATGGACTGGACGGATGAGAATGCCAGTTGCCAAGAGGCTTAAGTCCATTCGCCCTCATGTCCTTGATTGCAGCGAGCTGCTCCTTTGGGTCCAGGGTAAAATGATCCTCTGCATGGTCAACATTTGTCAGATAATATACTTTTGTAACTAATCTTCCATTTTCGTCCTCGCTTCCTGCGATAAGACCACATGCCTCCTCTGGCAGGTGCTCTCTCGCATAGGCTGCTATCTCGTCTAAAAATGGATATTTCATTCTAATTATATTCATGCTCTACCTCTACTCACGTGGCGCTTTAAATCTGTTTTCAGTCTCCTCACACACTTCCTGCTCGTAGTCGATTGGCTCAAGGATTGTTGGATGGTCTCCGCAGACAGCACAGTTATGTGTATCCTTTGGAAGCTTGATTTTTCTAAACTCCATTGTGAGCGCATCATATGTAAGCAGGTATCCTGTAAGCAAATCACCTACTCCGAGAAGATACTTGATTGCCTCCATTGCCTGAAGGGAACCGATAACTCCACCCATGGCACCGATGACGCCAGCCTGCTTACATGTAGGCACTGCATCCTTTGGTGGTGGATTCTTGAATACACATCTGTAGCATGGTCCTTCTCCTGGAACATAGGTCATGAGCTGTCCCTTAAATCTGATAATTCCTGCATGTGAAAATGGCTTTTTCTCAAGTACACAGGCATCATTAATCAGGAATTTTGCAGGGAAATTGTCTGTTCCGTCAATGATAAAATCATAGTCTCTGATTAAGTCTCTGATATTGGTAGAGTCAACAAACATGCGGTATGTGTTGACTGTCACATCAGGGTTCATGGCATTCATTGTCTCTTTGGCAGACTTGACCTTTGCTTTGCCTATGTCTGCTGTGCCATGGATAATCTGACGCTGTAAGTTAGATAAGTCTACCTCATCTGCATCTACAATTCCGATTGTGCCCACACCAGCTGCTGCAAGATACATTGCTGCAGGTGCTCCAAGTCCACCAGCTCCAATTATAAGGACTTTTCCGTTTAAGAGCTTCTTCTGTCCCTTTGCACCAACCTCTTTTAAGATGATGTGGCGGGAATAACGCTCAATCTGTTCATCTGTCATTGCCATTAGCAGCCACCTCCCATGAAGTATAAGAATTCAACATTGTCTCCATCCTTTAATACTGTTGTTGCTTTTTCCTCTGATGGAACAAACTCATCATTTATTGAAACAGTTACATACTCAGGCATCTCCACATTCTCCTGCTCGATAAGCTCTGGTAATGTAAGATTGTCCTTTACTTCTTTCTTTTCTCCTGCTACTGTGATTGTCATATCATTGTTCTCCTGTCTTTCTTTTATTAATTCAGGCTTGCCGCCCTGCTGGCTTAGATAATCTGCATATATACAGTGTATTCAAATCAGGCGTTCTACCAATGCCTTAAGGTCGTCCGGCTTCTGGAAACCTACTGTTCTTTCTACCGCTTCTCCGTTTTTCATAAAAAGAAGTGTAGGGTTTGCTGTCACCTCGTATTTTTCTGCAAGACCAGCATCAAAATTTGTATTTACTTTGTATACGTTGATTTTATCCTCATAGTCGTCCTCTATATTTCCTAGAACAGGTGCAAGCATCTTGCATGCTACACATGAATCTGAGTAAAAATCAACGATTACAGGCTTATCACTCTTTAAGACCTTTTCCTCAAAATCCGCTTCACTAACTCTAACTGCCATTATTCCTCTACCTTTCTGACATAAAGTGTATATGTACC